>NZ_JARESR010000052.1:0-39130 GCF_046028015.1 Paraburkholderia sp. RL17-383-BIF-A | reverse complement strand
TGTCGTTTCTCGTTGTGTTGTTTTCCGCTGTGTGCCGGCTGCGTCGTACCGTTACGTGGCTGCGTTACGACATTCCGTGACGTGACGGCGTGACGTTTCAGTTACCTCATTGCCGCTTCGCATCCGATCCGCGCCGCGGCCCGGCATTAATCGCGTCCACGCGTGCCGAACTGAGCGATCTCATTTCGTCGCGATGTCATCCATGCGGCCGCGCACTGGCGGCACGCTGATCAGCCACAGAAAAATCAACGACAGGCCACCGCCCAGGCTCCAGCTCAACCACTCCGCAGGCAGAACGAAAGGCATCAGCTCCCCTTGTATGCAGCCGCGCTAGCCGGCGACATCACCGCCGGCTTCTTATCCGCAGCACCGGGCGACGATGCGCCACCCGAAGACTTGTTGACCGGCGCGCCATCCAGAGAAATAGCGGCCTTCGGCTGCTGCTTCACGCCCGGCGGCGGCGCCGTCGGCGCCTGCCGGACCTGCGCCAGCAACTGGTTGCATGGCAACGGCTTGTTGTTGCTCGGCGCGAGCAACGGAATCAGCGCCGCGAACGGATTGATCAAGCCGAGACCGACGGCCGCGCCGCCGCGCAACGCCAGCGCGGCAGCGTTCACGCCAACATGCGGATCCTTGAAGGTGCCTTTCACATAGAGCGGCGAGCGCAGCGAGAATACCCGGAAGCCCTTGGTATGCGGATGCACGCCCAGGTCCATCGACTCGTCGCGCAGATTCACGTTGCCGTCGATGTCGATCACCGCGTCGTCCGTATCGAGCGCGAAGACACGCGAATCGAGCACGCCATTGGTGGCGACAAAATCGGCGGCCGCGCAGTTGATCTTCACGTCTCGATTGCCGAACAGCTTTTCATACACGACGTTCGCCACGTTCAAGCCGGCCGCTTCCATCAGCAGGCGGCTTACCGTGCCGTCCGTCACCAGCGCCTTCACCTCGCCGTTCGAGGTGGCCGCGAGCGCGGCCGGCGAATTGCCCGTCGCCGTCAGCGCGGCGTCGCCGTTAATTTCGCCGAGCGCGTTCTGCATCGTCTTGAAGTTCGGGAACAACTGCTTGAGCTTGAGATGCCGCGCCGATGTGGCGAAACGGCCCTTCAGCGGCGTCGCACTGCCGTCCAGATGGATGTCCGAAGCGAGCGTGCCGCCCGCCACGCCGAACTTCAGCGGCTCCAGCGAGAGCACGCCGTCGGTCATCACGATATGCGTGTATAGATCCGTGATCGGCAGATTGACGTCCTTGACGATGCGCCGGCCGGTAAACTTCACGTCGGCGTCGATCGCCTTCCAGCGGTCGGTGCGGAATTCTTCGACCGGCAGCGCCTTGTTGGAAGGTTGCGCCGTTGCGTCGCCGCGCTTGGCCTTGCTCGCGTTCGAATCCGCGCCGATCACCGGCGCCAGATCCGAGAATTGCAGCAGATGCGAGACCAGTTCGCCCTGCAACAGCGGACGCGGTTCACGCGCCGTATAGGTCAACGAGCCGTTCAGATCGCTGCCGCCGACCCGGCCTGTAAAATTTTCATACTTGAAGACGCTGCCGCTGGACTTGAACTGGCCGACGAAGCGTCCTTCGGTCGCATACGGCGGCGTGTCGGGAAGGGTCACGCCCGTCAGCGAATAGAGACGCGCCATGCTGTTGCCTTGCAGCCAGAGGCGCAGATCGACCGCAGCAAGATGCGCCGGGTCGGTGATCGTACCAACGAGACCGACATGCAGATCGCCCGCCTTGACATCGGCCTGCACCGGGAACGGCCGGTTTGCGTCCTGTAACGCCAGCACGCCGCCGACCTTACCGCTGCCCGACACCGGCGTCTTGTTGTAAGTCCCTTTGACGGTCCAGCCGATGGCGTAGGGTGGAATCTCGCGTTTCGCTGCTGCCTGAGCCTCGGCACTGCTTGCACCGCTTGCTCCGCTCACACCCGTAGCCGGTGCCGACGCCACGACCGCGCTGCTCGCGCCCGCGCCAACGGCAGCACTGGCGCCTTTCGAGCCGCCCGCGACCATCGCACCCGAGGCGCCGGTGGCCGCCGTCGTACCCGACGCCGTGATATCCGTGGCCGATGCGCCCGAGGCCGCCGCTGCGGAAGCCGCTGCGGCTTCGGATGCCGCCAGCGCATTCGCCTGCGCGGTCAGCTTGTTAGCGCCCGACTTGCCGATAGCTTCCGCCGACGCGCTGCGCGACGCCGCTTCCTGCTGCTTCATCGCCTCACCGATCGGAATCGGCTGGCCGAGCGTATCGACGACCATCTGCATGTCGACTTTCTTCTGCTGATCGGACAACGCAATGTTGCCCTTGGCGAAAGCGATATCGTGCAGATCGAGTTTCCATTCGGAAGGCCCGCTGGACGAAGCCAGTTTGAAAGTCCAGTTGTTGCGCCCATCGAGCAGGCGCTCGAGGTCGACCGAGGGATTCACGAGGTTGATCGCGGGAATCACGATATCGTGCGCGAGCAGCGGCAACACCTTGACCTGGAAGTCGATCTCGTCGAGCGTGGCGAATTGCGGCTGCCTGGTCCAGTCCGGATTGCCGACGGTAATGTTGGCCGCCGAGAAACGCGGCCAGGGTACCCAGCCACGCCAGCCGGTCTCACCCACCGGATGCCGCCAGCCCACTTTCAGGTCGCCGTTAATGGCGAACGGCCTGCCGATCGCCTGCGTGACCTTGTCGTTGATATAGGGCCTTGCCCGGTTCCAGTCGAAAGTCAGGAGGAAAATGGTCAACGCCACAATCAGAATGACGATGATCGCCAGCAACCATGCGATGATTTTTCCGATCCGTCTTCCGATCGTGCTCGACACTGCCATTGATAGGCTCCGCTGTTGGTTCCAGGTTGATCACCGACCAGCACGTTGCGTGCCCGCTGCGTGGCCGTCAAGTGCTAGTGCATTGCCGTTTTATCATGCTGCACCGCCGGCCGCGCATTCACCGCGGGAATGGTTGCTGACGCGTCATTACCCCATCACCGCGAGCTTCGACCTCATGCATTGCCTATTACGGTCCCACTTATGACCGACCTTCCCTTAGTTTTCACTGACGGCATCGTGCGGCGCGATGCCGTGCGCGGCCAGACGCTGCTGCAACCCACCACCTTCGCGTTGCATGCGGGCGACCGCGTCGCGGTCACCGGGCCGTCCGGTTCGGGCAAGAGCGTGTTCCTGCGCGCCCTCGCCCTGCTCGATCCGCTCGATGCGGGACGCATCATGTGGCATGGCGCGGCGGTGGAGCGCGCCGCCATACCGCGCTACCGGCGCAACGTGGCGTATATCCGGCAGCGGCCCGCGCTGCTCGACGGCAGCGTGGAAGACAATCTGCGCTATCCGTTCGAACTGCGCGCCTATCGCGACGTGCGTTTCGATCGCGCGCGCGCCGCGAGCCTCGCCGCTCAGGCCGGCCGTGGCAACGACTTTCTCGACAAGAGCGCCAGCGAACTGTCCGGCGGCGAGGCGCAGATCACCGCGCTGATTCGCGTGTTGCAACTGACGCCCGAGGTCCTGCTGCTCGACGAACCCACCGCCTCGCTCGACCCGGAGTCGTCGCGCGCGATCGAAGGTCTGGTGCATGCCTGGTTCGACGCCGATCCTCTGCGTCATGCGTCGATCTGGGTATCCCACGATCCGGCGCAAGCCATCCGCATGAGCGAGCGGCATCTGGTCATGCGCGCGGGCGTTCTCGGTGACACGGCGCGGCAGGAAGAGCCGACCGAGCGTCACGATCATCCGGAGTTCGGCCAATGACATTGCAAAACCTGAGTCTCTGGGACGTCGCGATTGCAGCGTTGCTGATCGTCGTGAACGGCGTAGTGTCGGTTGCGCTCAGGCTCGATCTGGAACGCAAGCTGGCATGGGCCGCCGTGCGCACCGTCGTACAGTTGCTGGCGATCGGCTACGTGCTCGGCTGGGTGTTCCGTTACGACCGTTGGTACGTGGTGCTGCCGCTCATGATCCTGATGACGCTGATCGCCGGCTTCGCGGGCGCGCAGCGCGGCAGCCGCACCTATCGCGGACAACACGCGGACAGTGTGCTGTCGATCTGGATCAGTTCGTGGCTCGTGGCCGCGGTCGGGCTGTTCGTCGTGATCCGCATTCACCCGTGGTACGAGCCGCAGTATGCGATTCCGATTCTCGGCATGATCCTCGGCAATACGCTGACCGGCGTGTCGCTCGGTATCGAACGGATGACCGAGGAGTTGACCGCGCGGCGCGACCGCGTCGACATGGCGCTCGCGCTCGGCGCGACGCGTTGGGAAGCCGCGCAGGCGCCGGCGCGGCAAGCGGTGCGCGCGGGCATGATGCCGACGCTCAATCAGATGGCGGTAGTCGGCGTGGTGAGCCTGCCCGGCATGATGACCGGCCAGGTGCTGGCCGGCCAGTCGCCGCTACAGGCCGTGCGTTATCAGATCGTGATCATGTTTCTGATCGCCGCGTCGTCGGCCCTCGGGACGGTGGGCGCAGTGTTGCTCACGTACCGGCGGCTCTTTTCGGCGGAGCACCGGTTTCTGTCCGCGCGGCTCGTGGAGCGGACCACGGCGCGGCGTTAAGCGCGTCCGCCCGCTCTTGCGCGCGCCCGACTCAACGCTTCGCGCTGATCGCGATTTCCGTGCCGTCGCTGAGCGTGAGCGTTTTCGTGCTGCCGTTGACAGGCATCGTGAATCGCACGATCTGACTGACGCTGACGTCGTTCGGACACTTGAGCGTTTTGCCGCCGCTCGTCACTGATTTCACGCCGTGCGGTGTCTGTGCCTGGAAGCTCAATTGCACGGTTGCCGTGCCGTCAGCGGCGACGACCGGCGCAAAACGGATCTGGGTCTGGCGAATCATCGCGCCGTTGGTATCGAGCGGCAGCGACGCGTAGTTCGGGCATGCATCCGTGGCGGGAACCGGGCCGCCGGGCGGCACGGTCTTCCACGTGAAGTCATCCGATTCGCCGGAGCGGATCGTGCGGGTTTCCTGCGAATTGCCGAACTGTTTCGACGTGACGCGAACCGTGTAGCGGATCGGGCCGTCGAGGGCGGACTGGGACGTGACCGTGATCGGCGTGGCCGCGTGGGCCGCCGGCACCAGCATGCCGGGCGCGAGCGCGCAAGCGAGAGAAGCGACAACTGAAACGGCGGAGAGTCTGAAGCTCATACTGTCACCTCGTTGTTGTGCCGCTGCGCGCTCGCTTCAGCACGACTGCCCACGCACCGCGTGACTGGATGAAGCCGGTCGATGCCTGGCCAGCCGGGGCTGCGAGACACGCAGCTGTTTTAGCATGATGCCCCGTCAGTCTAACGCCAAGCGAAGCCGCGCGCGCTGCCCGCGAATCGGGTGTTAACCCGCTTGCGGCAACGCGTTTTCTGCGCGCGCGGCCGCGCAGGCGCGCGCCGCGCCGTTCTGCTACGAATCGTCACGCACGCCGCGAGAACGCGCCGTTTGATGCACCTCAAATGAAAACGGCCGGCGCGCATGGCTGCGACGCCGGCCGTATGAGCCAGGCTTGCTGGTTCAGGCGCGGTGCGGCTTAGTCTGCAAAGCCCGTCAGCACCAGCTTGCCGATGGCCCGCCCTTCTTCGAGCAGTTGATGCGCGCGGCGCAGATTCGCCGCGTTGATGGCGCCGAGAGCCTGGCCGACCGTGGTGCGCAACGTGCCCGCATCAACGAGACGCGCGACTTCGGTCAGCAGTTTGTGCTGCTCGATCATGTCGGGCGTGCCGAACATCGAACGGGTGAACATGAATTCCCAGTGGAACGCGGCGCTCTTCGCCTTCAGCAGTTCGACCGGCACCGGTTTGCTGTTTTCCACAATCGTGCAGATGCCGCCTTGCGGCTTGATGACTTCGGCCGCCGCGGGGAAGTTCTTGTCGGTGTCGTTGAACATGAGCACGTAATCGACCTCGTCGATCCCGAGCTTTTTCAATTGCGCGGGCATATCGCCGAAGTGATCGACGATGTGATCCGCGCCCAGTTCCGTCGCCCATTTCGCCGATTCGGGCCGCGATGCGGTCGCGATCACCGTGAGCTTCGCAAGTTGCTTCGCCAGTTGAATACCGATCGAACCGACCCCGCCCGCTCCGCCGATGATCAACACGGTCTGCCCCTCATCCGCGCCTTGCGGCGACACGCCGAGGCGGTCGAACAGGGCTTCCCACGCGGTGATCGCGGTCAACGGCAGCGCGGCCGCGTGCGTGAAATCGAGCGACGCGGGCTTGCGCCCGACGATGCGCTCGTCGACCAGGTGGAATTCGCTGTTGGCGCCCGGCCGCGTAATGCTGCCCGCATAGAACACAGGATCACCCACTTTGAACAGCGTCACGTCCGGACCGACCGCGACGACCGTGCCGGCGGCATCCCAGCCGAGTACGCGCGGGGCTTTTTCGACGGTGTCCTTCGGGGCGCGCACCTTGGTGTCGACCGGATTGACGGAAATGGCTTCGACCTTGACCAGCAGATCACGACCGGTGGCCTCGGGCTTGGGGATATCCACATCGACCAAGGCTTCGGCTTGATCAATCGGCAAATAACGATAGAGACCGACAGCTTTCATACATGCTCCTGTTCGTTCAGACGAAATGGGAGGATTTCGATCCTTGCGCAGAGCCTGTCGCGCCGCTGATCAAGGATTTCGATCCCAATGGCGTGATCCTAAGGCGATTCTTACTTCTTTAAAACCGCGATAATGACTTAAACATCTTTTGGAAATTCAGAAGAATGAATCTGACTGCTCACCCCATGCGTGGCGCTTCAGGCGATCGGGAGCGGCTCGACCTGCTCGATGTCGCCCTGTTCGTGCGTGCGGCTCTGCTGGCCAACGTATCGGCGGCTGGGCGCGAATTCGGTTTGTCGGCCGCGGTGGCCAGCTCACGCATCGCGCAGCTGGAAAAATTGCTCGGCGCGCGGCTGCTGCACCGGACCACCCGCCGCATCAGCCTCACGCAGGATGGTGAAGTCTTCATGTCGCGCGCCGAAGCCCTGCTCGACGCGGCCGCCGCCGCGCGCGCCTCGGTTGGCCGCGCGCAGGCCGAGCCGCAAGGCCGCTTGCGCGTTTCTATGCCGTCGTCGTTCGGACGGCAACACGTTTCGCCGGTGATCAGCGAATTTCTGCGCCGCTTTCCCGGCGTGAGCGTCGATCTGCGATTGACGGATCAGGTAATCGATCTCGTCGATGCGGGGATCGACGTGGCGATCCGCGTCGGCGTGCTGAAGGATTCGTCGCTGGTGGCGCGGCGCCTGGCAGTGAATCGCCGGGTGCTGTGCGCGGCGCCCGCTTACCTTGCCGCGCGTGGTACGCCGCACCATCCTTCGGAGCTTGCGGAACACGAGTGCATGATTCTGTCGGACCAGCGCGACTGGGCCTTCGAAACACCCGCCGGCGCGCTCGAGGTTCGCGTGAGTGGACGGCTTGTCACGGACAACGGCGAAGTGATCCGCGACGCGCTGCTGGCCGGTTTCGGCATCGCGCTCAAATCGACCTGGGACGTGGCGCCGTTTCTGCGCAGCGGCGAACTGGTCAGCGTGCTGGATAGCTATCCGCTCGCCGAGCGCGTGGCCATCTGGGCGGTGTATCCGAGCCGCTCCTTCGTGCCGCCGAAGACGCTCGCCTTTATCGAATTCCTCGCCGCCCATTTCGGCGATCCGCCTTATTGGGATAGGGAACCGGGTTGAGCGGAGGGGCTATGCGGGAAGGTAATGGCGCGGCTCAACTGTGCGACCGGCCGTGGATGTAGTGGGTGGCGCGGTGGCATGTGGCATGTGGCATGTGGCATGTGGCATGTGGCAAGGTGTCGTTGTGCTGTTGTCGTGTTACGCCGTAGTCCCGTCAATGCTTGCCGCGCCCGCCCCCGGCTTCTTTGCCATCGGAATTGACGTCGGCGTGCGCGTCGTTCTGCGTCTTTTCCTGATACTCGTCGCCGCCGCGTCGATCCGTATCTTTCAGCCCGCGTTCGAGGTCGCGATGCGCCTGCCTACCGACAAGGCGCGGGCCGTCCTCGTGCTGGGATTCCGGAGCCTGGTCGGTTTCATGCGGCAGCGGCGCGGCAGCCTCCTGCATCGAGCGAGGTTGCTTTTTAGCATGCGGATCGGCCTGCTTGTCGCCGTCCGAGGATTGCGGTGAGGTCTTCATGATGTGCTCCTTTTCGCGGTGAATCAGGTTTGCTGAAGCGCCCTTACTGCGCGCCGCCAAGTCGTTTCTTCATGGCTGCGTTAATACGCTGGCGTGTTTTCGCGTAGTCCGCCCACGGGTCGCTTTTCAGATCGGCCAGGCGCTCGTGCAGATTCTCGATGGTCCACTGATCGCCGCCTGTGGAAGTGGCGACTTCGTCCCACGTCAGCGGCACCGATACGCCCAGCCCCGGACGCGCACGCGCCGAAAATGCGGCGACCGTACTCGAGCCGCGGTTGTTGCGCAGGTAGTCGACGAAGATCTTCTGCTTGCGATTCTGCGCGCCCATCTTCGCGCTGAAGTACTTGGGCAGCGTCGCCGCCATGTGCTGCGCGACGGCTTGCGAAAAATCCTTCACTTCGTCCCAGCCAGCCTGCTTCTCGAGCGGCACGACCACGTGCAAGCCTTTACCGCCACTTGTCTTGCAGAAAGACGTGAGGCCGAGTTCTTCGAGCAGCGAACGCGTCAATTGCGCGGCTTCGATCATGCGCACCCAACCCAGCGAGGCGTCGGGGTCGAGGTCGAACACCATGCGGTCCGGTTTTTCGATATTCGAGGCGACGGCATTCCAGGTGTGAAATTCGACGGTGCCCATCTGCGCGGCGCCGATCAGCGCCTTGAGCGTGTCGACGGTAATCAGCGGTGGATGCCCTGGATCGAGACCCGGGTGCTGGGTGACATTCGGAATCGACAGCTTCTGGCTGTGCTTCTGGAAGAACAGTTCACCGCCGATGTCCTCGGGCGCGCGCACCAGCGACACCGGACGGTCCCGCAAATGCGGCAGCATCCAGTCGGCCACAGATTCGTAGTACTGCACGAGATCGATCTTGCGCGTGCCCGTGCTTTTGTCGATGACACGATCGGGGTGCGAGATGCGGACGCCGCCGACTTCGGAGGGGATCGACGGGGCGTTTGATTTTGTTGCTGCGCTTGTCTTGGTGGCCGTGTTTTTGGCGGCGGCGGCTTTGGTGCTCGCGGCTTTGGTGCTCGCGGCTTTGGTGCTCGCGGCTTTGGTACTCGTGGCTTTGGTGCCTGTGGCTTTGTTACTCGCGGCGTTCTTACTCGTGGCTTCCGTACTCGCGACTTCAGTGCTCGTTGCTTTCGCACTCGCGGATTTCGTGCCCGCGGCTTTCTTGCCCGCGGCTTTCGTACCAGTGGCTTTCGTACCAGTGGCCTTCATACCCACTGCCTTAGCACCCTCGGCCTTGATGGCCGTCGTGCGCCCCTCGTTCGCACCACTCGCTTCGGACGCCGCCGAAGTACTCGCGGCAGTCTTGCGCGCTGTGCGCTTCTTCGGCACGCCGTCAGACGCAGCATCGGTTTGCTCTTGCACGTCGGCTCCCCTGCGAGGTGATTCCTTGACGATCTGACGCGCCGGCTTGTCGTTGCGCAGACTCACGAACGAAGCCTGACGCACGATGCCATCGCTCGTCCACTCCGCGAAATTGCATTCGGCGACCAGCACCGGCTCCACCCAATGCACTGGTGTACGGCTGCGCTCGCGCGGTGCGGCGGCAAACGGCATGCGCTGGGTCTCGTGCGCATCCAGTTCTTTCTTCACCGAGCGCAGCAGCGCCGCGTCGAAACCGGTGCCTACGCGCCCCGCGTACTGCAATTTGCCGTTGCCGTCGTAGATGCCGAGCAGCAGCGCACCGAACGCCGCGCGGCTGCCGGACGGTTCCGAATAGCCGCCGATCACGAACTCCTGGCGTCGGCGGCACTTCAGTTTGATCCACGCCGATGAACGCCCCGACATGTAGCCACTATCGCGCCGCTTGCCGATGATGCCTTCCAACGCCATGTCGCACGCGCTCCTGAGCAGGTCGTCGGCGCTGAAGTCGAAATCATTCGAGAAGCGCAGCACGCTGTCGTCGACCTCCTCCAGCAAGGCGCGCAAAATCGCACGACGCTGTTCGAGCGGGACGCCGCGCAAGTCGTAGCCGTTCAGAAACGGTATGTCGAACAGATAGATGACTATGTCTTGTGGACGATTCGAATCGAAGGCATTCTGCAGCGCCTGAAAATTCGGCACGCCGTTGGGGTCCAGCACGACGGCTTCGCCATCGAGCCACGCGCTGTCGATGTCGAGTTGTTCGAACGCCTTGACCTGTTTGCCGAACTTCGCGGTCCAGTCGTTGCCCGCGCGAGTGAACACCTTGACCGCATTTCCCTTGGTCATCCTATCGATTCTGACCAGCACACGATAGCCGTCGAACTTGATCTCATACGACCAATCATCGCCGGCGGGCGCCGCGTCGACGAGCGTGGCGAGTTGGGGTTTGAAGCTCGCCGGCAGGCGGGCCGGCACCGCACCCTCGATCGACGGCGAGGCGGCGAGCTCGCGCAGCGATCGCGCGCTGCGCGTCGCTACGATGTCGGGTCGCTTGGGGTCGGCGCGTTCCGGTGAAGCGGACTTCGCGCCATTCTTGCCGCCTCGTTTCGCGGTGGATGCCGCGTCCGGTTTCGCGGTGGCTTTCGAGGCCGCAGCGCGTTTGCCTGCAGCCTTGTCTGTTGTGCGCTTCGCTGTCACTGTTCTCGACGTTCTGGCAGCTGTGCCCGCGGTGGCGCTGCCGTCGAGCACGCTGCCTGGGCGCTTCTTCAATATGTCGTAGTCGCTTTCAGCGCGCGCTTCGTCATCGCGTTCCTTGATCAGAAGCCATTGCTCCTTGTCGCCGCTGCCGCGCATATGGCTGCGCACCAGCGTCCAGCCTCCGCGCAGCTTCTCACCGTGCAGCAGAAATTTGAGTTTGCCGGCCGCGTACGCGCGCGTCGCCTCGGCCGTCCCGCCAACCGGCTCCCACGTGCCGCGATCCCATACGATCACGCTGCCCGCGCCGTAATTGCCTGGCGGAATTTCTCCTTCAAACGACCCGTACTCGACCGGATGGTCTTCGACATGCACCGCGAGCCGCTTCACCGACGGGTCGAGGCTCGGCCCTTTCGGCACCGCCCACGACAGGAGCGTGCCGTTCAGCTCGAGCCGGAAGTCGTAGTGCAAACGACGTGCGTCGTGCTCCTGAATCACGTACGAGAGCGCATCGGCGGATGACTGTCTGGTCGCCTTCCGGCTGCCTTGTTTGCGGGCCACGCGCATGCCCGACGGCTCCGGCGTTTCGTCGAAGCGACGTTTGCGGGTGTAGGTACCGAGTCTGTCGTTCATGACGATGGTGGCGTTGCTCGCAGGCGGCGTGGACGCGAGGCTGACAATCAAGCCGCCGCGCGACGCTTGCGCGTGGCCGGCGTCGAAGCAGTCTTGGCGCTCGCACGGCTGCCTGCGCTGCTGCGCGTTGTTGCCGTACTCGCGGAGCGCGAGGCGCGCGGTTTCTTGCGGGCCGGCACCGACGTTTCGGCTTCGCTATCGGCGTCGTCTTCATCGTCGTCCGCAGCGCGCTTGCGACTGGCCGACGCCGGCTGCTTGCTCTTGCCACGTCCCAGGCTGCGTTTGAGCAGATCCGACAGATCGAGGATATCGGCAGACTGACGCGACTCGTGCGGCACTTCGACCTCGGTGATTTCCTCGGTCTTGCCTGCGCGAATCTTGCGATCGACGAGCGCCATGATGTCGTCGCGGAAGGTGTCGTGATACTGCGACGGATCCCATTTGTCGCTCATATCGTCGATCAGCTTCTTCGCCATGTCGAGTTCGCGCGTTGACACTCCCGCGGCTTTCATGCCCTCGGGCGGCAGCTTGAATTCGTCGAAGTCGCGCACTTCGGCAGCCCAGCGCAACGTGTTCAACGCGAGTACCGGACCGACCGGTATCAGCGCAGCAAGATGCTGCTTGTTATGCAGCACGACGCTCGCCACGCCGATCTTGCCCGACGCCTTCATGGCTTCGCGCAACAGCGCATAGACTTTTTCGCCCTTACGGTCGGGGGTGAGGAAATACGGCGTGTCGAGATAGAGGAACGAAATGTCCGGAGCATCGACGAACGCGAGGATATCGACCGTTTGCGTCGACTCGGGGTTCGCTGAGCGAATCTCGTCGTCCGACAGCACGACGTACTTGTCTTTCTCGTACTCGAAGCCGCGCACGATGTTATCGCGCGTCACATCCTTGCCGGTGCGCTTGTTGATCTGCTTGTAGCCGATCGGATCGATGGTGCGCTTGTCGAGCAGATTGAAGCCGACCTTCTCCGATTGCGTTGCCGGATACAACTGCACCGGCACGTGAACGAGGCCGAAGCTGATTGCGCCTTTCCAGATCATGTGTGCCATCGTGCGCTCCCTTGGGCCTAGGACCTGAAGCGAAGCAGCAAGCGTGCCACGGCATTCCGGCCAAAGCCAGCAAGCGCCGCCGCCCGGGCGCCCTTACACTCAGGCTGTAAGTCTTGCGTCACTCCGGCAAAAGCTACGCCGTTCCGGGCTTTGCGGTTTAAGGCTTTTGCCGGGCCAAGGCTTCTGCCACCTTAAGGCGATTCAAGCCAGCTCAAACGGCCTCAAGCTCGATCGGCACCTCGGCGAAGCCTCGAAACCGCACTCGCCCGCCGCGCGTCGGCTCGCCGTTCAGGCGATACGCCGGAAAGCGCTGCACGAACCGGCCAATCGCAATGCGCGCCTCGAGTCGCGCGAGCGACAACCCGGCGCACTGATGAATGCCGAAGCCGAACGCCAGGTGCCAGTTCGGATCACGGCGGATGTCGAAGCGATCCGGATCCTCGAACTGTTCCGGATCGCGATTGGCCGCGCCGATGCACAGCGTAACCGGCGTGCCGCGCGCCACCGCGATGCCGCCGATCTCGGTGTCGACGGTCGCCATGCGGTTGCCCAGCTGATTCGAACTCTCGAAACGCAGACATTCCTCCACCGCCGTTCCGATCAGCGACGGCTCGCGCAGCAACGCCGCACGCTCTTGCGGCCATTGCGTCAGCGTGACGAGTCCGTTGCCGATCAGATTCGTGGTCGTCTCATGTCCCGCGTTCAGAATGAAAATGCAGTTTTGCAGCAACTCCGCTTCGGACAGCTGCTCGCCGCCCTCTTCGCCCTGGATCAGGCGCGTCAGTACGTCATGTTGCGGATCGCCCGGCTCGCGGCGGCGTCGCGCGACCAGATCGCGCAGATAGTCGACGAATTCGCTCACCGCGCGATTGCCCCGCTCGAGTTGCGCCTCGGTGAGCGACGGCTCGAGCGCGCCGAGTATCGCGAGCGACCAGTCACGCAACGGCTCGCGCTCCGCGTGCGGCACGTCCAGCAGATTGCCGATGATCTCGACCGGAATCGCCGACGCGAACTCGGCGATCAGGTCGATCCGGCCGCGTTCGGCGGCGGCATCGAGCAAGCCGTCGACGAGGCGCACCAGACCCGGCTCCATGGCCGCGATGGCGCGCGCCGTCAGCGCACCGGCGATCAGCTTGCGCACACGCGTATGGCGCGGCGGATCGTTGAATACAAGACTCGTGGTGTGATGCGCGTAGAGCGGCGAATCGCCATATTTCGGCTTGAATTCGACGGTCTTGTCGGAGCTGAAAGTCTTCGGATCCCGGTAGACCGCCTGCACGTCGCGAAACCGCGTTAGAAACAGCGAGCCGTCCGGCATGCGCTTGACCGGTTCGTGGGTGCGCAATGCGTGATAAACCGGATAGGGATCGGCATAGAAAGCGGGATTCAGGTGGCGCAGATCGAAGTCGCGCGCAAGAGTGGATGCGTCGCCGGCGGTCGCCTGGGGCATGCGTTGTCTCCATGGTAGTGCGCCTCGTCAAGGGTGCCGGGGCATTCGCGGGCCGGCCATTGCGCCTCGCGAAGGCGCGAATGGGACGGCCGGTGCGTGTATTGGCTGCGAGGCGTCGTTCGATGCGCCAGTATGAACCGCGCGCCGGCGGATTGCACGGCGCAATGCACAGTGGCGCCTCCGCCAGTTCCAGCGGAGCGCGACAGGCGATGCCGACCGGCGAACCGTTACAATAACGGGATTTTCCGCGCGCGCCGCGCGCCCGTCCTTCCCTGCGTCATTGCGTCGTCGTCCATGAACCTCGTCATTCAAAGCCCTGCGCCCCTTTCCGCCGACCATCAAAAAACGCTCGTCGCGCTCGCGCGCGGTTCGCACGCCAGCGTCATCGACGCCAACGCGATTCGCATTGCCGACGCAAGCGTCGCTCAACGTGGCGACCTCGACGTCTATTGCGGCACCCATCAACTGGACTACGCGTTTGTCGAAGCCGGCCGCCAACTGCGCGACTTCGGGCTGGTGGCGATGGACATGGATTCGACGCTGATCACCATTGAATGCATTGACGAAATCGCGGACTTCTGCGGATTGAAAAGCGAAGTGTCCGCGATCACCGAGGCCGCAATGCGCGGCGAAATCAAGGACTTCAACGAAAGCCTGACGCGCCGCGTGGCGCTGCTCAAAGGCCTCGACGCAAGCGCGCTCGAACGGGTGTACGAAGAGCGGCTGAAACTTTCGCCGGGCGCTGAGCAGATGCTGGCGGGCGCGAAGGCGGCTGGTTTGAAAACGCTGCTGGTGTCGGGCGGATTCACGTTCTTCACCGAAAAACTGAGAGCGCGTCTCGGACTCGATTTCACGCGCGCGAACACGCTTGAAATCGTGGACGGCAAACTGACCGGCAAGGTGATCGGCGAGATCGTCAACGCCGATGTCAAAGCCCGCACGCTTCGCGAAACATGCGCGCAATTGGGCGTTGAACCAGGCCGCTCGATTGCCATGGGCGATGGCTCGAACGATCTGAAGATGATGGCTGAAGCCGGTCTCTCCGTTGCGTTCCGTGCGAAGCCGGTGGTGCGCGAAGCGGCAAGCGTGGCGTTCAACCATGTGGGGTTGGACGGGTTGCTGCGGCTGTTCTGATACCTGTTCTGATACCTGTTCGAAGGCTGTTTGATGCGCTGACCGATGCAATGGCGGCCAGCGCCACCCATGGCACTATTTTTTCACAATGCCCGTTGAAAGCGTCAACATAAGGCTAATCGCATCGAGGCTTGCGATGATCGTGATCCACATCAAAAAGCGCGGGTAAATTTTCTCGGACACCAGCCACAACGAGAATTTCTTCATGATTGCCTCCTTGAGAGGATCAGTATAAATGCTGCACTATCTAAAAAATCTAGATCAGCTGCACATGTAGGGATGCTAATAAAGCTGCGGCAATCACCGTGAAGAAAACGGAGAGGACGATCTCGGTGGGCGAAAAGCTTCCATCAGCAAATAAGCTGTTTCGCCGCGGCGCTCCCTGCCTTGCTCGCCTGGAATGTGGATTGACCAGCCCCGACATTACGAGGCTCGAACAGGTGAACGCCATCACACACAGTCCAGCCACCCAGTACGCCAGAACCGACGCCTCACCACGGCCCCGCTCCAGCGCCGTCACCGCCTCATAAACCGCGGAAGCAAGCAGGCCGATCGCACACCAGAACAGTTGGCCGTCTTTCACCGAGCCGGCAATCAGCGCCTTTGCCACGCGCCAACCATGCGCGGGCGCGACAAGGGTTAGCGTAAAGATCGGGCCGATGATCGGCACGCCGAGATTCAGCAACATCCAGAAGAAAAGATTCATCGAAGCTCACCATGGTGCGGCAACCTTGAGTTGGAATGCACGCCATCGTAGCGTCGGGATATCATGCTGAACATTCAGCCGAATGGTTAGGCTTACTGGCTATCGTGACAACAAAAGAGTGACAACAAAAAAGCCCGCCGGAAAAATGTCCCGACGGGCTCACTGATTCTACGAAAAAACGTCGCCTGGAACGTTCAACCCAGCGCGGCCAGCGACTGCTCGATATCCGCGCGCAGATCCGCTTCGGTTTCGAGACCGATATAGAACCGCACCAAGGTGCCGCGATGCGGCCATTGCCCCGCGGTGCGCATCGACGCGACGTCATACGGCATTGCAAGGCTGTGCGCGCCGCCCCAGCTCCAGCCGAGCGAGAACAGTTCGAGCGACTCGCAGAACGTGTCGATTTGAGCCGGGCTGTAGCGGCCGTCGAACACAACTGAAAAGAGCCCGCCCGCGCCCGTGAAGTCGCGCTTGAAAAACTCGTGCCCCGGACAGTCCGGCAGCGCCGGGTGCAACACGGCGGCAATTTCCGGCCGCGTCTTCAACCATTTGGCCAATCCGAGCGCCGCGCGGTCATGCTGCTCGAAGCGCAACTGCATGGTCGGCAGGCTGCGCAGAATCAGCGAACAGTCGTCCGACGAGACCCCGATGCCCATGCGCATACGCGCCGCCTTCAGCTTCAGGTGCAGTTCGCGATCGACGGTAATGGTCGCGCCCATCAACACATCGCCACCGCCCGACTGATATTTGGTCAACGCCTGCACCGAAATATCGACGCCATGATCGAACGGCCGGAAACCGAGCCCCGCAGACCACGTATTGTCGATGGCGGTGACGACGTTGCGTGCGCGTGCCACGGCGGTGATAGCGGGCACGTCGGCGACTTCCATCGTCACCGAGCCGGGCGCTTCGAGCCAGATGAGGCGCGTCGTCGGCCGGATCAGATCGGCGATGCCCGCGCCGATCATCGGATCGTAATAGCGCACGGTAACGCCAAAATCGCGCGCCAGCCAGTCGCCGTGATCGCGGTTCGGCGAATAGACGTTATCGGGAATCAGCACGTCGTCGCCTGACTTGACGAGGCCGAAATACACATTCGAAATCGACGACAAGCCCGACGGCTGCAACAACGCGTGATTGCCGCCCTCGATGGTGGCGAGGCGCTGCGCCAGCGCAAGCGAAGTCGGCGTGGCATGCAGGCCGTAGCGCCATTGCGCGTCGTTTTTCCAGTCGAGCGCACGCATGGTCGCGAGATCGGGGAACACGACCGTCGAAGCCCGCGTGACCGGCATCGAGAATGATTCGAAGCCCGGCGTGAGCTGGTCTTCGGCACGCACGATACGGGTTTGCAGATCGCGTTGGAGTTTGGATTGGGTCATGGTGTGTTTCGGAGAGAATCTGACGGAAACGGAGGGCACGCGAATTCGGGGCGCGCCGCACACGCAAGATTAGCCGAGCCGGTTGGATTTCGCTTATCGGACAGCGCGAGTCGGCGGGCCGAGGAAGCCCGCATGGCGAGGTTCACTCGCCGGTTTGCAAGTTGCTGACGCCGCCGACGGCGTGGCCACCAGCGGCAGTTGCCGGAGCCGGAGCCGTGGATCCGCCTGCGGCAGGCTGGGTCGCAGCCTTGTTCGCCGCGCTCGCCGGCGCGCCTGGCGGCGGCACCGCCTGCCCTGCCGCCAACGGCTTGAGATCGAATGGCTGCGGGTCGGAATCGTCGACGTTCATGCGGTCGCCCGCCACCGAACCGTCTGCCGCGAACTTGCCGACCCAGTTGCCGGTGATATGGGTGCCGTCGTTCGATTCCTCGACTTCGAGCGTGTCGCCGTCGCGGTCGCCGGCGATCAGGATCACTTCGCCGGTGTCCGTGTACTGATACTCGCCGTGCACACCGGCAGGATCGTCGGATTTCGGGCCGAGCTTCAGCACGATCTGGCGCGAGCCCAGCATGCCGGCGTAGCGTGGGAACTTCGCGAATTCAGCACTGGGCTTGAGCGGCAACTGGATCGGCGCAGGTGCCGCCAACTCCTTCACCGCGTCGCTTTCCGCCCATGCCTGGGCGGGCATCACCACCGTCGCGCCCGCACACAGCAACGCGGCAATGGTCGCTATTGCCCAACCGCGCCGACGCATGGCACCCTTCATCGCTTTCAGTTCCCGCATCCGTTCGTTCCTTATTGCTCGATACAACCGCTACGCGCAGCGCTTCAGATCCGTTCGAAGATCGCCGCAATACCCTGCCCGCCGCCAATGCACATCGTGACCAGCGCATAGCGGCCGCCGATCCGCTGCAATTCATACAGCGCCTTGACGGTGATGAGCGCACCAGTCGCGCCGATCGGGTGGCCGAGAGAAATGCCCGAGCCGTTCGGATTGACCTTGGCGGGATCGAAGCCCAGCTCCTTGCTGACCGCGCAGGCCTGCGCGGCGAACGCTTCGTTCGCCTCGATCACGTCGAGGTCGGCGACCGTCAGGCCGGCCCGCTCCAGCGCGCGGCGCGTGGCCGGCACCGGGCCGATGCCCATGTACGCCGGATCGACGCCTGCATGCGCATACGACACGAGGCGCGCCAGCGGCTTGATGCCCCGCTGTTCAGCGACGCTCCGCTCCATCAGCACCACGGCCGCGGCGGCGTCGTTGATGCCCGACGCGTTGCCGGCCGTCACCGTGCCGTTCTCTTTCGCGAACACGGGTTTCAGCTTGGAGAAATCTTCAGCCGATGCGTTCATGCGCGCGTGCTCGTCCGTGTCGAACACGACGTCGCCTTTTTTCGACGGGATCGTGATCGGCAGGATCTGTTCCTTGAAGTAGCCATTCGTGATCGCGTTGGCCGCGCGGCGATGCGATTCGAGCGCGAGTGCGTCCTGCGTTTCACGCGAGATGTCGTACTTGCGCGCGACGTTCTCGGCAGTCACGCCCATGTGGATCGCCTGGAACGGATCGTTCAGCGCGCCGACCATCATGTCGACGAGGCGCGCGTCGCCCATGCGCTGACCGAAGCGCGCGGCAGGCATGGAATAAGGCGCGCGGCTCATGTTTTCCGCGCCGCCACCAATGGCGATGTCGGCGTCGCCGAGGAGCACGCTTTGCGCGGCCGAGACAATGGCCTGCAGGCCGGAGCCGCACAGGCGGTTCACGGTCAGGGCCGGCGCGTGTTGCGCGACGCCGCCGTTGATCGCCGCCACGCGCGCCAGATACATGTCTTTCGCTTCGGTATGCACGACGTTGCCGAACACCACATGGCCGACTTCGTCGCCCGACACGCTGGCGCGGGCCAGCGCTTCACGCACGACGCGTGCGCCGAGATCGGTCGGCGAAAAATCCTTCAGACTGCCGCCGAAAGCGCCAATTGCCGTGCGCACACCGCTAACCACCACTACGTCTCGTTGCATCGCTCGCTCCTTCTTTAGTCTCTCAGGATGATTTTGCCTCGGCGGGCCCGCGTCGCAACGCCCGTGTTCAGCCCGCCAGAAGTTGTTCGACTGTTGCGCGCGAAGGAATCGGCGCCACCGCGCCGTAACCTTGCGTGGACAGCGCCGCGGCGACGTTCGCATAACGTGCCGCCGCAAACGGATCGTCACCCGCCACGATCCGCGCAATGAACGCGCCGCCGAAGCAGTCGCCCGCGCCGGTTGCATCGACCGCGTTGACGACGTGGCCCGGCACCACACGCCGTTCGTTCGGCGTGGCGATATATGAGCCTTCCTTGCCGAGCTTGAGCGCGACCACGCGCGGACCGTGCGACAGCAGGAAATCGACGATCTCGTCACGGCCGGTCAGACCCGTGAGTTCGGTGACATCGTCCCAGCTTGGCAGGCAAATGTCGGTCTGGCGAATGGCTTCGAGCATCACCGCGCGCGCCCGCGCGAGCGGCCACAGCTTCAGGCGAAGATTGGTGTCGAAGCTCACGCGCACGCCATTGGCGCGCGCATGCGCGATCGCTTCGAGCGCCGCGTCGCAGGCACTCAGGCTGATCGCGAGGCTGATGCCGGACAGATGAATCACCTTGGCCGCGGCAATCGCCTCGAGCGGCAGATCGTGCGGTGCATAGCGGCTCGCGGCCGAACCTGCGCGCAGATAGTCGAACGCGTGGCCATTAGGACCGTGGGACACGAAATACACGCCGGTAGGCGCGTGCGGATCGACCCGCACCAGCGCCGTATCCACCTGTTCACGTTCCCACAGATCAACCAGCAAACGCCCGAAATGATCCGCACCGACCGCGGAGACGAAACCCGTCTTCGCGCCTTGCCGGGCGGCTGCGATACAGAAATTCGAGGTATCGCCGCCGAAGCCTTGCAGGTAGTTCGGCTCGTCTTTGGCCGACTGGTTGAACTCGATCATCGCCTCGCCGAGCGCGAGGATGTCGGCGCGCTGAACTTCCGGCGTTGCAGGCATGCTTGCCGCCATTGCTTAAACCTCGCCCCACAGGTCGTGACCGTCGGCGCCGGTGATCTTCACCGACACGAAGTCGCCGACCTTGTAGCGCTTGGACGCCTTGACAGCCGGCGCGATGTACACGACGCCGTCGATCTCCGGCGCGTCCGCCGCGGTGCGGCCAATGCCGCCGTCCGCGTTGATCTCGTCGACCAGCACCTTCAGCGTCTTGCCGACCTTCTTCGCGATACGTTTGGCCGACACTTCCTCGGCGACTTCCATGAAACGCGCACGGCGCTCTTCGCGCACTTCGTCGGGCAATGCACCGTCGAGTTCGTTGGCCGTTGCGCCTTCGACCGGCGAGTACGCAAAGCAGCCGACGCGGTCGAGTTCCGCTTCGCGGATGAAATCGAGCAGCGTCTGGAACTGCTCTTCAGTCTCACCGGGGAAGCCGGCGATGAACGTGCTGCGGATGGTCAGATCCGGGCACATCTCGCGCCACTTCTTCACGCGCTCCATCACCCTCTCGGCGTTGGCCGGGCGCTTCATGCGCTTCAGGACTTCCGGATGCGCGTGCTGGAACGGCACGTCGAGATACGGCAGCACGTGGCCCTTGAACGGGCCTTCGGCCATCATCGGGATCACTTCGTCCACGCTCGGATACGGATACACGTAATGCAGACGCACCCATGCGCCGTATTGCGCGGCGAGTTCGCCGAGCGCGCCGACGAGGTCGGTCATGCGCGTCTTGATCGGCTTGCCGTTCCAGAAACCGGTGCGGTATTTGACGTCGACGCCATACGCGCTAGTGTCCTGCGAAATAACCAGCAGTTCCTTCACGCCCGACTTGAACAGATTTTCCGCTTCGAGCATCACGTCGGCGACGGGACGCGACACCAGGTCGCCGCGCATGGACGGGATGATGCAGAACGTGCAGCGGTGATTGCAGCCTTCGGAAATCTTCAGGTACGCGTAATGGCGCGGCGTGAGCTTCACGCCGGCGGCCGGCACCAGATCGACGAACGGATCGTGCGGCTTCGGCAGATGGGTGTGCACGTGCTGCATGACTTCGCCGAGCGCGTGCGGACCGGTCACGGCCAGCACCTTGGGATGCACTTCTTCGATCAGCCCCGAGCCGCTCGCGCTCTTCTTGGCGCCGAGGCAGCCGGTCACGATCACCTTGCCATTTTCGTTGAGCGCTTCGCCGATCGCGTCGAGGCTTTCCTGCACCGCTTCGTCGATGAAGCCGCAGGTGTTGACGACCACGAGGTCCGCGCCGTCGTACGTGCCGGAAATCTCGTAACCTTCGGCGCGCAGTTGGGTGATGATCTGCTCGGAATCAACCAGGGCTTTCGGGCAACCGAGCGAGACAAAGCCAACCTTCGGCGTGGCATTCGGGGCAATCGGGGGGGTGGCAGACATGGGGAACCGCTTGAAGACGTTAAACCTTGAATTGTAGCGGTTCGCCACGGCTGCCGCTCGTAAGTCTTTGAATTTCCGCCTTCAACCGGCCGCGGCGTGCGCCGGATCGAGTCGGCCGGCAGACTCGGACTGATGTGGCGCGATTAATTTATCGAATCCCAAAGCGTGCTCGATCGTCGCCAGAATTTCGTGCGAATCCTGCATCCGGCGTATCGCCGCATGCAGTTCGGCCGCCTGCGGCCAGGTGCGCTGCAGGTAGCTGAGCCACTTCTTGACGCGTCCGTGCTCGTGACGGGAGGCGACGCGGGCCTGTAGTTTCCGCAGATAGCCGGCCATGTGACGAAGCACCTGATGCCATTCCCCTTCGGATGGGGACCGGTCCATCAGGCCGCGTATCCTGAGCGCGAGGAACGGGTCCGATACGGCGCCCCGCCCGAGCATCACGTCCGCACAACCGCTGACAGCGCGGCAGCGCTCCCAGTCGGCCACCGTCCAGACTTCTCCGTTCGCGATAACCGGCACGTCCACGGCCGAATCGATACGCGCGATCCACTCCCAGTGAGCCGGCGGCCGGTAGCCATGATCGCGCGTCCTCGCGTGCACGACGAGCGAGGCGGCGCCGCCTTCGGCGAGCGCGACCGCGCAATCGATCGCCAGCGACGTGTCGGAGACGCCAAGGCGCATTTTGGCCGTCACGGCGATGCCGGCAGGCACCGCAGCCCGAACCGACGACACGATCCGGTTCAGTTGTTCAGGGTCGGCCAGCAGCATGGCACCGCCGCCGTGCTGATTGACCACCTTGGCGGGACAGCCGAAGTTCAGGTCGATGCCGTGCGGTGACAAGGTGGCCGCATGCGCCGCGTTCAGCGCCATCCATTCGGGATCGCTGCCGAGCAACTGGATCACCATCGGCGTACCGGCGCGGGTGTAGGCGCCGTCGAGCACTTCGGGGGCTTCCCTTTCGTAGACCCGGCCGGGAAGCAGAGAGCCCGTCACCCGGACGAACTCGGACACGCATCCGTCGAATCCGCCCATGCCGGTGAGCACGTCGCGCAACACGTAGTCAGCGAGCCCTTCCATGGGGGCGAGAAAGAGCCGGCTCATGCGGAAACGGGCGCCGGGAGGTGGCGGGTTGCCAGAGGGCGACTGGGGCAGTGATGAAACATGAGATCGACCGTGGGAATGGGGGGAGTCGGCGGCCAGAGCGCCCTCTCCGAAGAAAATGCCCCACACACGCAGCCGCCGATTGTACCGCGCCGGCGCCTTACGGTCGCAGCCGTGCCCTCCGCATCGGCGCGCAGGCTGCGCCGTTACTCACCTGTTGAGGGCGGTGGCCCCGGGTGGCCCCGTATGGCGCCCCAACGCGTGGTAACACCACTAGCTTGAGCCCCCGCCCTTACTTCTTCTCCGGCTCCGGATTACCCTGCGGGTTGCCTTGCGGAGTAGCCGGTACATTGCCGGCACCGGCCACGTTGGCCGCGCCGCCCGGCGTAAACGGGAAAGTAGCGAACATCGACTTCGCCTGATTCTGCATCTGCTCCTGCATCTGCACGAACATGTTCTTCGACTGTTCGATGTAGCTGGTCATCATGCCCTGCATCATCGGCGCCTGCATGTTCATGAACTGCGACCAGACCTCGGGATTCATGGCCTTGCCTTCGTACAGATTCTTCGACTGGTCGGCGAGCTTCGCCTGAATGTCGATGAAGGCCTGGATGTTCTTTTCCAGATACGTGCCCATCATGCCCTGCATCGCATGACCGTAGAAACGGATGATCTGCGAGAGCATCGACGACGAGAACATCGGCAAGCCGCCGCTTTCCTCTTCGAGAATGATCTGCAACAGGATGGCGCGCGTCAGATCCTCGTTGCTCTTCGCATCGATGACCTTGAAATCCTCCTGATCCAACACGAGCTGCTTGACGTCCGTCAGCGTGATGTACGTGCTTGTCTCGGTATCGTAGAGCCGACGATTCGGATATTTCTTGATCAGTCGTTCGGCTGTTTTCTTTGTAGTAGTGGTCATGTAACGCCTTTGAGCGCAAGTCGAGCGCGGAAACGGCGTCATACCGGCTGCGCAATCTGGTCATCGCGCAATCGAGACGCCGCCGAACCATCTGAGCCGAAACGCGCCGCCTCGTGAGCGGCGCGCCCGTGACTCAGCCCATATGCAATCCGCCGTTCAGCGAAAAATCAGCACCCGTGGAGAAACCCGATTCTTCCGATGCCAGCCATGCCACGATCGAGCCGATTTCCTGCGGCTGACCCAGACGGCGCACCGGAATCGTCGCGATGATCTTTTCCAGCACGTCGGGGCGGATCGACTTGACCATATCGGTGCCGATGTAGCCCGGCGACACGGTGTTGACCGTCACGCCCTTGGTAGCCACTTCCTGCGCCAGCGACATCGTGAAGCCGTGAATGCCGGCCTTCGCGGTCGAGTAGTTGGTCTGGCCGAACTGGCCCTTCTGGCCGTTCACCGACGAAATGTTGATGATGCGGCCAAAGCCACGCTCGACCATGCCGTCGATCACCTGCTTGGTGACGTTGAAGAGGCTGGTCAGGTTGGTGTCGATCACCGCCGTCCAGTCTTCGTGGGTCATCTTGCGGAACACGACGTCGCGCGTAATGCCCGCGTTGTTCACCAGCACGTCGATCTCGCCGACTTCGGCCTTGACCTCGTCGAACGCATTCTTGGTCGACTCCCAATCGCCGACGTTGCCTTCGGACGCGATGAAATCGAAGCCCAGCGCCTTCTGCTCTTCGAGCCACTTCACACGGCGCGGCGAATTCGGGCCGCAGCCCGCGACGACCTTGAAGCCCTCTTTGTGCAGCCGCTGGCAAATGCTCGTGCCGATGCCACCCATCCCGCCCGTTACGTACGCAATTCGCTGTGTCATAAACTACACTCCGTTATCGTTTTCGAGGCACCGACCGGCCGCCTCTCCCCTCGTCTGTGCTTCATCTCCGCAGCCGCCGGGCGACCGGCCGACGAGGCCACCGCTGACCGCGCGCGTGACGCGCGCGGCAACGCTCCGTTTGCCACGCGACCAACGCCTGTGGCGTCGGTCACGCGGCGATACTCAAGCGCGCTCAAGCGCCAGCGCCACACCCATGCCGCCGCCGATACACAGCGACGCCAAACCCTTCTTCGCATCGCGCTTCTGCATTTCGTGCAGCAGCGTGACGAGAATCCGGCAGCCGGACGCGCCGATCGGGTGGCCGATCGCAATCGCGCCGCCGTTCACGTTGATCTTCGACGTGTCCCAGCCCATCTGCTGATTCACTGCACATGCCTGCGCGGCGAACGCTTCGTTGATTTCCATCAGGTCCAGATCGGCCGGCGTCCAGCCCGCGCGTTCGAGACAACGGCGCGAGGCCGGCACCGGGCCCATGCCCATCACCTTCGGATCCAGACCCGAGGTGGCGTACGCCTTGATGCGCGCGAGCGGCTTGAGGCCGAGCGCCTCCGCCTTCTTCGCCGACATCACCAGCACGGCCGCCGCACCGTCGTTCAGACCCGACGCATTGGCCGCCGTGACCGAACCTTCCTTCGAGAAAGCCGGCTTCAGGCCTGCGAGCGATTCAGCCGTCACACCATGGCGCACGAACTCGTCGGTCGCGAAACGCAGCGGCTCGCCCTTGCGTTGCGGAATCTCGACCGGCACGATTTCGTCGTCGAAACGGCCCGCTTTCTGCGCGGCTTCCGCCTTGTTCTGCGACAGCGCCGCAAACGCGTCCTGCTGCTCGCGCGTGATGCCGTATTCCTTGGCGACGTTTTCCGCCGTCACGCCCATGTGGTACTGGTTGTAGACGTCCCACAGGCCGTCGACGATCATCGAGTCGACCAGCTTCGCGTCACCCATGCGGAAACCGTCGCGCGAGCCCGGCAGCACGTGCGGCGCCGCGCTCATGTTTTCCTGACCGCCGGCCACCACGATATCGGCGTCGCCCGCGATGATCGCGTTGGCCGCCAGCATCACGGCCTTCAGGCCCGAGCCGCACACCACGTTGATCGTCATGGCGGGCACGGCGTTCGGCAAGCCCGCCTTGATCAGCGACTGACGCGCCGGATTCTGGCCCGAGCCTGCCGTCAGCACCTGACCCAGGATCACTTCGCTCACCTGCTCGGGCTTCAGCCCTGCTCGCTCGAGTACCGCGCGAATCACCGTGGCGCCGAGATCGGGTGCGGCGATCTTCGCCAGCGACCCACCAAATTTGCCAACTGCCGTACGGGCGGCCGATACGATCACAACATCAGTCATTTCCATATCCTCCGGGCGAGTCGGCCAAATGCGCCGCAGCCCGTCAAGTTAGAAATCTCGTTGCTTCTGCTTATGCGCCGGGTTTACGCGTCAACTCAGCGCGTCAACTCAGCGCGCCAGCTCAGCCGGACGCTCGTTCACAGCGCAAAGGACCGCGCCGTGAAGCAAGCTCAAACCTACTCCCGTTGCCGTACATAACGTCCGGGCGCCGGCTCGATCACCGGGAATTCCGCCGAGCCTGCAGAGGCCCGCGGCTTCACCTTCTTGCCGCCGTACTGATCGAGCCATGTGGTCCATTCGGGCCACCAGCTGCCAGGCACTTCGGTCGCCTGATCGAGCCATTCCTCGGCATTCTCCGGCAGCGTTTTGACCTCACCTTCCAGCATCCAGAAATTGCGCTTCTTCTTCGCGGGCGGATTGATCACGCCGGCAATGTGGCCCGACGCGCCGAGCACGAACTTCAACGGCCCGCTGAGCAGCGGCACCGACGCGTACGCCGTTTGCCACGGCACGATATGGTCCTCGCGTGACCCGTAGATGAAGGTGGGCACGTCGATCTTCGACAGGTCGACCGGCTCGCCGCAGGTGGTCAACGCACCCGGCTCGCGCAGACGATTTTCGAGGTACGTATTGCGCAAATACCAGACGTACATCGGGCCCGGCAGGCTGGTCGAGTCGCTGTTCCAGTAGAGCAGGTCGAACGGAACCGGCGTGCGCCCTTTGAGGTAATTGTCGACGACGTAGTTCCACACCAGATCATTCGGCCGCAGGAACGAGAACGTGTTGGCGAACTCGATGCCGCGCATCAGTCCAGGCGCACCATTCTTGCCGCCGATGGTCTGCTCGCGCATCTGCACATGCGCCTCGTCGACGAACACGTCGAGCACGCCCGTGTCCGAGAAATCGAGCATGGCGGTGAGCAGCGTCATGGACGCAGCCGGATGTTCGCCGCGCGCCGCGGCCACCGCCAGCGCGGTGGCGAGCATCGTGCCGCCCACGCAGAAGCCGAGCGTATTGATCTGCTCGCGACCGCTGATCTTGCTCACCGTCTCAATGGCGGTGAGCACGCCTTCACCGATATAGTCGTCCCACGTCTTATGCGCGATGGATTGATCCGCGTTGCGCCACGAAATCAGGAACACCTGATGCCCTGAATCGAGTCCGTGGGCAACCAGCGAATTCTCCGGTTGCAGATCGAGAATGTAGAACTTGTTGATGCAAGGCGGCACGATGAGCAGCGGCCGTTCGCGCACGGTCGCCGTGCGCGGCTTGTACTGGATCACCTGCATCAGGTCGTTTTCGAACACCACCGAGCCTTCGGTGTTGGCAAGGTTCTCGCCGACCACGAAACCCGATTCGTCGGTCTGCGAAATCTTGCCGCGCTGCAAGTCGGTGAGCAGGTTCATCACGCCCTGGCGCAAGCTCTCGCCCTTGCTGTCCAGCAAGGTCTTTTGCGCTTCCGGATTCAGGGCGAAGAAGTTGCTCGGCGACGCCGCCGCGGTCCACTGCTGGACAGCGAAACGGATACGCTCACGCACCTTGGGTTCCGTGTCGAGCGCGTCGACCATTTCCTGCAGATAGCGCGCGTTCAACAGATACCAGGCGGCAGTGAATGCGTAGGCCGGCGCCGCACTCCATGCGTCGGAACTGAAGCGGCGATCCTTCAGTTCGGGCGCTTTGGTTGCGGACGTGGTGGCTTGCTGGATCAACTCCATTGCCTCGCGCGAATAGTCAGCCTGCAGCTTCTGCAGTCGCTCGGAGGGAATGGCTGCGCTCGGTATGTTCAGACCGGCGAAAGACGGCATGGCCGGCATCGCTCCGGCCGCCAGTTTGCTGAAGTCCGGCATGCCCGGAAACGACGGCATTTGCGGCAGACCTGCTTGCGGTATCTGGAACGGCATGGGAAGCGGCATTTGAGGCATCGGGAAAGGCATGCCGTTGCCGCCGGGTGGCGTGCCAAGCGAGCGCCAGGCGCCCATCCAGGCGTCGAACAGCTGCTGCATCCCAGGGGCCGGCGCTGCACCGCTCGTACCGGCCTGCTGCGTGTTCTCCGTCGAGGAGTCCGTCTTGGGGGAAGCTGAGGTATGTGATGCTGCCATGCCTGCTTTTGACCGGTAAGTCCTTGCGGACGGGTTGAGAGGCAGGTTCGTGCGCACGTGAGCAATTGCTCGCGACCTCGTCACGCCCTGTCCCTTGTACGAGGATCCGTGAGGAACATTCTTGCTCCCCATCGCAAGGCATGTCAATGCTTGTTCCCGATTTTGCCGCAGTGCGATAGTTTTTTAATTATCGTTTTCCCTGTGTAGCAGATCGCGCTTTTAGGACAGGCATGATTCAATGCAGCCGCGAACGAAAAAAGCTCCCATATTGCATAGGTTTATGCGCACTTATCCGTTCGTCTGCGAACAGTTTGCGCGGCAGATTCACGCATCTCAGGCAATTCCGGCAGCGCAGCAAAAACACCTGCGGCGTCTCCCAATAAACCCTCATACGCGTGCTCGTAAGAATGCCGCGGCAATGCTCTGACGTAGCCTGCCGGCACGATGACGTCGACCTCGCCGAACGTCATTCGTGTGTGCCGATGTGTGTCTTCTGCATTGACAGCAAGAGCGCCGCGAGGGGCGGCGTCGCGAGTAGGACTAGTCGGCGATCGACAGCGCCTGATCGTCCAGCCAGATGAGTGCGGCCATGCGGCCGGTCTCGCGGTCGCGGCGATAGGAGTAGAAACGCTCGCGCAGCGTGACCGTGCAGAGGTCGCCGCCGACAATCTTTGTCACGCCGAGCCGCTGCAGCCGCAAACGCGCCAGCGCCGGGAGATCGGCGAGATATTTGCCCGGATTCTGCGGATGCTCGACGAATGCGTTTGCCGTGGCATCGCGTTGCGCGCCGCCCACGCCGTTCATGAACGCGTCACGCACATCTGGGCCGACTTCGAAGGCGTCGGGTCCGATCGAGGGACCGAGATAGGCATGCAATGCACTCGCCTGCACCTGCGCGAGTTCGGCGACGCGCTGCGCAGTCTGTTCGACGATGCCCGCAGCCAGTCCGCGCCACCCCGCGTGCGCCGCGCCGACCGCGCGGCCCGCCTCGTCGCACAACAGCACCGGCATGCAATCGGCCACCATCACGACGCACACGCTGCCGGGAAGATTCGTGACGCTCGCATCGGCGCGCGTCGGCCCACCGCTCACGCGTGCCGATGCGATCACCTCTTCCGCGCGCACGATGCCGGCGCCGTGAATCTGTTCGAGCCACGCCGCCTCGCTCACGCCGGCCAGCTTCAGCAGACGCTCGCGATTGGTGGCGACCGCGGCCGGGTCGTCGCCGGACTTCATGCCCAGGTTCAGGCCGCCGGGCAAATCCGCGCCGTTGTGCCAGCGGCCGAACGGCGGCTCGCTCACGCCGCCGTTACGCGTGGTGACGAGCGCGCGCACGCGCGGCGACACATTCCATGCGGGTTGCACGACATCGGCAAAGCTCAGCTCGGGCGCACTCATGCGTGATCGTCCTCGTCGTGTTCGTGGTCGTGGTCATCTGCACCGTCGTGTTCGTCGTGATCGAGTGCGCCTTCATCGCCGTCCTCGTCGAACGACGCGTCGTAGTCGTCTTCTTCGTAGTACGTCTCGTCGAACTCGCCCGCGTCGTCGCGGCCGAGACCGAGCGCCGCCGACAGCGCCTGCATGTCTTCCGGCACGTCGGCACGCCACTGCATCGTGCGGCCGGTCTGCGGATGAATCAGGCCGAGCCGCCATGCATGCAGCGCCTGGCGCGCGAAACCGCCAGGCAGCGGCGTGACCGAACGCTTGCCGCGCGCGCGCCCGTAAATCGGATCGCCGAGCAGCGGATGGCCGATGTGCGCGCAATGCACGCGAATCTGATGAGTGCGGCCGGTTTCGAGATCGCAATGAATCGCGGTCACCGGCTGGCGCTCCCAGATCGCCGAATCGACACGCCGGAAATGCGTGCGCGCGGGCTTGCCCGACGCGCTCGTCACCACCGCCATGCGGGTGCGCTCGCGCGGATCGCGGCCGATCGGCGCGTCGATCGTGCCTTCTTCGGGCATGTTGCCCCACACCAGCGCGAGATAACGGCGCTTCACCGTGCGCGCTTGCAACTGGCGCACGAGGTCGGTCTGCGCCTCGAGCGTGCGTGCCACCACCATCAGGCCGGAGGTTTCCTTGTCGAGACGGTGCACGATGCCGGCGCGCGGCAGGCCCGCGGCAGCGTCTCCATAGCGATACAGCAGTCCGTTGAGCAGCGTGCCGCTCCAGTTGCCGGCGGCCGGATGCACGACCATACCGGCCGGCTTGTTGATGACCACCAGCGTGTCGTCTTCGTAAACGATCTCGAGCGGCACCGGCTCCGGCGTGAACGCGAGCTGCTCGGGCAGCAGATCGGGCACGAGTTCGATGGTCGCGCCGAGCGGCACCGGCTGGCGGATTTTCGCGGGCTTGCCGTCGATCCGCACGCGCTCGGCTTCGATCCAGCTCTGCAGACGGTTGCGCGAGAACTCGGGGAAGACCCGCGCGAGCACCTTGTCGAGGCGCTCGCCGGCCAGTTCGTCGGGCACGACGACGCTGCGCGGCGTCTCGTCCGTCACGCGGTTCGCGACCGTCGGCACGAGGCTGGACACGGCCGCGGCGCCGAGCGCGTCGCTGCCGAGATCGTCGTCGAGGGAATCGACGCCCAACGCGTCGGAGGGGTCAGCGCTTACGCTATAATCTTTGTTGCTATTCCCGGCGCCGGTTGCGGCACCTGGAGTATTTGAGCGGGTCATTGAGTCTGGGTCACCTGGACGTAAAGCTAGACTGGAAAATGCGAGCCTTGAACACCATCACTAAAGCGGCGATCAATTTGGCGGCCATCAAGAAGGCGGCCCGGAAAGTGGCCGGATACATTGCGTGTGCCGCAGCCGTCGCGGTTGTCGCGGCTTGCCACGGCCTGCCGGAGAAGACCGACGAAACGGCAACGTGGAACAACAACAAATTATATACGGAGGCGAACGACGCCTTGTCCGGTGGTGATTACGGCAAGTGCGCCAAGTACTTCGAAATGCTCGAGGGGCGCGATCCGTTCGGCCACTTCGCCCAGCAGGCACAGATCAATGTCGCTTACTGCAACTGGAAAGACAATGAAAACGCCGCCGCCGACCAGGCGATCGACCGCTTCATCCAGCTGCACCCGGATCATCCGGACATCGCTTACGCGTACTACCTGAAGGGCATGATCCACTTCAACGACGACCTCGGTCTGTTCGGCCGCTTCTCCGGCCAGGACATGAGCGAGCGCGATCCGAAGTCGCTGCGCGAATCGTACGACGCCTTCAAGATCGTCGTGGACAAGTACCCGAACAGCAAGTATGCGCCGGACGCAGCACAACGCATGCGCTATATCGTGAACGCCCTGGCGTCGCACGAAGTCCACGCAGCGGATTATTACTACCGCCGCGGCGCTTATGTCGCCGCGATCAATCGCGCGCAACTGGCACTCACGCAATACAAGAACGCGCCGGCTATTGAAGACGCACTGCACATCATGATGCTGTCGTATCAGAAGCTGAATCAGCCGCAACTGGCCGACGACACGAAGCGCGTGCTGGCCGGCACCTTCCCTGACAGCCCGTACATCACGGGTCATGCAAGGCCGGGTACGGAAAAGTCGTGGTGGCAGTTCTAAGCCGCGCCGCGTACTGAAAAGCAGCAGGAATAAAAAAACGCCACGACTTCGGTCGTGGCGTTTTTGTTTGTGCGCTCCTTTTCGCCTCTGCCTTACGCTGCCTTAGGCCGTCGCGCTGCCGCGCAGCGCCGACGCAACCAGGCGCGCCCGTCAGTCCCGCTCGAACAGCGCGATCGACTCCACATGCGACGTGTGCGGGAACATGTTGACCACGCCCGCGCCCACCAGCCGGTAGCCTGCTTCGTGCACGAGCAGACCGGCGTCGCGCGCGAGGGTCGCCGGCGCGCACGACACGTAGACGATGCGCTTCGGCAGCGGCCCGTTGCCGCTCTGCGCGATCTCAGCCAGCGCCTTGGCGACGGCCAGCGCGCCTTCGCGCGGCGGGTCGATGAGGAACTTGTCGAAGTGGCCGAGCACGCGCAGGTCGTCGGCAGTAACTTCGAACAGGTTGCGGCACGCAAACGACGTATGCCCCGCCACGCCATTCAGTTCGGCATTGGCGAGCGCACGCGAGGTCAGCACCTCGCTGCCTTCGATGCCCATCACTTCCTTCGAGATCCGCGCGAGCGGCAGCGTGAAGTTGCCAATCCCGCAAAACAGATCGAGCACGCGATCGGTGCGCGCCGGCGCCAGCAGACGCAACGCGCGGCTCACCAGCACGCGGTTGATGGCGTGATTCACCTGGGTGAAGTCGGTCGGCTTGAACGGCATGCGAATGCCGTACTCCGGCAGCGTGTAGTCGAGCTCCACGTCGAGCGGATAGAACGGCGTGACCGTGTCTGGGCCGCCCGGCTGCAGCCAGAACTGCACCTTGTGCTCGTCGGCGAAATCGCGCAGCACCTGCTCGTCCGCGGCTGTGATGGGCTCGAGATTGCGCACCACCAGCGCCGTCACCGACGAACCGACCGCCAGTTCGAGCTGCGGCATGCGGTCGTAGATCGACAGCTTGCGAACCATGAAGCGCAGCGGCATCAGCATGGCCGACACGTGCGGCGGCAGCACTTCGCAGGTTTTCATATCGGCGATGTAGCTGCTCTTCTTCTCGTGGAAGCCTATCCGCATACCGCCCTTTTCCGGCAGGAAGCGCACTGCCAGACGCGCACGGTAGCGATAACCCCAGGACGGACCGTGGATCGGCCGGAACACCGTTTCCGGGCGCAGTTTGGCGAGATGCTGGAGATTGTCTTCGAGCACGCGCTGCTTGACGGCCACCTGCGCGCGAATGTCCAGATGCTGCATCGAACAGCCGCCGCAGATATCGAAGTACGTGCATTTCGGCTTGGTGCGGATCACGCTCTCGCGGAATACCTGGACCACTTCGGCCTGCTCGAATTTCGGCTTGCTGCGATGCGTCGAGTAGCTTACGCGTTCGCCCGGCAGCGCACCTTCGACGAAAATCACCTTGCCGGGCGAGCCGTCTTCGGTCTCGGTGCGGCCAACGCCGCGCGCCTCCATATCGAGCGAAACGATTTCAATGACCGGCTCGTTGCCGGTAACGACGTGTGCCGGCGCGGGCGGAGGCGTCTTGTGACGCTTCGGCGCGCGGCGTTGGGGGGCAGTTCGGGACACCTGCTACTTCCTGACAAACTTGGGGGAAAGGCGAGATTGTAGACGAAGCGCCGCGCGTGACCATCATCCGGCGCGGCGGGAATGGCTGCCAGACGCATTAGCCACGATAACCGCGGTGGCGGCGACAGCCGGAGACGAGCGCGCCTCACACCGACTTGTACCTTGCGAGCCTTTCGCGCCTTTGGAGCGAACGGCTGCGGCGGCCTCGCTGCTCTCTCCGCACGGCGGAACCCCGTCTTGGCTCGTCCGCGAGCGGCTTACTGATCGAATGCCGCCAGATATTCGGTCCATTGCGGCGCCGTTTCCAGCGCCAGCGCGTTCTTGACGAGGTTGATCTCGTCAGCATACTCCGCGGGTGAAAACGCGCCGCGGATCAACTGGAAGCGGCAATAGAGCAAGTACGTATTGACGACGTCGGTCTCGCAGTAGTTGCGGATTTCCTCGATGCGCCCTTCCTGGTACGCGTGCCACACCTGGCTGCCGTCCATGCCCATCTTGCCGGGAAATCCGCACATCTTGGCGAGCGCGTCGAGCGGCGCGTTGGCGCGCGCCTGGTACATGGCGAGCACGTCCATCAGATCCGTGTGACGCGCGTGATAGCGGCTGATGTAGTTGTTCCACTTGAACTCGCGGTCGTCCTCGCCGAGATCCCAGAACTTGTAGGCGGGAATGCCGTTGACCAAGGCTCGGTAGTTCAACACCGGCAGGTCGAAGCCGCCGCCGTTCCACGACACGAGCTGCGGCGTGTACTTCTCGATCACGCGATAAAACGACTGCACGAGCGCCGCCTCGCCGTCTTCCAGCGTGCCGAGCGAGCGCACGCGGAAGCCGTTGTTGTCGCGGAACACGCAGGAAATTGCCGCAATCCGTTGCAGATGATGCGGCAGGAAATCGCTGCCGGTCTTTTCGCGCCGCGCGGCAAACGCATGCTCGGCGACCTCGGCGTCGCTCAGGTCGGCGGGCAAATCTTCGAGGCGGCGAATGCCGGCGACATCGGGAATGGTCTCGATGTCGAAAACAAGAATCGGTGTCATCAGGTTATAGAACGGCGTCCTTCCGAACACCGTTGGAGGCAAAGAAGCGCTTCAACCGCACGAGCGCTTCCTGTTGGATCTGGCGCACACGCTCGCGCGTGAGGCCCATTTCGTCGGCCAGCTCTTCGAGCGTGGCGGGTTCGATGTGATTCAGGCCGAAGCGGCGCTCGATCACATGGCGATGCTTGTCGGACAGCCGTGCCAGCCACGCGCGCGTGAGCGTTTCCAGTTCGCGGTGCTGCACTTCGGCATCCGGCGACTGGCTCTGATCGTCTGACAGCAGATCGAGCAGACTGCTCGCGGGATCGAGATCGAGCGGCGCGTCCAGCGAAGCGGTGTGCTCGTTCAACGCGAGAATGTCCGTCACTTCGTCGGTGGTCTTGCCGGTCAGATAGGCAATGTCGTCGATGCTGGCGTCGCGGCGCTCGGCGGCTTCGCCGGAGTTCATCGAATTCTTTTCCAGATGGCGCTTGGCGCGCAGCACCTGATTGAGTTCACGGATCACGTGCACCGGCAAACGGACGGTGCGCGCCTGGTTCATGATCGCGCGCTCGATACTCTGGCGAATCCACCAGGTCGCATAGGTAGAAAACCGGAAGCCGCGCGTCGGATCGAATTTCTCGATCGCGTGCATCAGTCCGAGATTGCCTTCCTCGATCAGATCGAGCAACGGCACGCCGCGGTTCAGGTAACCCTTCGCAATGCTGACAACGAGCCTTAAATTGCGCTCGATCATGACCTGTCGCGCCTCGAACTCGCCCGCCTTGGCAAGACGCGAATACTTCTGCTCTTCCTCGACGGTCAGAAGCGGCTTGACGCTGATACGGTTCAGGTAGTGCTGGATCGTGTCGGCCGTCAGCTCGGCTTGCAACAGCGCGCGGAAATCGTCCGCGTCCGGCGCGGCTTCGCTCGCGCTTTCGCGGGCGTCACCGCCTTCGTCCGCGCCGCCCTGGCGTTCGTCGAGATCGCGCTCTTCCGCGATCTCCTCTTCCACTTCCGAAGCGCCGCTTTCATCCACCGAAGCGGACATAGCGTGGCTGATCGTCTCAGACTCGGCTTGCTGCGGCGGGCGCTTCGATTTCGGCATGGTCGTATCGCTTATTGCGGCGGCAAATACTTCAGTGGGTCGACAGGTTTACCCTGCCGGCGAACTTCGAAATGCAACATCACGCGGTCGGAATCGCTATTGCCCATCTCAGCGATCTTCTGCCCCTTCGTCACCGCATCCCCCTCTTTTACCATCAAAGAGCGGTTGTGTGCATACGCGGTGAGATAAGTTGCATCATGTTTGATGATAATGAGATTACCGTAACCACGCAGCCCATTTCCGGCATAAACCACGCGACCATCCGCCGACGCCTTCACCGGATCACCCGCGGCGCCGCCGATATTCACGCCCTTGTTGGTCGAGTCGTTGAAGGTGCCGAGCAGCGGCCCACGCACCGGCCAGGCGAACACCACGTTGCCGGATGCACCGGCGTTCGAGTCGCTCGCCGCGCCCGGGTTGGCCGGCGGCGCCGACGACGCGTTGTTGGCGGCCGACCCGTAGAGCGGCGGTGCCGCGACACCCGCGGTCGCACCCGTGGCCGGCGCGGTGCTGCCGAGCGGCGCGCTCTGCACCGAAGCGCTGCCGCCGATCGGCGCGGTCGAGACTCCCGGCGTGAGCGCCGCAGTGTTCGCACCCGGCGGCACGACACGCAACAACTGGTCGACTTCGATCTGATTCGGGTTGGTCAGATTGTTCCAGGCCGAAATGTCGCGGTAGTTCTGGCCGTTCTCCAGCGCGATCCGATACAGCGTGTCGCCCGGCTTCACGCGATAGTAGCCCGGCGGCGGCGGACCGAGCGGCACGGCCGGCTGCGCTGCTTGCGTGCTGAGCGTGCCGCCGCCGGAGCGGTCGACGACCGGCGCCTGGTCGAGCCGGGATGCACAGGCCGTCATCAACAGGGACAAGGCGAGCACGCACACGCTGCGCTGGGTTACGGTCATGGGGGCATTCAGTCTGGTTCTTTGCATCGCGCGCAACATACTCATCGGTGTCAAATCACTCCGGATTTTAAGGGTACAAAGAAAACGCGATCAAGCCGCGACTCGCGCCACTGCGCGGGTCCGAGGCGCTCGACCAGAGTCAGCACCTGGTTCTGGCCGTCCTGCGAGCCGACCGGCGCGACCAGACGGCCGCCGATCGCGAGTTGTTCAAGTAAGGCTTGCGGTACGTCGAGCCCCGCCGCGGCGATCACGATCGCGTCGAACGGTCCCGCCGACGGCAAACCGAGCCGCCCATCGCCGTAGTGCAGGCGGATGTTCGGAATGCGCAGCGGACGCAAGTTTGTCTTCGCGCGCTCCGACAGCGGCTTGATACGTTCGATCGAGTACACCTCGCGCGCGACCTGGCTCAGCACGGCCGCCTGATAACCGCAGCCGGTGCCGATTTCCAGCACGTTATTCAGCGTGCGGCCGGCGGCGGCCAGTTCGATCATGCGGGCGACGACCGAGGGCTTGGAAATCGTCTGGTGATGGCCGATCGGCAATGCGGCATCTTCATAGGCCTGAGCCGCCAGACCCGGATCGACGAACATGTGGCGCGGCACCACCGACATCGCGTTCAACACGCGCTGATCGGTCACGCCGTTCGCTCGCAGGCGTTCGACCATCCGTTCGCGAACCCGTTCCGAAGTCAGCGCCAATGCGCCGCTCATCGCGCCGCTCAACGCGACGTTCGGCGCGGCACTGCGCTCGGTTGAGCGGGTGGCAGGCTTGGCCGGCGCCGGCTGCGGCGCGGGGCGCGCAGTCGAATTCGGCACGGCGACCTTGGCCGGTGCTTTCATTGGCGCTTTCACCGGAGCGCTCGCCGGCGCTTTGGCGGAAGACGCGGCCAGCGGCTTTGGCGGCGTTGCCGCCGAGGGCTTGGCTTGCGGCTTCGCGTGCGCCGCGGTCTGCGCCCTCGCCTGTTGCTTCGATTGGGATTGACCCGTGGAACCGAGCGGCGCGTTTTTCGCGGCTTGCGGACGTGCGTTCAGCGCCGCGCTCGCTGCCAGCGCCGCCGCGCGTATTTCGCCCGGGCGCCCTTCGGGCCGGCGCGGTTCACGCACCAGGTCCTCGAGGCCGAGCGGAAAGCGCTTGGCGCGCTCGTTCGTCATGAAGCGCCGCTGCCGGCGCGCACCCAGTCGCGCGCTGCGGGCAGCATTTGCGTGTGGGTCAAATCGAGCTGCAGCGGCGTGATCGACACGTGGCCGTTGGCGACGGCGTGAAAGTCGGTGCCTTCGCTCGCGTCGCGCGCACTGCCCGCCGGCCCGATCCAGTAGATCGGTTCGCCGCGCGGATTGGTTTGCCGGATCACCGGCTGCGACGGATGCCGCTTGCCGAGACGCGTAATCTGCCAGTCGCCGAGCTGCTCGTAGGGCAAATTCGGAATGTTGACGTTCAGAAGCGGATGTCCCGGCAACGGCTGCTCGAGATAATGGGCGACGATTTCGGTGGCGACGCGCACGGCGTCTTCGAGATGCACCCAGTCCTTATCGACCAGCGAGAACGCGATGGCCGGCACACCGAACATGATCCCCTCGGTGGCGGCGGCGACGGTCCCCGAATAGAGCGTGTCTTCGCCCATGTTCTGACCGTTGTTGATGCCCGAGACCACCAGGTCCGGCGTATGGTCGAGCATGCCCGTGAGCGCGATGTGCACCGAGTCGGTGGGCGTTCCGTTCACGTAGTAGAAGCCATTGGCCGAACGCAGTACCGAGAGCGGCCGCGAGAGCGTCAAGGAATTCGACGCGCCGCTGCAATTCTGTTCGGGTGCCATCACGGTGACGTCCGCGATCGGCTTGAGCGCTTCGTAAAGCGCGGCAAGGCCGGGCGCCAGATAACCGTCGTCATTGCTGAGTAGGATTCGCATGCGGCGATTGTAACCGAGGAAAGAAGACGCGCGAACGACACGGCGGCCCATGCGCATGCGGTATGCAATGCGCACGCGCGGGAATCGCGCTGACCTCGCGCGAGTCGTTTGCCGCACGCGCATCGATCACCCGACGACAATCCCGATGACCGCGGGCAAGGCAATAAAAACGCACGGTCGTGCTGATTGTTTTAGACTCAGAATACTTGCGAACCCCTGATCGACATGGAGACACGATGCGCGCGATTCGCTGTAATCAATATGGGCCACCGGAAAGCCTGGTCGTCGAAAACCTGCCCGACCTCGAAGCACCGCCGGGCCACGTCGTAATCGACGTCAAAGCCGCAGCCGTCAACTTTCCCGACGTGCTGATCATCGAGAACAAGTACCAGTTCAAACCGCCCCTGCCCTTTACCCCCGGCTCGGAAGTCGCGGGCGTGGTGCGCGCGGTCGGCGCGGACGTCACGCAGTTCAAGCCAGGCTCGCGCGTGGTCGCCTTCACCGGTCAGGGTGGTTTCGCGGAGCAGGCGCTGGCGCCGGTCAGCGCCTGCGTGCCGTTGGCGGACGGTGTTCCGTTCGAACTGGCGGCGGCCTTCACGTTGGCGTACGGCACCTCACATCACGCCGTGGTCGATCGCGGTGCATTGCAGCCCGGCGAGACGATGCTGGTGCTGGGTGCGGCCGGCGGCGTTGGACTCGCGGCCGTGGAGATCGGCAAGGCGCTCGGCGCGCGCGTGATCGCAGCGGCATCGAGCGACGAGAAACTCGCGACCTGCGTCAAGCACGGCGCGGACGCCACCATCAACTACAGCACCGAAGATCTGCGCGAGCGCATCAAGGCGCTCACCGACGGGAAAGGCCCGGATGTGATCTACGACCCCGTCGGCGGCGTGTATGCGGAGCCGGCGTTTCGCAGCATCGGCTGGCGTGGGCGTTATCTCGTGGTTGGCTTTGCGAACGGCGAGATTCCGAAGCTGCCGCTCAACCTGACGCTGCTCAAAGGCGCAAGTCTGGTCGGCGTGTTCTGGGGTGACTTTGCGAAGCGCGAGCCGCAGCATAATCACGCGGCGTTCCAGCAGATGACTCGCTGGATCGCTGAAGGCAAGCTTAAACCGTATGTGTCGGCGCGCTATTCACTCGAAGAAACCGGGCGCGCGCTGCGTGACATGGCTGAACGTCGCGTGATCGGGAAGGTGGTGGTGACGCCTTAGTCGAAGCGAAGACTGCGCTTGAGGG
>NZ_JARESR010000051.1:0-39280 GCF_046028015.1 Paraburkholderia sp. RL17-383-BIF-A | reverse complement strand
AAAGCTGCTGGGCGGCAATGTGCCGTGGACGCTGCATCACCAGCATTCGGATCACGAGATGCTGAAACCGGCTTCGCAGTGCAAGCCGATCATGTATCCCAAGCCGGATGGCAAGCTGACGTTTGACCGGCTCTCTTCAGTGTTCATCTCGAACACGAACCACGAAGAAAACCAGCCCGCTCACCTGACACTGAAAGATCCTTCGGTGCCAGTGAACGTGAACTGGCAGACCTACGCCGGGCCGGAGTCGCGTTACTGCCCCGCAGCAGTGTATGAGTTCGTGAAGAACGACGACGGCAGCGAGCGCCTGGTGATCAACGCGCAGAACTGCGTGCACTGCAAGACCTGCGATATCAAGGACCCGACCCAGAACATCGTCTGGGTCACGCCTGAAGGTGGCGGCGGTCCGAACTACCCGAACATGTAATTCATGCTTCACCTGCCTTCGCAACGCCGGATTCTTAATGACGGCGCTGTGAAGGCAGAACCAGTCAGCTCCACCCCACCGCTTCAATCCGCCCCCGCACTTTCGCCACGACCGGCGCCCAGTCGCCAACGCGCGGTTGTCGAACCAGTTCAATCGAATCGTACCAGGCCGTCACCGGCGACTCATCGCCCCAGAACCACGCGGAAACGTGATCGATCATCAGGCAGGTCGGCACACCGAGCGCCCCCGCCAGATGCGCGGGCCCGCTATCGATCGTGACGACCAGATCCAGATTCGCCAGCAACGCAGCGACATCGTCAAAGCCGGACTGAAAATGATGCGTCAGATCGACGACGTCGAGACCCTTGGCGCGCCACTGTGCAACCGTCTCTCCGCGCCCCGGCGACAAAGCAAAATAGCTCACGTCCGGCACGTTCAACAGAGGTTCGATTTGCTCGACGGGCACTGAACGCCGCATGTCGCGGATATGGTCCGGATTGCCGTTCCACACCAGCCCGACCTTGCGACTGCCGCGCCGCGCCGCCGTGTGCGCTTCGACTCGTTCGCGCCACGCCTGCTCACGCGCAGGGTCAGCGCTCAGATACGGTGCGCCCCATCCCGTTGCGCCGAAAATGCCGAGCCGCAGCGGCAGGCTCATCAGTCCGCAGTGAAAATCGGGCTGCGTTTCCAGACTCGTTTCGAGCGGCAAATCCACTGGCAACATGCGTTCGAACAAATGCCGCAACGGACCGTCGTGACCGAAAATCACCCGCCCGCCCTCGCGTCGCGCCCGTTCGGCCAGCATTGGCAGAAAGCGCACTGCCCAGAGACAGTCGCCATTGCCCTGCTCGCCATAAACCACTAACCTCTTGCCGGCAAGCGATTCACCCTGCCAGGGCGCGCTGATCGCGGCGAGCGCCTGCTGTGCGTTGTTCAGTTCGCTGCCAGCAAACACGACGCGCGATTCGTAATGCGTCCAACCCTCCGCAAATCGCCCGCTGCGGATCTCGAGTTCCGATAGATCGAACAACGCATGGGCGTTCTGCGGCGAGAGCATCAGGACTTGCCGTAGCAACGCCTCGGCCTCGGCGAAGCGTGCCTGCTCCTTGATACACAACGCCAGCTTATGCAGCGCGACTGGATTGCCGGGCACGACGCGCACGGCTTCGCGCAACAGCGCCTCGGCGGTGGCGAAGTCGTCGCGCTGCTGCACGGCCGCTGCGCGCCAGATCAGCGCGTTGGCGTCTTCGGCATGGTGCGAGAGCAGCAGCCCGGTGGCGGAGTCGACCAGCGCCCAATCGCGCAGCACGAAGGCGGTCTGCGCAATCGTATGCAGCAGCGTGGGTTCGCAGGAAGAATCGAGTTGGTATGCGCGCACCAGCGCAGCAAGCGCCTCGCGCTGACTCGCCTTGTCGCCCCCGGCGTGTTGCAGCAGCGCCTGGCCGAACGTGAAGCAGTCGCCGGCCGCGGCGTTGGGCGCGGCGGCACGCGCGCGTAGATCCGCGAGACGGCTTGCTGCCGGCTCGGCGCTGAAATCAGTCATGAGAGACGACACTGCCCGCGTAGAACCAATACAGATACGCTCGACGCAGACGCGTTACGGCGCGCTCGCCGCGATCTTCGGCGTGCTGACGGACACGTCGCCGCATTGCGCGCGATGGCGCAGCGCATGATCGATCAGCACCAGCGCGAGCATCGATTCGGCGATCGGCGTGGCGCGAATCCCGACGCACGGGTCATGCCGCCCGAACGTTTCGACGACAACCGGTTGCCCCGCCTTGTCGATCGAGCGGCGCGGCGTGCGAATGCTCGAAGTCGGCTTGATCGCAATCGACACCGTGATGTCCTGCCCGGTCGAAATGCCGCCGAGCACGCCGCCCGCGTGATTGCCGACGAAGCCCTCCGGCGTCAATTCGTCGCCATGCACCGAGCCGCGCTGCGCGACGCTCGCAAAGCCCGCGCCGATCTCGACGCCCTTCACCGCGTTGATGCCCATCATGGCGTGCGCAATGTCGGCGTCGAGACGGTCGAACAGCGGCTCGCCGAGACCGACCGGCACGCCGGACGCCACGACGTTGATGCGCGCGCCGATCGAGTCGCCATCTTTGCGCAGCGCGTCCATATACGCCTCAAGTTGCGGCACGATCTCCGCATTGGGCACGAAGAACGGGTTCTCGCGCACCTGCGCCCAGTCAACGAACGGCACGTCGATTTCACCGAGCGCGGCCATATAGCCGCGAATCTCGGTGCCGAACTTCTCGCGCAGCCACTTCTTGGCGACCGCGCCCGCGGCCACCGTGGGCGCCGTGAGGCGAGCCGACGAACGGCCACCGCCGCGATAGTCGCGGATGCCGTATTTCTGCCAGTAGGTGTAGTCGGCGTGGCCCGGCCGGAAGGTATCGGCAATGTTGCCGTAGTCTTTGCTGCGCTGGTCCGTGTTGCGGATCAGGAGCGCGATCGGCGCGCCGGTGGTCTGGCCTTCGAACACGCCCGACAGGATCTCGACCTTGTCTTCTTCCTGACGCTGCGTGACGTGCCGCGACGTGCCGGGCTTGCGACGGTCGAGTTCCAGTTGAATGTCGGCTTCGTTGAGCGCCATGCCCGGCGGGCAGCCGTCGATCACGCAGCCGATAGCGGGACCGTGCGATTCGCCGAAGGTCGTGACAGTGAAAAGCGTACCGAGCGTGTTGCCGGACATGGGCGTCGTCCAAAGAAATGCGGGGAAAGCGCTATTATGCCAGCCCCGTGGCAAGCGGACCGCGTCGTGCAACCGTTCTGGCCGATCGGCCAGGGTACGCCTCGCCCGCTGCGTCGCTCGCCTTGTCGGCACACACCTTGGGCGCGACTGGGGATTCATCCGCGATACCGCGTGCCGATTAGCCGTTCACCCAACTAGGCGGCGCGCAAACGCCGCCATGCGGAAATGTCTGCTTCGGGAGCGCGCACCGCCTGGCCGGCAAGCAGTGCCTGTTCCTACTACTTCCGCGCCCCGCGCAATTCGGTGACGATCTGCTGCAGGTTCTCCGGCGTCGCCTGTGCCGGATCGAGCGGCTCACCCACTGCCAGCGTCAGGCGGCTCATGACGCCCTTCTGGATCGGCCGCGGCCAGCGCGCGTCGTCCGCGCGCGAAAACACGCTACCCCACAATCCGCGCAGCGCCATGGGGATGACCGGCGCCGGCGTGCGCCGGATGATCTCGGTCACGCCATGCCGGAACGGATTCATCTCGCCGGTTTTGGTGAGCTTGCCTTCCGGAAAGATGCAAACCAGATCACCCTCGGCCAGCGCCTGCGCGCAGCGCTCGTAGGCTCGCGTCAATAACTGCGCGTCCTGATGCGCCGGCGCGATCGGAATCGCTTTCGCGTGACGGAACACCCAGCCGGCGAACGGCGCCCTGAAGATCTGATGGTCCATCACGAAACGGATCGGGCGCGGACTCTCGGCCATGATGACGATCGCGTCCACGAAGCTCACGTGGTTGCACACGAGTACGGCCGCGCCTTCTTCCGGAATCCGCTCGGCATGCACGAGGCGAATCCGGTAGAACGTGTGCACCAGCACCCACGCGATAAAGCGCAGCAGAAACTCGGGCACGAGCGAATAGATGTAGGTCGCCACCACGATGTTCAGCAGCGCGGTGACGAGAAAAATCGCCGGAATGCCGAAGCCTGCCGCGGTCAACGCCATGGCCATCAGCGACGAAACGATCATGAACAGCGAATTCAGAATGTTGTTCGCGGCAATGATTCGCGCCCGGTGGCTCGGCTGGCTGCGGCTCTGGATCAGCGCATACAGCGGTACGCTGTAAAGGCCGCCGAACATGGCGAGCAGGAAGAGATCAGCCAGCACGCGCCAGTGGGCGGGCCGCACGATGAACTCACCGACGCTCAACAGATGGCCCGCGGGCGGCAGCGCATGGCTCGCGAAAAACAGATCGATCGCGAACACGCTCATGCCGATCGAGCCGAGCGGCACGAGGCCGATTTCGATACGCCGCTTCGAGAGTTTTTCGCACATCAGCGAGCCGAGGCCAATGCCGATCGAAAACGTGCCGAGCAGCACGGTCACCACGTCTGGATCGGCGGACAGCACGTTTTTCGCAAAACTGAAAAACGACGACAGGAAGATCGCGCCCACGAACCACAGCCAGGAGATCCCCAGCAGGCTCAAAAACACGGTACGGTTTTCGCGCGCCAGCTTCAGGTTGCGCCACGTCTCGCTGACCGGATTCCAGTTGATGCGCAGATCGGCTTGCGGCGCCGGCGTGAGCGGCACGAAGCTCGACACCACGCGCCCCACCAGCGCGATCGTGACGCAGGCGCCGGCCAGCACCACCGCGCCGTGCTCGACGAAACCGGCGCCCACCCCGCCGACAATCGTACCGATCAGAATCGCCACGAAGGTGCCCATTTCGACCATGCCGTTGCCGCCGACCAGCTCCGAACTCGACAGATGCTGCGGCAGGTATGAGTATTTGACCGGGCCGAACACGGTCGAATGGACGCCCATCAGAAATGTGCACAGGTACAGAAGCGGCGCGCTATGGAGCCAGAAACCCGCGCCGCCGATCAGCATCACCACGATTTCGAAACTCTTGACGAAACGCGTGAGCATTGCCTTGTCGTACTTGTCGGCAATCTGCCCGGAGGTGGCCGATAGCAGCACGAACGGCAGGATGAAGATGGCCGAAATCAGGAACGCCGCCGTTTTCGGATCGACGCCCGAAAAGCGCGCCGCCTGGTAGGTGACGAGCGACGTGAAGCCGATCTTGAAGACGTTGTCGTTCATCGCGCCGAGGAACTGGGTCCAGAAAAACGGTGCGAAACGGCGCTCCCCGAGCAGCCGGAACTGGGAGTCGTGACCCTCGGGTCGACGGGCGGCGCGGCGGGCAGCAGGTAACGGACGATCGCTCATGAAGTTCGGCAAGCAGGCTGGAGAGCAACAAAGATGAAAGCACCATGCGCGCAACCCGGCGCGGGCAGTTCGCCGGGCAGCACGTAGCGCCGGCCCGGCGGCCGAATAGGCGCACTCGCGCCCGCCTCGGCGGCGAGCCAGCTGGAGAGCCGGATAGACAAGGCTGGACATGCAGCCAAGCCCTGCGCCGGACACAAAAAAAGCGCGCGCTTTCGCGCGCGCCTTGACCGCCACTTCGCGCTCACGGCAACGACAGAACGTCGCAGTGAGTCGCCGCGCATTAACGCGCCGGCTGCTGTTCCGGCTGTTCTTCCGGCCAGTCGCGGATATAGGCCTTGAGCATGCGGTTTTCGAAGCCCTGCTCTTCCACCACCGCCTTGGCGACGTCGTAGAACGAGATCACGCCCATCAGCGTGCGGCTCTCCAGCACCGGCAGATAACGCACGTGATGCTCGAGCATCATGCGGCGAACTTCGTTGACGTCCGTTTCAGGCGTGCAGGTGAGCGGATGGTCGTCCATGACCTTGCGGATCGTGGAGGTGCCGACGCTGCCGCCGTTCTTGCTCAGCGTCGAAATAATTTCGCGGAAAGTCAGCATGCCGACGAGATCGCCATATTCCATCACAACCAGCGAGCCGATGTCGTGCTCCGCCATGGTATTGACTGCGTCGTGCAGCGTGGTATCCGGCGTAACCGTGAAAAGGGTGTTGCCTTTGACTTTGAGGATGTCGCTGACTCGCATGATCTGTCTCCCGTAATGCCCGCTAAGCTCGTAATACATCAATGATTTTCGATCCTAGCGGAAAGACCCATAAAAGGAAAGCGGCCCGCCCACCAAGGCGCACCGGCCATTCACCTGGTCGAGCCCGGCTCGCCTCGGCTGTGCGCATCGGGAAAACCGCGCTTGAAGCGCGGCGCGCCGGTGATAGGATGACGGCCACTTTCACCTTTCGCGAGGCCGTTCGTGGCCTCGCCGCCCACGATGTCCGCCAACCGTTTCGACACGCTTGCGCTGCACGCCGGCGCCGCTCCTGACCCGACCACTGGCGCGCGCGCCACGCCGATCTACCAGACTACCTCGTTTTCGTTCCGCGATTCGAACCACGCCGCGGCGCTCTTCAATATGGAGCGCGCGGGTCACGTCTATTCGCGCATCTCGAATCCGACCGTTGCCGTGTTCGAGGAACGCGTGGCCGCGCTGGAAAACGGCGCGGGCGCGATCGGCACGGCGAGCGGCCAGGCGGCCTTGCATCTGGCCATCGCCACGCTGATGGGCGCAGGCTCGCATATCGTTGCCTCCAGCGCGCTGTACGGCGGCTCGCACAATCTGCTGCACTACACGTTGCGGCGCTTCGGCATCGAGACGACCTTCGTCAAACCGGGCGATCTCGACGCGTGGCGAGCCGCGCTGCGCCCGAATACGCGACTGCTGTTCGGCGAAACGCTCGGCAATCCGGGGCTCGACGTGCTCGATATCGCGGCCGTCGCGCAGATCGCGCATGAGCATCACGTGCCGCTGCTGGTCGACTCGACCTTTACCACGCCGTACCTGCTCAAGCCCTTCGAGCACGGCGCGGACTTCGTTTATCACTCAGCCACCAAATTCCTCGGTGGCCATGGCACGACGATCGGCGGCGTGCTGGTGGACGGCGGCACGTTCGACTTCGAAGCCTCCGGGCGTTTCCCCGAATTCACCGAGCCTTACGACGGCTTTCACGGCATGGTGTTCACCGAGGAAAGCACCGTCGCTCCGTTCCTCTTGCGTGCGCGCCGCGAGGGTCTGCGCGACTTCGGCGCATGCCTGCATCCGCAGGCTGCGTGGCAACTGCTGCAAGGCATCGAAACACTGCCTTTGCGGATGGAGCGGCACGTTGCCAACACGCGCCGGGTGGTCGAATTCCTCGCCGGTCACGCCGCGGTCGAAACCGTCGCCTATCCGGAATTGCCGACGCACCCCGACCACGCGCTCGCGAGGCGCTTGCTGCCACGCGGTGCCGGCGCCGTGTTCAGCTTCAATCTGCGCGGCGACCGCGCCGCCGGACGCAGCTTCATCGAAGCGCTCTCGCTGTTCTCGCATCTCGCGAACGTGGGCGACGCGCGCTCACTGGTCATCCATCCCGCATCGACCACGCACTTTCGCATGGACGCCGCCGCGCTCGCCGCAGCCGGCATCGCCGAAGGCACGATCCGCCTCTCGATCGGACTCGAAGATCCCGACGATCTGATCGACGACCTCAAGCGCGCGCTGAAGGCGTCGCAAAAAGCGAGCAGTTCGAGCGCGCCGCAAGGCGGCGCATCCGGCGCAACCGCCCAACCCCGCCCGGAGTCCGCATGATCCTCACCGTTCAAGGCAAGCCCGTCTATGCGTACACCGGCGGCAAAGCGTTCGACGCGCACCTGCCAACCGCCGTATTCATCCACGGCGCCGAGCATGATCACAGCGTATGGGCGCTGCAAACCCGCTACTTCGCGCATCACGGTTTCGGCGTGCTGGCCGTGGATTTGCCCGGCCACTGCCGCAGCAGCGGGCCGGCCCTGACCACCGTGCCGGCCATGGCTGAATGGCTGGCCGCGCTGCTCGACGCCGCAGGTGTGCAACGCGCCTTCGTAGCCGGCCACAGCATGGGCTCGCTGATCGCGCTCGACTTCGCCGGCCGCTATCCCGAGCGGGCAACGCACCTCGCCCTGCTCGCCACGGCGGTGCCGATGACCGTCTCCGATGCGCTGCTCGACGCCGCTCTGAACCGTGAACCCGAAGCGATCGGCATGGTCAACGCGTGGTCGCATTCGACCATTGCGGCCAAGCCTTCCTGCCCGGGCCCCGGCTTCTGGTTGCACGGCATGAACCAGCGACTCATGGAGCGCGTCTCGGCGCGCGGTGAACCGCACCTGTTCCATACCGACTTCACCGCGTGCAATAGTTACGCGGACGGCCTCGCCCGTGCCGGGCAGGTGCGCTGCGCCACGCGCCTGATCGTGGGGCGGCGTGACGCGATGACGCCGCCGCGCGCAGCCAGGGCGCTCGCGGGCGCGCTGGAGCAAACAGGTGCACCGGTCGACACGGTCACGCTCGAAGCCGGCCACGCGTTGATGACCGAGCAACCCGACGCCACGCTAGACGCCCTCTTCAGCTTCGCGACCAGAACTCCTCACACGGTTCGATGAACGTTGCGAGCCATCACGATAACTGCGCCGGGAGCGCTGCGCCATTGGCCGAATGGCCAGGTTGCGCGCATGGCCCGATAGCCGCACAATGGATCAAGCCTGTCCTGTTTCGGGCGCGTGTGTCCGGCATGCCGGCGCACGCCGGAGCATCGAGAAGCGTAGCAATCCGGAGGCCGTGATGGCTCAAACCGCGCACACCGATCACTTCGCGAGTTTCGCGGAGTTCTATCCGTACTATCTGAGCGAGCATCGCAATACGGTCTCGCGGCGGCTGCACTTCGTGGGATCGCTCGGCGTGATCGGCTGTCTTGCCATGGCGCTCGCCACCGGCGACTGGCTCTGGCTGCCCGCTGCCGTGATCTGCGGATACGGCTTCGCCTGGGTCGGGCATTTCTTCTTCGAGAAAAATCGGCCGGCTACCTTCCGGCATCCGCTTTACAGCCTGATGGGTGATTGGGTGATGTTCAAGGACATCTGCGTCGGCAAGATTTCGTTGTAGCGAAGCGCTAGCTTTCCCACTGCTTCGAAGTTTCCGCTGCGGCCGCCTTTCGCGGTATCAAGCGCTCGCACGCTGCCTCAACCCGCCTCGTCCGGCATCACGCCGCATGCTGCGGCATGGAAGGCGCGCCAGATTCGTCCTCCGCAGCGCGCGCGGCACGGTCGGCTGCTCGCGCGGCAAGTAAGGCGGCGAGCGTCACTTTCAGCTTGTCGTTTTCGAGCGCCGCCAGCAGCATTTCTCCGTCCACACGCGTGGACGCCAGTTCGAGCTGATATCCGAGTTCCGCGCGGTCGATTACGAACAGTCCGAACAGGCGCTCGACAGTGATTTGCGCCGGATTCGCCAGCAGCAGGAAATGCGGACGCGAGCCGTCCTCCTGCAAGCGCGCGATCCACTCGATCTCTTCGAGCTTTTCCAGCAGGTTGAGCGTGGTGTCCATATCGCGGCGAAGCATGCGTGAAAGTTCGGGCACCGTATAGCCGCGCTTGCCGGCGTCGCGTGCTTCCGAGAGGCGCGCGAGCAGTTCGAGCGAGTCGAACAGATTGCTGCCTTCGAAGGTGGGCCGGTGAAACTGCCCAATGCGAATGGCCGGCAACGCGGACGCGATCATCGCGCCCGCCAGCGTGATGAACCAGCACAGGTACATCCACAGCAGAAACAGCGGCACGGCCGCAAATGCGCCATACACCGCGGTGTAGGTTGGAATGCGCCGCACGTAATAACCGAAGCCGCGCTTCGCAAGCTCGAAAGCGATCGCGGCAGTCACACCGCCGATCACCGCGTCGCGCCATTCCACGCGGCAATTCGGCAGGTACACGTAGAGAATCGTGAATGCGACCGCGGTCAGCGGCAGCGCGGCGCCCGCGAGCGCCCACTCGATGACCGGTGTCATGCGCTGGGCCGCCGTGAAGGTCATGGATTGCGTGAACAGGTACGATGAAATCGACAGGCTCACGCCGATCAGGATCGGGCCGAGCGTGATGATCGCCCAGTACACCAGAATGCGCTGCGCGATTGGCCGCGCCTTGCGCACGCGCCAGATCACGTTGAACGCGGACTCGACCGTCATCATCGTCATCACGGCGGTGACGAACAGAAAAATCATACCGATGGTGGTGAGACCCTTCGCCTTCGAAGCAAACTGATTCAGATAATTGAATATCTGACTGTTGAGCTGCGCGGGCATCAGATGATCGGCAAGAAAAATCTGCAGCGACATCTGGAAGGAAGCAAAGATCGGAAACGCAGTGAACAACGCGAACGCGACGGTCGCGAGCGGCACGAGCGAAAGCATGGTGGTGAACGTGAGACTGCCGGCCACCTGCGGAATGCGGTCTTCGCTGCTGCGCTGCGCGGCAAACTGCGCGAGGCGTTTGAGCGTGTCGAGATCGAAACGCACCCTGGACAACAAACCCACCTCCCTCGTTTCCTTTGCTGGTGTTTCAGGACCGCGCGCGAGACCTGGCCGAACGGCTATGTGTGGCCTGTGGAGCGGACCCAACCCCTATAATACCTGTTCACCGATGAGGCCTATGAAAGACATTCTCGTGCTCTATTACAGCCGTCACGGCGCCACGCGCGAACTCGCGCTGGCGATCGCGCACGGCGTCGACAGCGTTCCCGGCATGCAGGCGCGCGTGCGTACCGTGCCGGCGGTGTCCACCGTCTGTGAAGCGACCCAGCCCGACATTCCCGCCGAAGGGCCGCCCTTCGTCGAACTGCGTGACCTCGAAGAATGCGCCGGCCTCGCGCTCGGTTCGCCTACCCGCTTCGGCAACATGGCCGCGTCGCTCAAATACTTTCTCGACGGCACCACGCCGCAGTGGCTTTCCGGCGCCCTCTCCGGCAAGCCCGCCTGCGTGTTCACTTCCACCGGCAGTCTGCACGGCGGTCAGGAATCCACGCTGCTCTCCATGATGCTGCCGCTTCTGCATCACGGCATGCTGATCGTCGGCATTCCGTACACCGAGAGCGCGCTGAGCACCACGCAAACCGGCGGCACGCCTTACGGCGCGTCGCATTTCGCGCGTGCGGGCAGCGCCGAACACGGCATCTCCGCGGACGAAAAGACGCTCGCCATCGCGCTCGGCGCTCGCGTCGCGCGCACGGCGGCATCCATGAGCGAAAGGCCGTGAACGAGCCGAACGCCCAACCGGCTGTCGACCCGGCAACGCGCGCGCCGAGCGCCACACACGCAGCGTCCGTGCAGCGAAATCGCGCCGCCGCGCTCGGCGCCACCACTGCACTGGCTGTGCTGATCGCGCTGTGCGTCGTGTGGGAATGGTGGCTCGCGCCGCTGCGGCCCGGCGGTTCGGCGCTCGTGCTCAAGGCCGTGCCGTTGCTGGTCGCTCTGCCGGGCGTCTGGCGGCAGCGGCTTTACACGCTGCAATGGGCTTCGATGTTGATCCTGCTGTATTTTGCCGAAGGCGTGGTGCGCGGCTGGAGCGACCGCGAGCTGAGCGCCGGTCTCGGCTGGCTGGAGGCCGTGCTCTCCGTGGTCTTTTTCGTTTGCGCGCTGGCCTATGTCGCGCCGTTCAAACGCGCGGCAAAACGGGCTGCGAAACAGGCCGCAACAGGCTAAAAAAACAGGCGGCGAAACAAGCCAACACGACCATCTGACCAGAACGCCGCGACATTTCTCCCGAACACGCTGACCGACCAAGCCCGAACACGCTGACCGACCCAACATGACCCAAACCGCTTTTCTCGCCGCCTGCCGCGACACCATCGGCGCCGCGCAGGTGCTGACCGATCCGCACGACACCGCCCCGTACCTGACCGACTGGCGGCGCCGCTACACCGGCGCGGCATGCGCGGTGCTCTGCCCGGCCACGCCTGACGAAGTCGCGGCACTCGTGAAGCTCGCCGTCGAGCATCGCATCGCGCTAGTCCCGCAAGGGGGCAACACGGGCCTCGCCGGCGGCGCCACGCCGGACGCAGGCGGCGCGCAAGCGGTTATCAGCTTGCGGCGTCTGAACCGGGTGCGCGACATCGATCCGCACAACAACACGATCACGGTGGAAGCCGGCGTCATCCTCGCGGAAGTGCAGAAACATGCCGAAGAAGCCGGCCGTCTGTTTCCGTTGAGCCTCGCCGCCGAAGGCAGTTGCACGATCGGCGGCAATCTCGCCACCAATGCGGGCGGCACCGGCGTGCTCCGCTATGGCAACACGCGCGAACTGTGTCTCGGCCTCGAAGTCGTCACCCCGCAGGGCGAACTGTGGGACGGCCTGCGCGGACTGCGCAAGGACAACACCGGCTACGATCTGCGCGACCTGTTCATCGGCGCGGAAGGCACACTCGGCATCATCACCGCTGCCGTGCTGAAGTTGCATCCACAACCAGCCGCGCGCGTCACGGCGCTCGCCGCGCTCGCGTCGCCGCACGCCGCGCTCGATTTTCTCTCACTCACGCAGCGCGTCGCCGGGCCGCTCCTGACCGGTTTCGAATTGATGTCGGATTTCTGCCTGCGTCTGGTCGGCCGGCATTTCGAGCAGATGCGCTATCCGTTCGCCGAGCCGCACGCGCAGGTCGTGCTGCTCGAACTGTCGGACAGCGAAAGCGAGGAGCACGCACGCGAACTGTTCGAGCGTTTAATGGAAACGGCGCTGGAAGAAGGCCTGGTGCAGGACGCGGTGGTCGCGGAAAACCTCAGCCAGTCGCGGGCGTTCTGGAACCTGCGTGAACACATTCCGCTCGCCCAGGCCGAAGAAGGGCTGAACATCAAGCACGATATCGCGGTGCCGATCTCGCGCATCGGCCACTTCATCGAGGAAACCGACGCCGCGATCGCGCAGGCCGTGCCCGGCGCGCGCATGGTGACATTCGGCCATCTCGGCGACGGCAATCTGCACTACAACGTGCAGGCGCCCGAGGGCGTCGACGCCAAGGCGTTCCTCAAACAGTACCAAGGCCCGATCAACCAGATCGTCTACGACAGCGTGCATCGGCATCGCGGCAGCATCAGCGCGGAACACGGGCTCGGCCAGTTGAAGATCGACGAGGCGATGCATTACAAGCAGGACGTCGAGGTGCAGTTGATGCGTGCCGTCAAGCGCGCGCTCGATCCGCTGAATCTGATGAATCCGGGCAAGGTGCTACGCTAGCGTCTGAAGCTGCGCGTTCCCTTGCGGAGCCCCTTGCAGGAGTCGTGGTCGTGAAGATTCGAGTGCTGTCCGATCTGCATCTGGAAAATGACGAGCCCGAGTTGATCCCGCATGCGCAGGCGGATCTGATCGTGCTGGCGGGCGACATCCACAATCACGCGGCCGGACCGCGCTGGGCCGCGCAAACTTTCGACGGCGCCGTGCCGGTGGTCTACGTGCCGGGCAATCACGAGTACTACGACGGCGAGTTCGGCGCGCTCGAAGCCGCGCTCCACGACGCGGCCGCGCAGGTCGACAATGTGCACGTGCTGAACAACGCCGCGCTGGTCGACCCGCAAGGCCAGTGGCGCGTGCTCGGCACGACCTTGTGGACCGACTTCGCCTTATACGGAAACGACGCCGATACGCTCGCGGAGTCGATCGGCGCGTCGCGGCGGGTCATGCTCGATTTTCGCGGGCTGATCCAGATGAACTGGCCGCACGACACCCACGATGCAACGCGCGACTTCACACCCGACGATTCGCTCGCGCTGCACCGGCAGGCGCGGGCCTGGCTCGAAGGCGAACTCGCCAAACCGTTCGGCGGCAAGACGATCGTCGTCACGCATCATGCGCCGCATCGGCTGAGTCTGGCCGAACGTTACGCGGAAGACCGCGTGTCGGCGGGCTTCGTCAATCACTTGCCGGATCTCGTGGGGCCGCCGGTCGCGTTATGGATTCATGGGCACACGCATACGCCGTTCGACTACAGCGTGAACGGCACGCGCGTGGTGTGCAATCCGCGCGGGTATCTCGACCGGCGCACCGGGCTGCTGGAGAATCCGCTGTTTGCGTGGGATAAGGTCGTTGAGATTTAGCGGCATCTGAATAGCGCGCCTGTGCGGCAGGCGCTACGCTAGTGAAGTTATCGAACCGCAGCGGTCGCAACCCAGGCTGGTCGTCTCCGGAGGTCGCTCATGTGTGGTCGAATCAGCCAGTACCGCGATCCGCATTTCTACGCCGAGCACCTCGGTCTCGCCGATCCACTCATGCTTTTCGACGCCGCCGACCGGCGTCCCGGCTACAACCTCGCTCCAGGCACACACCCGCTCACGGTGTACCCGGATCAGACGGTGCGCGCAATCCACTGGGGATATCGTCCCGACTGGGCACGCGAACAGCATTTGCCGCAGACCATCAACGCGCGCGCGGACGCCGCGCCGAACGGGCGCTACTTCAAGGAACTGTGGAAGACCGGGCGCGTATTGGTGCCTGCGGACGGCTGGTTCGAATGGCGCGTGGAAACCACGCCTGTGACAGCCATCGCGCAGAGCAAGGACAGAGCGGACGAACCGCCGATCCGCCAGCCCTACTACGTGCATCTTAAAAGCGATGCCCCCATGTATCTCGCGGCGCTGTCGAGCGTGCGCGGCACGGAACCACAAACGGAAGGCAGGGGAATGGTGATAGTGACGGCCATCGCCGATACGGGTCTCGTCGATGTGCACGATCGCCGTCCGCTGGCATTCGCATCGGAAGCGGCCCGCCGCTGGCTGGATCCCGCTTTGCCGCTCGACGAACTCGAGCAATTGACACGCAGCGCGGGCATGGCCGCCGGGCGCTTCCGCTGGCACCGGGTGAGCCACGAGGTGGACCGCACGCTCAATGACGAACCGGGTCTGATCGCGGCAATAAACTGAAAACCGGTGCCTGACGTAAGCCCAAACATGAGCCCGAACCGCAAAGCAGCATGAGCCAACGGCGCGATCGCCGCACTTAACCCGATATAAGCCAGGAAAGGAGCAAGAAGCAAGCAAGAAGCGAGCAACAAGCGCGGACGACCCACGCACGCCGAACCAAACTGCGCGCCGCCGCCCGAATACACGGCGCCTGCTAGACAGGCGCCTCGGCGAGACTCAACGGTCGCGCCGCTGTGCCTTCAGATCCGGGCGCTCGACCTTGATCGGCACCAGTTGCGGCTGCTGCTCGCGCAGCCGGCGCAGCAAATCGCGCGAAGCGGCAATCCCGATCAAGCCAATCATGACGGCCACGCCGATCATCAGATGCGTATCCATGAGTCCCTCGTGCTTCTGTTATTGCAATATTGCCGAACCGCGGCGAATTGAGCGCCCCCGGTCTAATACCGCAGCGCATGAACGACACGTTAGCAAATCGATCGGGCGGCGAAAGTAAGGAAATGTTGCGGCGCGGCACTTATGTAACAGGCGGTCACTGCACCGCCCGCCGCCCGGTCAACCGTTCAAGGATTGCCAAAAGACGCGCGCCTTATCTCAGGCGCGCGCGAATTCGCGCAATTCCGCCTGATCCGCAGCCAGCGTGGCAGGCAGTTCATCTCGCAGGAACTCGACCCACGTACGGATCTTGGCGTCCAGATACTGCCGGGACGGGTACAACGCGTACAGATTCATCTCCTGCGACGTGTATTCCGGCAGCAACCACACCAGTTCGCCACTTCGCAAACCGCTGATCGCCGAGTAGATCGGAATCAGCCCGACGCCCATGCCGCTCGACACGGCCACCGCCATGGCTTCGGCCACGTTCACCTGGAAGGTGGTCGGGCCGAGGGCGATGGTTTCCTCGCCGTTCGGGCCGTCGAAGGTCCATTTGTCGGTCGGGAAAACCGGCGTGACCATTTGCAGACACGTGTGACGCACCAGGTCCGCGGGCGTTTGCGGCACACCGCGCCGCTCCAGATAGGCAGGCGACGCGCACGCGATGCTGAACGCGCTGCCGATGCGTTGCGACACCAGCCCCGAGTCCGGCAGACCGGTGGCGAGCGTGAGCGACACGTCGAAACCTTCGTCAAGCAGATCGGGCATGCGCTGCGCGAGCGTCAGTTCGATCTGCACCTCCGGATAGCGCTCCTGGTAGCGGCCTACGGCCGGCACCACGTAGTGCTGGCCGAAACTCGTCATTGCGTGGACCTTGAGTTTGCCGGACGGGCGGGCGTGGGCGTCGCTCGCCTCGGCTTCCGCCTGATCCACGTACGCGAGGATCTGCTCGCAGCGCTGCAGGTAGCGCTCGCCGGCCTCGGTCAGCGCGATGCGGCGCGTCGTGCGGTTCAACAGGCGCGTGCGCAGGTGCGCTTCCAGATCGGATACCGCGCGCGACGCATATGCGGTGGTCGTGTTCAGATGCTGCGCGGCGCCCGTAAAGCTGCCCGCTTCGACGACGCGGACAAATACGCGCATGTTTTGAAGCGTATCCATAACTTTCCCTTGTGATCGGAAGCGATTGTTACACGATTCGCAAAGGCGATTGTCTCATATCGCGTAAAAATGCCTTGCATCTTTACCGGTTATTCCGCAATTGATCAAAAAATATAATGACGCACATGCTTCTATAGTCATTTCTGGAGGAAATCGTGCAGTCTCCGGTACCGAAAGGGATCGCCGCAGCCGCGGTTCTTACGATCCTATTAACAATCGCCGGCTGTGCCAGTACCGGAGGCGTCGCGCCGCAAGCGAGCGGAGTCCAGCCCGCTTCGCTCGACGCGGGCAACGCGATCCGCGCCGCCAATGCGGACGCCCAATGGCCGGCCGTCGACTGGTGGCGCGCCTATAACGATCCGCAACTCAACGAGTGGATCGACGCCGCGCAAGCGGGCAACCCGAGCCTCGCGGCCGCCCAGGCACGCGTGCGCGAAGCCATGTCGATGGCGGGTGTCGCCCGTGCGGCGTTGTCGCCGCAAGTCAACGGCAGCCTGTCGATCCAGCGCCAGAAGTGGGCGGACAACCTGTACTACGGTCCCGGCCCGCTCGCGGGCGAGCAATCGTGGAACAACACCGGCACGCTCGGCCTGTCGTATCACCTCGATATCTGGGGCAAGGACAAGAACGCCGCCGAGCGCGCGCTCGACGCCGCCCACGCGAGCTCAGCCGATGCCCGCGCCGCCCAGCTCGAGCTGGAAAACAACGTGGTGCGCACGTACATCGAGATGTCGCTGAACTACGCGCTCCTCGACATCGCCAAGTCCACCTTGCAGCAACAGCAGCAGATCGTGGACCTGGCTAGCCGGCGCCTGAAAGGCGGCATCGGCACGCAGCTGGAAGTGAGCCAGGCCGAAACGCCGTTGCCCGAATACGAACGCCAGATCGACGAAATCGAAGAAAAGATCGCGCTTGGCCGCAATCAGCTGGCCGCGCTGGCCGGCAAAGGTCCGGGCGCGGGTGATTCGATCCAGCGTCCGACGCTTTCGCTGAACGCGCCGGCCGGCCTGCCGAGCGCCCTACCCGCCGACCTGATCGGCCACCGGCCGGACGTGGTCGCGGCGCGCTGGACGGTCGCGGCGCAAGCACGCGGCATCGACGTGGCCAAGGCCGACTTCTATCCGGACATCAACCTGCTGGCGTCGATCGGCGGATATGCGGCAATGGGGCCGCTGTTCCAGTTTCTAAAGAACCCGTCGCATAGCTGGAGCGCGGGGCCCGCGCTGTCGCTGCCGATTCTCGACGGCGGCCGCCTGCGTTCGCAACTCGGCGCAGCCTCGGCGAGCTATGACGAAGCCGTCGACCGTTACAACCAGTCGATTGTCGGCGCGCTCAAGGACATTTCCGATCAGGTGATCCGGATCCGCTCGCTCGCGACCCAGGCCGACGACGCCGACCGTTCAGTCGCGACCGCCCGCAAGAACTACGATCTGTCGCGCGAAGGTTATCGGCGCGGCCTGACCGACTACCTGAACGTGTTGATCGCCCAAAACCAGTTGCTGCACGCACAGGAAGGCGTGGCCAGGATCCAGGCCGAACGGCTCGGCGCGCATGCGTCACTGGTCACGGCATTGGGCGGCGGGCTTGACGACCCGGCCAACGGTCCGCTAGCGAAAGAAACGCTGCCGGCGCATGGCAAGGGCAAGACGGTCGCGCCCGGTTCGACCGCCAGCGCCGAGCCGGCCAAACCCGCCAGGTCGGGAAGCTGATCATGTCCGCTTCTCCTTTTTCCGCGCCGCGTCCGGCGTCGTTTGCAGCGTATTACGCGGCCGCCGCCGACTGGGCGCGTAACGACGGTCTGACGTGGATCTATCTGCTCAAAGCGCTCGCCGCCTGCTTCCTCGCGCTCGGCGTCGCGATGAAGCTCGACCTGCCGCAGCCGCGCACGGCAATGACCACCGTGTTCATCGTGATGCAGCCGCAAAGCGGCATGGTGTTCGCAAAGAGCTTCTACCGGATCTGCGGCACGCTCGTCGGTCTCGTCGTGATGCTCGCGCTGATCGGTCTGTTCGCGCAGCAGCCGGAACTGTTCATTGTCACGACCGCGATCTGGGTCGGCATCTGCACGGCGGGCGCCGCGCGCAACCGCAACTTCAGGTCGTACGGTTTCGTGCTGGCGGGCTACACCGCCGCGCTGATCGGCATTCCCGCTTCGCAGCACCCGGACGGCGCGTTTCTGAGCGCGCTCACGCGAGTGGCCGAAGTGGTGGTCGGCATTATCTGCGCGGGTGCCGTGAGTGGCCTCGTGTTTCCGCAGTTCGCCGGCTTGCAGATGCGCGGCACCGTGCGCGCGCGTTTCTCGGCCTTCGTCGAGTATGTGTCGGCGTCGCTCGCCGGCCACAATGACCGCGCGCAGATCGAAGCGACCAATGCGCGCTTTGTCGCCGACATCGTCGGCTTCGAAGCGGCGCGCAGCGTGGCCGTGTTCGAGGGTCCCGACTCGCGCATGCGCGGCGGCCGCCTCGCCCGTCTGAACAGTGAGTTCATGACCGCCTCGACGCGCTTTCACGCGCTGCATCAGCTGATGAACCGCTTGCGCGACGCGAACACCAGCGGCGCGGCGATCGCTGTCGATGCGCTCGAGCCGTACTTCCGGGAAATCGCCCCGCTGCTCGCGAAATCCGGTGAACCCGTGCTGAGCGCCGCCGACGCCGTTCACGCCGCCGCGCAACTCGAGGCCTTCAAAGCCGAGTTGCCCAAGCGCGTGCGCGCGACGCGAGCGGGACTGGAAGCGCATCCCGACGCCCCGCTGCTCGATTTCGACACCGGCGCCGAACTGCTGTATCGCTTTATCGATGACCTGCACGCCTATGCGGCCACGTACGCGTCGCTCTCCGTCGATACGCACGAGCGCGAGCGCTGGGTCGAACGTTACGAACCGAAAACGAACGCGATTGCGGCAAGCGTCTCGGGCGTGCGCGCCGCCATCGTGATGATGGTGCTCGGCGCGTTCTGGATCGCGACCGCGTGGCCGAGCGGTTCGACCCTGACGCTGAACGCCGCGGCGGTGTGCGCGCTGGCGTCGTCGTCGCCGAATCCGAAACGCACCGCGTTCCAGATGGCCGCCGGCACGCTGGTCGCCACGGTGATGGGAATGATCGCGGTGTTCGGCGTGTTTCCGCACATCGACGGCTTCCCGCTGCTGTGCGCCGCGCTCGCGCCTTTCCTGCTGCTCGGCGTGTTCATGACCACACGGCCCGCGCTGGCCGGCTATGGCGTCGGCTACTGCATCTTCTTCTGTTTCCTCGCCGGCCCGGACAACGTGATTCACTACGACCCGAGCAGCTTCATGAACGACGCGATGGCGCTCGTGCTGTCGATGCTGGTGGCCTCGATCGCGTTCGCGGTGTTGCTGCCGCCCTCCACTCCGTGGCTGCGCAACCGCCTGCTGATGGATTTGCGCCGCCAGGTGGTGCTGGCGAGCCGCGCGGGCATGCGCCGGGTGCGCTCGCGCTTCGAGAGCGGCGCGCGCGATCTGATGTTCCAGATCAACGCGCTCGCGCAACACGAGCCCGAGCTTAAACGCGATACGTTGCGCTGGCTCTTCTCGGTGCTCGAAGTGGGCAACGCGGTGATCGACTTGCGCCGCGAACTGGCCACGCTGCCCGCCGACGCGCGTTATGCGCCGTCGATGCCGTGGCGCGCCTCGCTGCGCACCATGCGCGACGCGCTGGCCGCGCTATTCGAGCGGCCGCGTGAAGACCGCTTCGACCGCGCGCTCGCCGCGACCACCGACGCTATCACCGCGCTTCAGCAGATGCTGGTCGCTTTCGCGCCGCCGCGTGAAGAGCGGCACCAGCTGCAACGCATTTTGAGTCAACTGCATTTCATTCGTACCGCGCTGCTCGATCCGCAATCGCCGCTTGAATCGTTGATGAGCGGACGTGCCGGCGCGTCAGAAGGAGTTCGTCATGCCACGTGATATCGCCGTTCTGGACGCGTACATCCCGGCCATCGTGTTGCTGTTCATCGCAGGCGCCGCGCTTACGTGGGTGCTGGACCGCGTGATCGCCCATACGGGCCTGTATCGCGTGGTGTGGCATCCGTCCTTGTTCCGAGCCAGCTTGCTCGTGTGTGTTTGCGGCGTGCTGGGTCTCGCCGTTTATCGTTGATCAGAGTCGAAACATGACCATCCGAAATATTGTGGGCTTCGTCGCGACAGCCGTTATTTTTATCGTCGCGATTTTGATTGGACGCGTGCTGTGGGTTCATTACATGGATGAACCCTGGACACGCGACGGTCGCGTGCGCGCCGAGATCGTGAATATCGCACCGGATGTTTCCGGGGCGATCGTCGATCTGCCGGTGAAGGACAATCAGCTCGTGAAGAAAGGCGACCTGTTGATGCAGATCGACCCGTCGCACTATGCGCTCGCGGTTGAACAGGCGCAGGCCGCGGTTGCCGCGCGAAAGGCCGAGTTGCAGATGAGGCGCGATGACGCGCAACGGCGTGCCGATATGGATGCGCTGGTCGTGTCGAAAGAGAACCGCGAGAACGCGACTCACACTGCTTCGGCTGCCGAGGCGTCTTATCAGCAGGCTTTGGCCACGCTCGACGCGGCCAAGCTGAATCTCGAGCGCACGCGGGTCGTGTCACCGGTCGACGGGTATGTCACGAATCTGAGCGTGTTCCGCGGCGATTATGCGACGGTGGGTTCCGCGAAGCTGGCGATTGTCGATAGCCATTCGTTCTGGGTGTACGGGTACTTCGAGGAAACCAAGCTTCCGCATGTGCGCGTTGGCGACAAGGCTGAAGTCCGGTTGATGAGCGGTGGCACGCTGCAGGGGCACGTCGAGAGTATTTCTCGCGGCATTTATGATCGGGACAATCCTGAGAGCCGTGAACTGCTTGCCGATGTGAATCCGACTTTCAACTGGGTACGGTTGGCGCAGCGCGTGCCCGTGCGGGTGAAGATCGATTCGGTGCCCGACAATGTCGTGCTGGCGGCGGGGATTACCTGTACGGTTGTGGTTACGCCCGGGAGTGGTAAGGCAAGCTAATTTTTGCTTGCGTGCTTTTGGGTATGTTTCGGGAATGTCGTGGTTGGTTAGCGAGCGCTTCACCAACGCACGCGGGTAAATCCACCAGCCGCCTCGCACGCAAAAGTGCGGACGGGTTCCGGGTCGCGATCCTCTACGAGGATCGCTTCACCCGCGCTCACAACCTGAACTTACCCACCATCACCTTCAGCCCGCGTGCCTGATCATCCAGCGACCTGGCAGCCGCGGTAGCCTGCTCCACCAACGCCGCATTCTGCTGCGTCCCGGCATCCATCTGCGTGACCGCGAGGTTGATCTCCTCGATCCCCGCGCTCTGCTCGGACGAAGCCGCCGAGATTTCACCCATGATGTCGGTCACACGCTTCGCCGCCTTGACGACCTCGTCCATGGTCTGCCCGGCGTCCTGGGCAAGCGTCGAGCCATTGCTCACCCGCTCGACCGACGTACTGATCAAACCTTTGATCTCCTTGGCGGCCGCCGCACTACGCTGAGCCAGATTACGCACTTCCGCGGCGACCACGGAAAATCCGCGCCCTTCCTCACCGGCACGCGCTGCCTCGACGGCCGCGTTCAACGCAAGAATATTGGTCTGAAACGCGATCCCCTCGATCACGCCGATGATGTCGCCAATACTGCGCGCGCTATCGTTGATCTCGTTCATTGTCGCGACCACGCGGCTCACCACCTCGCCGCCCTTCTCCGCGATCTCCGACGCGTTGTTGGCGAGCGTGCTCGCCTGCTTCGCATTGTCGGCATTCTGGCGCACCGTCGAAGTCAATTGCTCCATGCTGGTCGCCGTGCGTTCGAGCGCCATCGCCTGTTGCTCGGTACGCTGCGACAAATCCAGGTTGCCCATCGAAATCTCGCCCGATGCCGTCGCGATCGCGTCCGCGCTCGAGGCGATGTCGGCGACCGTCGTCGCGAGGCCGCTTTGCATGTCGTTCAGCGCGAACAGCATGCTCGACTTGTCCTTGCGGCCGAGCGCGATATCGACGGACAGATCGCCCGCCGCGATCCGGCTGGCGATTTCCTTCGCGTACGCCGGCTCGCCGCCGAGCTGACCGGCAAGGCGTCGCACCACCCACTCGCTGATACCGAACGCGAGCACGATCAGGCCGAGCGTCGCCAACGCGATCATCACGAACGACGAATGGTAAATAAAGCTCGATGCCTCGATGGTCGCCTTCGCTGCGGTGCCGCGCTGCGCGACGAGTTCATCGACGAGTTTTTCGAGCTTGCCGGTTTCGACCAGCAGCGACACGTCCTGCGTGCCGACCTGCCAGTTCATTTGCGACAGGTCGAGCGGCTGCGCTTTCACGAGCGTCACGAAGTCGCGCAGATGGCCGCTCCACGCCGTCACGGCGGCGGCAAATTTCTTCTGCTGGTCGACCGCCTTCGCGTCGGAAGTATCGACGTACTGTTGCAGCGTGCCGAGTTGCGAAGCGAGACCGCTCAGGCCCGTTTCGATATCGGCGCCGAGATCGTCGCGCTCTTTCGCGGTGGTCGCGGTGAGCAGCATTTTCTGCGCGCGGCTCGCGCGCAGCATGTAGCCGCGTGCCTCTTCGGCCGCACGGCTGGCAACGTGCCCCTGATCGTAGATGGATTGTGCCGATGCATTCAGGCGGCTGATCTGGGTCAGCGAAAACACGCCGATCAGCAGCGTACCGATTAGCAGCACGGCAAACGCGAGGCGCAGCATTGCCTTCACCGACAAACCCTTGAGCCTGACCGCCCGCGAGCGGCTGCGCTCGCCCTGTGGCGGCGTTTTGCCAGCCGCTTCTCCCTCCGGTACGAATCCCGCGCCCGTCTGGCTACCCAGCGAAACTGCTTTCATATTCCCCGTCCCCACGTGTAGAACTGCCGGAAAGGTCGGTTCCGGCATTGCTGCTCATCTCTCCGGGTCAACGGCATAAACGTCTGCGATCTTTAGCGTCGCTCGCGAAATGCCGATCGTATGTCGCCCGGTCCTCGACGCGCCGCCTCGTAAGCCGCGCGCCCGCGATCGGTTTTATACATGGCCAAAAATCGCCGGGGCGGCATTTATCAGACGAGAGACCGCGCGCGTGGTCAGGCCGACACAATTGTTTTTGCACCGCCGGGGTGCGCGCGGCGCGCGATTCCGACGCCCTCACGCCGGCCCTCATCAACATCGCATGTCCGATTCGCGACAAAACTTGTCCTTACAATTCGCTCAGGCCACATTAAACTGCGACAAATAGCTGACCTCGCAAAAAACCGCGTCGAAATGCCGCAGCGCTGAAAACGGTGTTTGAACCACATCGGCGGCGTCAGATCACTCTTTCTCCTCTCTCATCTAGCGTATGGAAACGAGCCTCGATAAAAGCGCCCTCGCCGGCGCACCAGCCAGCGCCGGAACCGCCACCACCACCGCTGCGCAGCCGGCCGTCAAGGTCCAACGCACGGTCTACTCCGTGCTCGGCGCAATCAGCTTTTCGCATCTGCTCAACGACATGATCCAGTCGTTGATCCTCGCGATCTACCCGATGCTGAAAGACAACTTCTCGTTGTCGTTCGGACAGATCGGCCTGATCACGCTGACCTACCAGATCACCGCGTCGCTGCTGCAACCGCTCGTCGGCATTTATACGGACAAGCATCCGAAGCCGTATTCGCTGCCCGTCGGCATGGGCTTCACGCTCGCCGGGCTACTGTTGATGTCGGTCGCGCCCAATTTCGGCGTGCTGCTGGTCGCGGCGGCGCTGGTCGGCTGCGGCTCGTCGGTGTTCCATCCGGAATCGTCGCGGGTGGCGCGCATGGCGTCGGGCGGCCGTCACGGACTTGCGCAGTCGCTGTTCCAGGTGGGCGGCAACGCGGGTTCGTCGCTCGGGCCGCTGCTCGCCGCGTTGATCGTGATTCCGCACGGCCAGCGCAGCATTGCGTGGTTTTCGGTGGCGGCGCTCGTCGCGATCGTCGTGCTGACGCAGATCGGTCGCTGGTACAAGCAGCATCCGTCGGTGAAGAAAGCGCGCGGCGCGGCCGGTCATGCCACGCTCTCGCGCAACAAGGTCATGTTCGCAATGGGCGTGCTGATTCTGCTGGTGTTCTCGAAGTACTTCTATCTCGCTAGCATCAACAGCTACTTCACCTTCTATCTGATCGACAAATTCCATCTGCCTGTGCAGGCCGCGCAGGTCCATCTGTTCGTGTTCCTTGCGGCAGTGGCGGCGGGCACGGTGATCGGTGGACCGGTCGGCGACCGGATCGGCCGCAAGTATGTGATCTGGGTCTCGATTCTCGGCGTGGCGCCGTTCACGCTGCTGCTGCCCTACGCCAATCTGTTCTGGACCGGCGTGCTGACGGTAATCATCGGCGTGGTGCTGGCTTCAGCGTTCTCGGCGATCCTCGTGTATGCGCAGGAGTTGATCCCCGGCAAGGTGGGCATGGTGGCGGGCCTGTTTTTCGGTTTCGCGTTCGGCATGGGCGGGATCGGCGCGGCCGTGCTCGGGCAACTGGCCGATGCCACCAGCATCACGTATGTCTACAAGGTCTGCTCGTTCCTGCCGTTGATCGGCGTGCTGACGGTGTTTCTGCCGGATGTGGAAGGCAAGCGCGCGAGGGCATGAAGACAGTCCGACCTCGGGTCTGATGAGAAAAGGCGCTTCGGCGCCTTTTTCTTTGTCTTTATCCTGGCGTGAACTCAGGGACTGCGCCATGCCAGGCACGCGGCCCCTTGCCACGCCCGACAGCGCACCGCATCGCTCATGGTGAACCCGCGTTGTCCGCCGAGCCACCCCTGCTCTATGCTTGAGCGGATAACCGCCTTGTCCTCGCGCAGCGCAGCGCCGCACGGCGACGCGCGCCGACATGCATTCACTCACGCAGCAGAAGGATCGCCGCAGATGACCAGCTACCGCGACTTCCACCGCCGTTCGATCGAGCATCCCGAAGCATTCTGGCGCGAAGAAGCGCGGCGCATCCATTGGCAGACGCCGTTCGATACGGTGCTCGACCGGTCGAATCCGCCGTTCGCGCGCTGGTTCGTCGGCGGTCGTACGAATCTGTGTCATAACGCGGTGGACCGGCATCTGGTCGAGCACGCGCAGCAGAACGCGCTGGTCTATGTCTCGACGGAAACCGGCATCGAGCGGCGCTACACCTACGCCGAGTTGTACGCCGAGATTAACCGGATGGCCGCCGTCATGCGCTCGCTCGGCGTCAAGCGCGGCGACGTGGTCCTGCTCTATCTGCCGATGATCCCCGAGGCGCTGTTCGCGATGCTCGCCTGCGCGCGGCTCGGCGCGATTCATTCGGTGGTGTTCGGCGGCTTCGCGGCGCCCAACCTCGCGGCCCGCATCGACGACGCGAAGCCCGTGCTGATCGTCACCGCCGACGCGGGCGCACGCGGCGGCAAGGTGATCGACTACACGCCGCTGATGGACGAAGCGCTCGCACGCGCGAACCACAAGACGCCGCGCGTCTTGCTGATCGACCGGCAGCTAGCGCCCGAGCGCCTGAACGCCAGCTACCTGGTCGCCTACGAGCCGCTGCGCGAAAAGTTCTTCGATGCCCACGTGCCGTGCGAGTGGCTCGAATCGAATGAGCCTTCCTATGTGCTGTACACGTCGGGCACGACCGGCAAGCCGAAGGGCGTGCAACGCGACGTTGGCGGCTATGCGGTCGCGCTGGCGGCGTCGATGGAGCATATCTTCCAGGGCAAGCCGGGCGACACGATGTTCACCGCGTCGGACGTGGGCTGGGTGGTCGGCCATAGCTACATCGTCTACGCGCCGCTGATCGCGGGCCTCACCACGGTGATGTACGAAGGCACGCCGATTCGTCCGGACGGCGGCATCTGGTGGCGCCTCGTCGAGCATCACAAGATCAATCTGATGTTCACCGCGCCGACCGCCTTGCGGGTGCTGAAAAAGCAGGACCCGGCGTTCCTGAAGAAGGCCGATCTGTCTAGCCTGCGCACGTTGTTCCTCGCCGGCGAACCGCTCGACGAACCGACCGCCGCATGGATCTCCGACGCGCTCGGCAAGCCGGTGATCGATAACTACTGGCAGACCGAGACCGGCTGGCCGATGCTCGCCATTCCGCGCGGTGTCGAAGCGCTGCCCACCAAGCTCGGCTCGCCCGGCGTGCCGTCGGCGGGTTTCAATCTGACCTTGCGCAATGAGTTGACCGGCGAGCCTTGCCCGCCTGGCGAAAAGGGCGTGCTCACGCTGGCCTATCCGCTGCCGCCGGGCTGCATGTCGACGGTGTGGGGCGACGACCGGCGCTTCGTCAGCACGTATTGGTCGAGTGTTCCGAACCAGCAGGTTTATTCAACGTTCGACTGGGGCGTGCAGGACGAAGACGGTTACGTGACGATCCTCGGCCGCACCGACGACGTGATCAACGTCGCCGGCCATCGGCTTGGCACGCGTGAGATCGAGGAGGCGTTGTCGAGCCACGCGGCCGTCGCGGAAGTCGCGGTGGTCGGCGTGACTGACGCGTTAAAAGGCCAGGCGGCGATGGCCTTCGTGGTGCTGCGCGACGCGCAGGCTTACGCGGACGCCAGGAAGCGCAGCAAGCTGGAAACCGAGCTGATGGCGACGGTGGACCGCCAGCTCGGCGCAATTGCGCGGCCGACGCGGGTCGTGGTGGTGTCGATGCTGCCGAAGACGCGTTCCGGCAAGCTGCTGCGCCGCGCGATTGCGGCGCTCGCCGAAGGCCGCGAGCCAGGCGACTTGCCGACCATTGAAGATCCGTCGGCATTGCAGCAGGTGCGCGAAGCACTGGACGACGCCGGGGTTAAATAGCCGGGAACGTGCGCGGTGGGCGCGGTGGGTCGATGCCCGCCGTTGGAGTCGGCAGCGCCAATACGCGTTCGACGCCGATCATCAGCCCTCTGAAATCCGCGCCTGTAGAAACCGCGTCAGAATCGCGTTCGAATATGTCCCGGCGATCTCCGTGAGAAACGACACGAAAGACGCCGGCGCATGATCGTCGGCGGTATCCGAGATCGTGCGGACTACCGCGCACGGCACGCCGTATTCGTGACAGACCTGCGCGATTGCCGCGCCTTCCATCTCCACGGCGAGCGCGTTCGGCAGCGCCTCGCGCAAAGCCCGAACGCCCGCTGCGCTCGCCACGAACTGATCGCCGCTGATGATGAGACCGCGATGCACGCGCGGCTCGTGCGTGCCGAAACGCGCCGCCGAGGCCGCGCCCTCTTCCGCGACGAAGCATTCGCAGGCCGCGGCGAGTTGCGCGGCGAGCGCCGCGTCGGCGTTGAAATGCGAGACGCCCAGCAACGGCACTTCGAAACGCGGAAACAACGGCGACGCGTCGAGATCGTGCTGAAGCAGCGTGTCGGCGACGACGATATCGCCCACCCGCACCTCGGCCCCGACGCCGCCGGCCACGCCGGTGAACACGATGGCTTCGACGTCGAACGCATGGATCAGGGCGCTGACCGTGGCCGCCGCCGCAACCTTGCCGACGCGCGCCAGCGTGACCACGCATGGCGCACCGTGCACGGTGCCCAGGTGATAGTCGCGCTGACCGTGCGTGATGGTGCGCACGCCGGCCTCGGCGCGCATTGCTTCGAGCAGATCGCCGAGTTCTTGCGGCAAAGCCGCCAGAATCCCGAGCGGCCGATGCGAAACTAAAGCGCCGCCGAGGCTCGGGTCGATCGCGGACGCGCGCGCGGCCATCGTGCCTGCATCAGCCGCTCCCGCGCCGGTCAATCGTGTGCCGGTCGCGCCTGCGTCAGTCGCTGCTGCGCCGGCCCCGCTCATCTCCGGCGTGCCCATGCCCGCCCCGCTCATTCCACCGCCTGCAATTTGGCGACGGCGAGTGCCAGCCACTTCTCGCCGTGCCGTTTGAATTTGACTTGCGCCTTCGCGTCGGTGCCGCCGCCTTCGAGCGCAGTAATCGTGCCTTCGCCGAACTTGGTGTGGAACACCTGCTGGCCGACCCGGAAACCCGTTTCCGCCGCACGCTGTTCGTTCGCGAACGCAGGCAACTGCGCGGGTGTCGACGATGCCGGTCCCGTATAACCCGGCCGCGCGAACCAGTCACGCCCATAACCCGCGTTGTCCGAACGGCCGCCCCAGCGCGCGCCCGCCTCGACCTTCGGCGTGAGCCACTTGAGCGTTTCCTGCGGCAGTTCGTCGAAGAAGCGCGAGCGGATGTTGTAACGGGTCTGGCCGTGCAGCATGCGGCTTTGCGCGAACGACAGATACAAGCGCTCCTTCGCCCGCGTAATCGCGACGTACATCAGGCGGCGCTCTTCTTCCAGCCCGTCCGATTCCATCGCGCTGTTCTCGTGCGGGAACAGCCCTTCTTCGAGACCGGTGATGAACACCGCCGTGAACTCGAGGCCCTTGGCCGCGTGCACTGTCATGAGTTGCACGGCTTCCTGGCCGGCTTGCGCCTGGTTGTCGCCCGCTTCGAGCGACGCGTGCGACAGAAAACCGGCGAGCGGCGTCATGGTGTCCGGGTTTTGCGCCGGATCGGCGATGCCGGGTGCGTCCAGCACGACGGTATTCGGGTCGTCCGTGGCAACCACCAGTTCGGGGGCGGCGGTCGCGCCGGGGCGCAGCGGAATGGAGCGCGCCGGCGTGTCCATGCCGTAGCCCTCTTCGCTGACGAACGCCGCGGCCGCGTTGACCAGTTCCTGCAAGTTTTCCAGCCGGTCCTGGCCTTCGCGTTCGTTCTGATAGAACTCCGATAGACCACTTGTGCGAACCACGTACTCGACGGTTTCCGGCAGGCTCATCTGCTGCGTTTCCGCGCGCATCTTGCCGACCAGATTGGCGAAGCCCGCGAGACTCGAACCCGCCTTGCCCGCCACATACGGAATCGCCGCGGCCATCGAGCAGTTGTACAGACGCGCCGCGTCCGCGAGCTGTTCGATCGACCGCGCGCCGATGCCGCGTGTCGGGAAATTGACGACGCGCGCGAACGCGGTGTCGTCGTTCGGATTGTCGATCAGGCGCAGATAGGCGAGCGCGTGCTTGACTTCCTGACGCTCGAAAAAGCGCAAGCCGCCGTACACGCGGTAGGCGATACCCGCGTTGACCAGCGTGTGCTCGATCGTGCGCGACTGGGCGTTGCTGCGGTACAGGATCGCGATCTCGCTGCGCGACGTGCCGGTGCTGATCAGCGCCTTGATTTCCTCGACGATCCAGCCGGCTTCCTGCGTATCGGTCGCGGATTCATACACGCGCACCGGTTCGCCGTGACCCGCGTCAGTACGCAGATTCTTGCCCAACCGCCGCGAGTTGTTGGCGATGAGCTGATTGGCGGCGTCGAGAATATGGCCGTGCGAGCGGTAGTTCTGCTCGAGCTTGATCAGGTGGCGCACGTTGAACTCGTGTTCGAAGTCGCGCATGTTGCCGACGTTCGCGCCGCGGAAGGCGTAGATCGACTGGTCGTCGTCGCCGACCGCGAAGATCGAGTTGGTCTGGCCCGCCAGCAGCTTGAGCCACGCGTATTGCAGCTTGTTGGTGTCCTGGAACTCGTCGACCAGAATGTGCCTGAAGCGCGCCTGGTAGTGGGCGCGCAGCGGCGGATTGTGCGCGAGCAGTTCATGGCAGCGCAGCAGCAGTTCAGGAAAGTCGACGACGCCTTCGCGCTGGCACTGCTGGTCGTAGGCCTCGTAGAGTTCGACGAATTTGCGGTTGAAGTTGTCGGTGGCATCGACGTCTTTCGGCCGCAGCCCTTGTTCCTTCGCGTTGTTGATGAAGTACTGGAGATTTTTCGCCGGATACTTTTCATCGTCGATGTTGAGGCCCTTCATCAAACGCTTGATCGCGGAGAGCTGGTCCGCGGTATCGAGAATCTGAAAAGTGGCCGGCAGGCCCGCGTCGCGATGATGCGCGCGCAGCATGCGGTTGCACAGACCGTGGAAGGTGCCGATCCACATGCCGCGCGTGTCGATCGGCAGGAGCGCCGACAGACGCGACATCATTTCGCGGGCCGCCTTGTTGGTGAAGGTCACCGCCAGAATCGTGGCGGGCGACGCCAGCCCGTGCTGGATCAGCCACGCAATACGCGTGATGAGCACGCGGGTCTTGCCGCTGCCCGCGCCGGCGAGAATGAGCGCCGGCTCGTTAGGGAGCGTGACGGCGGCGTGTTGTTCGGGGTTTAGATTGGCTAGCAGGTCGGGCATTTTTCTGGAGGGGCGGCAGATCGTTCGACATTATATGCCCCCGGGAGGAATGGCTTTTTTGTCGCCGCGGCGCGTTTGTCCATGCGTGTTCGGGCGCGCCGCTGCGCGGCCCCGCCATGAGAAAGCGCCCGACACCTGGCAAGCGCTTTCTCATTTGATGTCGGAGTGCTCAGGGAGTCGAGTCCAATATTGTCTGGACGTCTTCCACGGGTGCGCCAATCAGATTGGCAATGAATGACGCGCTCACGCCGCTCCTCTGCGCCAGAATTCGAATCTCACTTCGATCCGCTTCGCTGAACGCAGTCGTGGCCGGACGAGCCAGTGCTGCCGGGGAGGCGTCAATGGCTTCGTCCTGCGGCGCGAGGAGGGGCAGATCCCCCTCGTGCAACCGCTCAATCGCCGCGTAAGGTTGCTTGAGTTGCGCAGCCACGTCCTCGAGACTATCGCCTTCATTCATTGCACGAACTGCCTCGATTTCCTGCTCCGGCGAGAGCGGAGGAATCCATTCGTAATGGTCTATGGCACCTGGCGACATGGCAGAGGACGTGCCCGGTTGAGGCGACCGCGAGGGCGCTATGAAGCCACCCGCATATTCCTGCTCGACGAGCGCGATCGTGCTCTCGGGCAAGGCGGTTGCCTGGGCGAAATCGCCAGTCGACAAGCTGTAGTTCACGTTGCTGAGTATCCGCGCGATATCGTCGAGTTGCTCGGACGTGACAGAGTGCATGCTTTGCGTCTGAAATTCCTTCACAAGACTGCGGGCCTTCCATGGGGAGATGCCGAGTTTTCTGGCAACGTCTTCTTTGTCATAACCCTTTTCGAACATGTCCATTGCCGCATCCCGGTCTTTCGACGTGAAATGTAGGTCGTGTGTACTCTCGGGTCCGCCGTGCGTCAGGCGCCTCACATATTCCGGATGCATGTCCAGGGAGTCAGCCACCTCTTCAGGAGATTTGCCTTTGGCTAGAAGTTCGCTCGCCAGCGAATCCCTTGCCATCCGGTGCTCATTGGCCACCCCCCGTACCGTTTCAAGTGGAAGATTCAGGTCCCGGGCAACTACTCTGGACGTTTTGCCCTCGTCCAGTTGCTGGATCGCCGCTGTGCGGTTTTCCGGCGTCGTATCCCACCACGACCTTTTGTAGGTATTGGCGTTGTAATTCGCAAGAACGTCTCTGACCTTACCCTTCGATAACTTGACTGCACCGGCGATTTCGCCGGTGTTTTTCCCTTGGTCGTTCAGTGCGAATATCTGGTCGATCTGCTCGGGCGTAACGCCCTTCGGCAGCGGAGGAGCCAGGCCCGCCCGCCTGGCAATCAACGACACGTTCGATTGAGATGCACCGGTCTGCGCGACTATTTCCCGGCTCGTCATTCCCTCCTTGAGTCGCTCGATGATCTTCTCACGGTCTCCCGGTGACGTTTTCAGATTGCGCAGGGAGGCCGCGGCGGTAAGCGGGATATTCTGCTTCTTCGCGATATTGTTCACTGTAAAAAGGGAGATCCCCAATTCGCGTGCTATTTGTCTATGGGACAGCTCGCCCTTCTCTAATAGTTGAATGGCTTTCAGTCGAAGTTCCGGCGTGATTGCCCGTTGAGGAAACGCGCGTCTGGCTATTGACCTGATGCCGGCAACCGCAGCAATCCTGCTGACAGTCATTTCCGAAATTCCCAGTTGATTGGCTATCTGGACCTGTAACAACTGGCCTTCTCTCAGCAGCTTGATAACCTCTCGTCGCATTTCATCTGTGACAGGTACTTTAGGCTTGTAGACGGCCCGAACCCCGGTGATTTTCTCGTTATCCGCAAGTCTTCTCACTGTTGAATCAGATATTCCGAATCTCTTTGCTATCTGGCCGATCGATAACTCTTTTTCCTTCAACAGTCTGATGAGTTCCTGCCGGACTTCAGGGCTCATTTTTTTCCCCGGGGCTCCGCCCCTCAGTCCTACCTCACCATCAAGCTCCCATTGGTGCGATGTCTCATTCAGGCGAACGGGGTATTGCGGTTTCAAATCCGCTCCTTTGCTAAACACCCGCCAGCTTTCGGTGTCCCGGTCAAAGCGGACGTGATAGGCCGCTCCGCCCAGTTCGATATACCGGTCACCTTTGGCATCCACGAGGATCCCCGGGGTCGAGCCCGGACGGAGATCTTTCAACGAGACGCCAGGATCGGCATAGCTCGCCATTGATCCATAAGGGCTGTCCCCCACGCTCTGACGCGCAAGTAGGCTGATCGGATCCACCGCAGGACCCGCCTCGGCAACGGTCTGCTCCCGCAACGCTTTTTCCGCTGCCTGCGCGTCGCGACTCAAGGACTGTTCTGCCTGTCGCCCCTCGAGAATGCCCTCGCCCGCGGCCTGAACCAGACCTTTGCCTGCTGAGGCGCCTCCTTCTCCCGCCATATTGACCGCCTCGGCATCCCGCGCCGCTGCGGAAAGCGCTTTACCTGAAAGACCGATTTCTCGGGCGATCCCCCAGCCTTCTCCTCCCAGCAAGCCCAGCAACGCCGAACCGTAATCGAGCCCCATGCGGACATTGTCCGGCAGGGTGGAAGGCTGGAGATCCGCCAGCGGCGCTAAAGGCGTCAGTCCGAGAAGCACACGCTCGACGCCTTCCAGAACTTGCCCGGCCGTCTTTTCCGCGCGCGCCGCAGGTGTGATCGAATAGTCTTTATAAGTGACGTCCTTGAGGACGGCGTTGTACCGGTCGCTGAGATCGCGCACGTAGTCGGCGCTCACCGGCGGCAGGTCGCCGAGAATATCCGTATATCGTTTGGCCGCGCCGACTGAATGCGCATTGAGTGGGCCGCTGACCTGATCGTGCCAGATGTCCAGCGTGTCCCGCCATTGCGGCGAGTCGTGCATGCGCTGGGTAAAGGCCAGAACGACTTTATCCTTCAACTCGTCCTGGCCGGGGTTGATCTGAAAAAGTTGACGGCCAATCAGTTCGTAGCGCCTGGCGGGATCGGTCTGCGCCTGTGCTTCCTGCAGAATGCGGTCTACTTCGCCGTTGGCCTCTTTCCAACGGGCGTTTTCCACGCGCTGGCGTTTGCCGATTTCGACCGAGATTCGCCCCTGCAGTTTGCTTTTGAGGTCGCTGGCTTCGGCGAACAGGTCCTCCCGTTCGCCGGCGTCCGCAGCCCCGAGGAATGCTTCGCGCAATGTCGCAAGGTGGCCGACACGCTCCCTGTCTTCCTTGTTCAGATAAGCCTCGCCCATGGGCGGGTTGAATTGGCCCAGCACCCGCTCGACAGGATCGTTGCGAACCCGGCTGACTCCCTCACGAACGGCGTTCTCGAGGCCAGTCAATTTCTCATTGATCGCGTAGCGTTTGTCCTGATCGGTTTCAAGCTGATAGGCCACGCCCAACGTCGCAAGAACGCCACTATAGAATTGACGTTCGCTATCCGGCAGCTCGGCCAGCATCCCTTGCAGGTGCGTTTGTCTTTCCTGGAGCTGGATCACCTGAGGCGGATATCCGGTCATTTCCTGCTGGATACCGGCTTCAATTTTTTGCGCAATTCGGGAGTTCGCCTCGCTGCTGCGGTGAGCTTCGCCATCTAGCGTGTCGAAGTTCGTGTTGAGTGCCTTGAACTCCTCCAGACTCGCATTGGGCAACGCGCGACGGGTTGGCGTGGCCGGCTGCGGGTCGGCGGCCGCAGCGGGAAGCGTGCAGTTCAGGCCGTGGGGAACCCGTCCTGCCACGGCACCGGCGTGAGCGGATACAGCCCTCGGGGAACGGCTTTGACCCGATGGCACCTCCAGCGTGTCGCCTCTCCCCGTCGCGTGGCCCGATCGTGCGACATGCGCCGGGAGCGCCTCGCCGGATGTCTGGCGCGACGATAAAGCGGCTAACGTGGAAAACCGCGGCCGAGGGGCACGGGCTTCGCTCTGCTTCGCGGCCGCCAGCGCAGCTATCGGTCGCGCGAGAGTCGGATCCGGCGGCGCATGGTCTGCCGGCTTGGGCTTTTCAGTCTCTCTGTTCTGCCTGGAAAAATCGTCCCGGACGGGAGAAGTCCGACCGCTTGCTGGGGATATCGTCATTTTTCCAGACTCCGTATGAAGGAAAGAATGACAGCAAACATGGGAGAGGCGCCGTGCTGTCGGGCCCATTGCAGCATGGCCGAAGTCCGGAGATGTCGTACCTGGGTGTATCGACCCCGATGTCGGTCTTCGCGGACGGCTCCGGCTTGCGCGGCGGCAGCTGCCATGCCGCGAATGCCCGTCCGCGACAGTCCCGAGAGGCCAGCGGCCCGAGCACGACCCGAAAAAGGCCGAAGCCGCCGACGCACGCGCGAGCGGCGTCTCAGAACAGCAAAAATCCCTGGCCGCGGAGCGCCGCTTATAATCGAGCATTCTTTGCATTCACCAGCCGACCCGACACAATGAGCGAGACCCCGAGCGACACCACCTCCACGCTTGCCAAGAGCTTCGAGCCCCATACCATCGAAGCCCACTGGGGCCCTGAATGGGAAAAGCGCGCCTACGCGGCGCCCTCCTTCGAGCCGAACAAAAAGGATTTCTCGATCCAGCTGCCGCCGCCGAACGTCACGGGCACCCTCCACATGGGCCACGCGTTCAACCAGACGATCATGGACGGCCTCACCCGCTACCACCGCATGCTCGGCGAAAACACCCTGTGGGTGCCGGGCACGGACCACGCGGGTATCGCCACGCAGATCGTCGTCGAACGGCAACTGGACGCGCAAGGCGTCTCGCGCCACGACCTCGGCCGCGAAAAGTTCGTCGAACGCGTGTGGGAATGGAAGCAGCAATCCGGCTCGACCATCACGAACCAGGTGCGGCGTCTGGGCGCCTCGATCGACTGGACGCGCGAATACTTCACGATGGACGACAAGATGTCGGCCGCCGTGCGCGACGTGTTCGTCCGCCTGTATGAACAAGGCCTGATCTATCGCGGCAAGCGCCTCGTGAACTGGGACCCGGTGCTGCTCACCGCCGTCTCCGACCTCGAAGTGGTCAGCGAGGAAGAAAACGGCTCGCTCTGGCACATCCAGTACCCGCTCACGGACGGCTCGGGCCATCTGACGGTCGCCACCACGCGCCCGGAAACCATGCTCGGCGACACCGCCGTGATGGTCCACCCGGAAGACGAGCGCTACGCGCAGCTGATCGGCAAGACGGTCACGCTGCCGCTGTCGGGCCGCGAAGTGCCGATCATCGCGGATGATTATGTCGACCGCGAATTCGGCACCGGCGTCGTCAAAGTCACGCCCGCGCACGATTTCAACGACTACCAGGTCGGCCTGCGCCACAAGCTGCCGCAAATCGAAATCCTCACGCTCGACGCGAAGATCAACGACAACGCGCCGGAAAAATACCGCGGCCTCGACCGCTTCGAAGCCCGCAAGCAGGTGGTGGCCGACCTCGAAGCGCTCGGCGCGCTCGAATCGGTCAAGCCGCACAAGCTGATGGTGCCGCGCGGCGACCGCACGGGCGTCGTGATCGAGCCGATGCTGACGGACCAATGGTTCGTCGCCATGAGCAAGCCGGCGCCGGAAGGCACCTTCAATCCCGGCAAATCGATCGCGGAAACGGCGCTCGACGTGGTGCGCAGCGGCGAAATCAAATTCGTGCCGGAAAACTGGACCACCACTTACTACCAGTGGCTCGAAAACATTCAGGACTGGTGCATCTCGCGCCAGCTCTGGTGGGGCCACCAGATCCCGGCGTGGTACGGCGAAAACGGCGAAATCTTCGTGGCGAAGACCGAAGAAGACGCGCGCGCCAAGGCTGCGGCAGCCGGCTACACGGGCGCCCTCAAACGCGACGAAGACGTGCTCGACACGTGGTTCTCGTCTGCTCTGGTGCCGTTCTCGTCGCTCGGTTGGCCGAATGAAACGCAGGAACTCAAGCACTTCCTGCCGTCGTCGGTGCTGGTCACCGGCTTCGACATCATCTTTTTCTGGGTGGCGCGCATGGTCATGATGACCACGCACTTCACCGGCAAGGTGCCGTTCGACACGGTGTATGTGCACGGTCTCGTGCGCGACGCCGAAGGCCAGAAAATGTCGAAGAGCAAGGGCAATACGCTCGACCCGATCGATATCGTCGACGGTATCGACCTCGACGCGCTGGTCGCCAAGCGCACCACCGGCCTGATGAACCCGAAGCAGGCCGCGTCGATCGAAAAGAAGACCCGTAAGGAATTCCCCGACGGCATCCCGGCGTTCGGCACCGACGCGCTACGCTTCACGATGGCCTCCATGGCCACTCTCGGGCGCAACGTCAACTTCGATCTCGCGCGCTGCGAAGGCTATCGCAACTTCTGCAACAAGCTGTGGAATGCCACCCGTTTCGTGCTGATGAACTGCGAAGGCCACGATTGCGGCTTCGGCAAGCCGGAACAATGCGGTGAATGCGGCCCGGACGGGCACCTGAATTTCTCGTCGGCCGACCGCTGGATCGTCTCGCGCCTGCAACGGGTGGAAGCGGAAATCGCCAAGGGTTTCGCCGACTATCGTTTTGACAATGTGGCCAACGCCCTATACAAGTTCGTATGGGACGAATACTGTGACTGGTATCTCGAACTCGCCAAGGTTCAGATCCAGACGGGTCAACCGAACCAGCAGCGCGCAACACGCCGCACGCTGCTGCGCGTGCTCGAGACGGTGCTGCGCCTCGCGCATCCGGTGATTCCGTTTATCACCGAGGCGCTGTGGCAAAAAGTGGCGCCGTTGGCCGGACGTTACCCCGAGGGCAAAGCCGAGGGCGAAGCGTCCATCATGGTGCAGCCTTACCCCGTTGCCGAACCGTCGAAGATCGATGAAGACGCCGAGCAGTGGGCGGCCGACCTGAAAGCAGTGATCGATGCGTGCCGGAATCTGCGCGGCGAAATGAATCTGTCGCCGGCGGTGAAGGTGCCGTTGCTCGCTACCGGCAACGCGGAGCGCTTGCGCACCTTTGCTCCGTACGCACAGGCACTGGCCCGTTTGTCGGAGGTGCAAATCATTGCCGACGAGGCAACGCTGGATGCGCAGGCAGATGGCGCGCCAATTGCTATCGTAGGGAATGACAAGCTCGTGCTGAAGGTGGAAATCGATGTGGCAGTCGAGCGCGAGCGGTTGTCGAAGGAGATTGCGCGGTTGAGCACGGAAATCGTCAAGTGCAACGGCAAATTGCAGAATGAGAGTTTCGTTGCAAAGGCGCCGCCGGCAGTCGTTGAGCAGGAGCAGAAAAGACTGGCAGAATTCGAAGCCACAGTGGGCAAGCTGAAAGCCCAATTGGCGCGCTTGCCGGTCTGATCGACGCTCCATGCCCGCCCCCTAAGAGGCGGGCAAGGACCGATAGCTAATCCAGAGGATTCAGGGTAATCACATGCTAAAAGTTACAAAGGCGGTTTTTCCGGTAGCAGGTCTTGGCACCCGGTTCCTCCCTGCCACGAAGGCGAGCCCGAAAGAGATGCTGCCGATCGTCGACAAGCCACTGATCCAGTACGCGGTCGAAGAGGCGATGGCGGCCGGCATCACCGAAATGATCTTCGTCACCGGCCGCAGCAAGCGCGCGATCGAGGACCATTTCGACAAGTCGTATGAGATCGAGGCCGAACTCGAGGCTCGCGGCAAGGACAAGCTGCTGGAGCTCGTGCGCAGCATCAAGCCGAGCCACGTGGATTGCTTCTACGTGCGTCAGCCGGAGGCGCTCGGCCTCGGCCACGCGGTGCTGTGCGCCGAGAAGCTGGTGGGCGACAACCCGTTTGCCGTGATTCTCGCGGACGACTTGCTGTACGGAACGCCGCCTGTCATGGCGCAGATGATCGAGGTGTTCGACCACTATCACAGCTCGGTGATCGGCGTGGAAGAGATCCCGGCGCAGGAAACCAAGTCGTACGGCATTGTCGACGGCAAGGAATGGGAAGATTCGATCATCAAGATGTCGGGCATCGTCGAGAAGCCGGAGCCGAACGTGGCGCCGTCGAATCTCGGCGTGGTGGGCCGCTACGTGCTCAAGCCGCGCATCTTCGAACATCTGCGTGCGTTGAAGCCGGGTGCAGGCGGCGAATTGCAGCTGACGGACGCAATTCAGTCGCTCCTCGCCGACGAACAGGTGCTGGCGTACAAGTATCACGGCACGCGTTTCGACTGCGGCAGCAAGCTGGGTTATCTGAAGGCGACGGTCGAATTCGCCTTGCGTCACCCGGAAGTGGCTGCGGATTTCGAAGAATATCTGCGCACGCGTTCGCCGGTGCTGGAAGGTTGAACGGCTTTCTTCCAGCAGGCGTTCGTTAGGCGTCGAAGCTAAGTAAAAAGGCGCTGTGCCCCGCTTTCGCGGGCACAGCGCCTTTTTTGTTTTCTGGGCGGCAGACTGGGCCGGCATGAACGCCGGTGCGCCGGTTTCAGCGGCGTTTCATCAGGAAAGTGAAAACCTTGTCCTGCGCCGAGCTTTCGACGATTTCATTGCCGGTTTGCTTCGCGAACGCGGCGAAATCGCGCTGCGAACCGGGATCGGTGGCCAGCACCTTGAGAATCTGGCCGCTTTCCATGTCGGCGAGCGCCTTCTTGGCGCGCAAAATGGGCAGCGGGCACATCAGCCCGCGCGCATCGACTTCCTTGTGAATCTGAATTTGCATCGACGATGACCTTCGGGGAGAGGGGCGTCGTGGGTGACGCCGGACGGAGGGTTGAATTCTACCGCAGGGGCAGTGGGGGTGCCGGAGGGGCGCGGTTTTGGTTGTTGTTCTTTTAAGGTTTTGGCCTTTTTCTTGAGTTCGCGGTGCTCTATGCGTTGCCCCTGTGCGGGGCGGCATCTACTTGTTCTCGACGGGGTGTTGGCCTTTCCTTGATTTGTTGGTGGTGTATTAGCGTTGCCCCTGTGCG
>NZ_JARESR010000050.1:0-40407 GCF_046028015.1 Paraburkholderia sp. RL17-383-BIF-A | reverse complement strand
CGAAGCGCGACGCTATCAGCGGCTTCGGCCGCCCGTTTGAGTTCGTGTAACGACAAGGCACGCTCCTGTGCAGCAAGAACAAATCAGCAGAGAGTTCACCAGGAGGCAGGCTGCAGCGGACATAAAAAAACCCGCCTCGTGTGGCGGGTTATGTGTCACTGCTATCAGACGCGCGCTAACCCACCATTCGATGAATGATGCTAATAATCAGCGCAATACGGATGTCGAGGCAGTTCATGCGTTCGATCTTCGTTGACTTGAGGCGCTTTGTCAATCCCTGTTGATTGCGATGCGCGCAGCTTTGAGCGCTCTGCATTGCGCACAACCCTGCCCGACGCGGCGCTTACGCGCGATAGTGAACAGCGTCACAGCTATCCCAAACCGGACCCGTCGATCTCAACGCCGGAGAGCCTGCGCGACGCGCAACCCGTGATCCGGCACGGCGGCTGGACGCCGCGCATTCAAGATACGCTCGCGCAGAAACCGGTCGAACTGCGCCATCACCACGTGGCGAGCGGACTGTGAAAAGAGCGCATGGTCGACCTTGTCGATCAGTTTCACATCGATGTTATTCAGCCTATCGAGGCGATTACCACGGGGTCCGAAATGAATTTCGAGTGCGTCCAGTCCTTCATCGAGCGAACCATAGATCAATGACGTCTGCACACCCTTGCGCTCCAGGTCGAGAACGAGTCTGCGCACTACGCCGCCCGGCGTGCGTTGGCCAAGCACCCACTCGAGCCCTTTACCGACGCGAGAGGAAAGGCGCGCGCCCAAACGCCGAGCGAGTTCGATCGCGATCGTCCGGCCATTTGCCTGGCCGGTCAACAAACGTAGCCATTTACGCGGATCGCGCATGGCGCGCCGGTATACGACGCTCGCCGCCATATGGCGAGCGCCGGGCCGCGTTTGCGCGCCGTCCCACGTGAAAAACGGCAGATTGACGGCCGCGCAACCCACCACTGCAGGGTGCGCCTGCGCCGTATGCAGGCTGACGTAGGCACCTGTGCACACGCCGAACATCACGGTTTCCGGATACCCCGCCGCCACGAGCCAATCGACACCCGCTTTGGCATCCGCGAGCGCATATTGCGCGTAAACCTTATCGAGCGACAGAGCGGCGTCACGACGCTGACTATCGCCGAGGCCGCTCAAGTCCATGCGCAACGAGGCGATGCCCTTGGCCGCCAGATAGCGCGTCATCAGCACCGTGAAGCGGCCGTCGCCGATACGGTGCACGCCGCCGGTATTGACGAACAATACGGCCGGCGCACCTTCACACGCTCGCCGCGGCTGACAGAACACGCCCGCATAGCCGCCACCCTCGAACACCACCGGCGTTTCACGCCCATGCGCGAAATCGATCTGCGCGGTCGTTGCGCCCGCAAGCATCGCGACGGGCGGCTCGGGTCCCGTGAGCGCGGCGGCACCGAACCATTCGAGCACGCTCGCGAACGCCTGATCCGGAGTTTCGCTGTAACTGGGATTGACCAGAAACTTGCCGTATTCGCCGAAAAATTGCAGATCGGTTGACGCACCGAGCGTCTGATAATGCGCGGCCACGCGCTTCAGGCGCGCGTTCTCATTCAGATCCTGCAGCAACACGCGCCGCGCGGGCGATTGCGTAGTCCGTTCGAGATCCACCTTGGCGAGCGCTTCGAGCGTATCCGGATACAAACGGAAGCCGTGTGCGCCGACCGTGTTGGCGGCCTCGTCACCGAGGCTGAGTCCGAGCGCCTGCTGCGAACTGAGCCAACTCTGATGCTGAAGCTCCAGCTCACGCATGTAGCCCTTGCCCGAACTGACGGGCATGAGCAGCACCAGATCGTCGACGCCGCCCATCTGTTCGGCGGCCAGCGCCGCCAGCGTCGCGCCAAAACGCAGCCCGCACAGACTCAGGCGCGTCACCGCGGTTTCGGCGCGCAGCCACAGCGCTGCCGCTTCGATGCTGTCGAGCCACGCACGCATGCGTTGCGGGCCGTCTTCGTTGCCGCTCGAATCGCCCGTGCCGGGATAGTCGAAGCGCAGCACCGCGATACCGCGCGCGGCGAGCCTGTCGGCGAGGTCACGCCAGCCTCGATAAGTGCACAGTGCTTCATAGCCAAACGGGTTGCACAGCACGACGCCCGTCTCGGGTTGCGTGCCGGCCGGACGGTGCAGCCATCCGAAACAGCCGCCGAACGTAACGGGTGTCATGGTGAGCTGAGCGGGCGTGATCGGCCGACGCAGCGCCACTTCAGGTTCGCGTTGCAATCGACTCCTCCGGCACGATGAGCGCGATCACGCTTGCGAGGGAATCGATGCTTTCAAACATCTCGTGCGTGATCAGCGCGCCTGGAATCTCCACGGCGAATTCGTCCTCGATGGCCATCATCACGCGGACTGCGCCGAGCGACGACAAGCCGGCGGCGTAGAGACCATCCTGATCGCCGAGCGTATCGACCGATACGGCGAGACAGGCGGTCTGGCGAAGAATGCGGCGCACATGAGTCTTCATTCTGATTTCCCCGATACTTCAATTTTTCACCGCGGCACTCATCCATCGAGCGCGCACAAGAAGACGTTGCCGCACTGCGCTCAGGTGAGCACATCGCCGGTCACACAGTGCTCGGCGAGAGCCCTCTTGTCGACCTTGCCATTTACATTCAGCGGCAACGTGTCCAGCATCACGACCCGTTGTGGTACGGCATACGCCGGCAAGCGCTCACGGCATGCCTGCAGAATCTGCGCGGCACCGCGTTGCGCACACGTCACGAACGCCACCAGGGCACCCGCGCGCCCCGCTTCGTCGACCGGCCACGCGATGACCGCGCACAGCGCCGCCTGACTGCATGATCGAACGACATGCTCGACTTCTTCGAGCTCGATACGGTTGCCGCGAATCTTGATCTGCGTATCCAGCCGGCCTTGAAACACGATTCCCTGACCGGGTACCTCGCGCGCGGCGTCAGCGCTCCGATACCAGCGCGACGCGCTGCGGCCCGCATACAGGTTCGAAATGAATCGGCGATTGCCGGGGTCATCCGCCGACAGATACCCGGACGCGACCTGCGGACCACCAATCAGCAATTCACCGCTGACGCCCGGCGCGACCGGTTCGAGCGCGGCGTCCACGATCAACAACTCCATCCCCGGCAACGCACGGCCAAGCGGCATCACCGTGTGGCGCGGATCGGCAAGAAATGCCGCAGTGACTTCGAAGGTGGTGCACGCAACCGTCGTTTCAGTCGGCCCGTACATGTTGAAAACCCGGCTGTTCGGCGCGGCGCGCCGCCAGGCTTGCACCAGCTGACGCTGCAGCGGTTCACCGCCGAACAGCGTCACGCGCAGGCTGGGGAATTCGTCCGGCTGCAGTTTGCGGAACTGCTGCATGAAAGCCGCGACAGAAGGTACGCTGCTCCAATGCGTGATTGCGTGTTCCTTGATGAAGGCCGCGTTGTAGATCGGCTCGACCGTCTTCGGTACAAACAGGCATGCGCCGTTCGCCCAGCACACGAACATGTCGTGCACCGAGGGATCGAAGGAAAGCTCGCATAACTGCACGTAGCGCGCTTCGGGAAGCTTTTCGAACAATTCCAGTTGCCCCGTCACATAGGCGCAAGCATTCTCGTGCGAAATCGGTACGCCCTTGGGTGCGCCGGTCGAGCCTGACGTGAACAGAACGTAGGCCTGGTCGTGCAACGCGCGAGGAGTGGCCGCTTCGGCCTCGTTTGGCCCGTCAGATAGCCGCGTCTGCGCGAAGCGGGCAGATGCCTCGCAGAGAGGGGATGTCTCCCTGAATTCCTGGGAGACTGTTCTGACTTCTTCGCTTACGTCGTCGAGCAGGAGAATTTTCGGCGACTCGTCCAGCAGCGACACCACTTCGTCGAGTAATGCGGCGCATCGCCGGTCGACCAGCATGAGGGACGCGCCCGATTGCTCGATTACCGCGGCAATACGTGCAACCGGCACGTTGGGATTGAGCGGCACGTAAGCGCAACCAGCCCTGAGGATTCCTAGCAAACCCGCATAGGCATCTATGCTGCGATGGGCGAACAACAGGCAGCGTCGCGCTCGGCCGGCTGGCAATACCGGGCCCAAGGCGGCCGCGATCCCACAGGCTCGCGAGGCAACCTCGCCGTAGGAATACGAGCGCTGGTCGACCCATAGCGCGGGACGATCCGGCTCACGCGCGGCAGTATCGAAGAAGAATGAATCCAGCATTCACGGCCTCGACGCATGGGGCACAGTACCGGCGTTGCCCAACCGGTCGCGCGAGCGTGCCGGAGCGGCGGCCAGCCATGCCAGCAGCCCGCTACCGGGCAACTGAGCTACCCGGCGGCGTGCTGCATTATCGTAGGAGAATTCACAAGACAAAGACGCGGACAGCAACCGGCCACGCAGGCTCGTCGCGCGCTATCGCTTGATGAGCCTGACGGTCAGGTCTTTGTAAGGATCATAGATGCCGGTGAGGCCGGCCTATGTGCGATAGCGCTCTCAACAGACGAATGAGCATTCGTCGGCGTGCCGCCGTCAGCACGCCGGGGCGCCGCGGCCAAATCAGTTGCGCGCGCTGCTCTGCTTCCTGAAGGCGCTGAGAATGCGCTGTTCCAGCGAGTTGTAATCGCCACCGAAGTGGTGATCGCCCGAGGTGCGAATCACTTCCACGCCGGTTTTCGTCAGCGACGGACACAAGGTGTCTTTTTCGTTCTCGCCGTAGAAGCACTGCACGATCGCGGGCGGCACACGGGTCAATTCCGGCTGGACTTTCAGTGCCTTGTCGCTTGCCGGCATGCCGAGCCAGCCGCCCACGCGGATCTGAAAATCGGCGTCCGGCGCGAAGCCGAGCAACGCGATCAGCGATACCTTCTCACGCAACGCGGGCGGCAGACGGTTATAGGCGAACGGCATCACGTCCGCACCAAACGAATAGCCGACGAGCGCGACGTGCTGTGCGTTCCAGCGTGCGCCATAGGTTTGCATCACCCGTGCGAGGTCGCGGCTGGTTTGCGCAGGCGGCTTCTCGCTCCAGAAATAGCGCAAGCTGTCCCAGCCGATCACGGAGACGCCGTCTTTCTGCAAAGCCTGGGCGATGGTCTTGTCGAGATCGCGCCAACCGCCGTCGCCGGATATCACGATCGCCATCAGGCCGTTCGGATGCGCGGCCGGCAATTCGATCAGCGGCAGATCGGACACATCGTCATCGCTTGTCGACACCGCTTGCAGATGTGGCGTGACCAACGCAACGAGCCGCGTGCGATCGGCGCTACCCGTAGCCACTTTTTCGACGAAACCCGGCACCTTGTCGCGGATCACCGTCGGATCCGGCGGACACGGCTGGAAGCGCGGATCGAGCGTGCGCTCGGCGTCCACCGCGACCGCGCCGGCAATCGTATTCGAGGGTGCCTGTTCGAGCACGTGCATGGCGAGCGTCGCGCCCTGCCCGGTACCCACGACGATCGGCGCGAAATAGTGGCTCGATTGCGACTGCCGTTCGAGCTGGTGGCTCAACGCTTCGGCATCACCCACCAGCTGATGGCAGGCTTCTTTCTTCGCACCGAGATTGGCCGCATAGCGGGCGGTGTCGACGCCGACGGTCAACGCGCCGGCCTTCGCAAGCGCGTCGGCGCTCTGCTGATCCGCCGCGCTCCAGCCGCTGGCTTGCGAGTACAGCACCACGAAGCCGCGCAACGGACCTTCCGGCTGCGTGACCTTCACGTCGCCATAACGGCCGCCTGGCACGGTGGTGGTCGCGGCGTGCGCAAGCGCGCCGCCAATCACGAGGCCCGCCACCACGGCGGCCCGGAAGAACGAATGCAATGTCATGAACGCCGGCCTCCCGCCAGCAATGACAGGTCCGCGAGCGTGAAGAACACGCCCACCGAACCCGACGCCGCGAGATAGCGCGGCTCCCAATGCGGCTGAAATTTGCTCTTGAAAGCGCGCAGTCCGCGGAAATTATAGAAACGGCCGCCGAAACGCCACACGATGCCGGCGAACCGGTGCCAGCGCGAAGCGAGCGGCGTGGGCTGCATGCCGGACAGCGGCGCGATGCCGAGGCTGAGCGAGCGGAAGCCCGCCTGCTTCAGATGCAGCGCAAGTTGCGTGAACAGATATTCCATTGCATACGGCGACGCGCTTGCTACATGACGCATCACGCCGACCGTCGCTTCGGTGTTCATATCGGTCGTCATGAAGGTGACGAATGCGGCCGGCTCGCCGTTCTGACGCACCAGCATCACCGATTGCGCCGCGAGGTACTCGTCCGTGAATGCGGCGACCGAGAAGCTCTTTTCGCGCGCGTCGCGGCTGTCGAGCCAGCCATCGGAAATCTCGCGCAGCGTTTCGAGCGACGCCGGCACGTGCGCCTGATCGATCACTTCGACGGTGAAGCCATCACGCTCGCCGCGCTTGAGCGCATAGCGAAGATGCGCGCGATGCGAGCCCTTCAGATCGAAGTCGTCGAGCACGACATGCGCTTCTTCACCGAGTTTCATCAGCGTGAGACCGGCGTCGAGATAAAGCGGCAACGCGTTGGCGCGCACCTGATAAAACGCCGCGCGCCCGCCGTGGGCATGCGCGAGCGCGACGAACTTGCTGATCAGAGCGGCCCACTCTTCGCGCGGCCCCACCGGATCGTGCAAAGCGGCCCATGTGCGGCCATATTTCGCGTACATCAGAAAAGCCTGCCGCGACTCGGAGAACAGGAAGCTCTTGTCGCCCATCAGCGCGAGGCCGGCGTCGCTACGCTCCTGCGCGCGAACGATTCGCGCCGCGTCGTGCAGATCTTCCGGCGCCGGCTTGACGAAGCGGCCCGGTGCGGGACGCAGCAACTGCCAGAACGAGAACACCGCCGCAAAGAGGCTGGCGGCCAACGTCGCGCGCAGCGCACGCGGCGCGCGTTCGTCGAAGGCGAATTGCCACCACAGGTCGCGCGTGTACGGCACGTCGCGAAAAGCAAACAGCATGACCCACGTGGCGAGCATCAGCACCATCGCAACCGAAACCAGCCAGCCCGCGGTAAAGCGCTCGGCGAACAGCGAGGAATGACGGTTGAAACGCTGGCGCGTGGACAGCAGCAGCACGATCAGCATGCCGAGAACGCCGGCTTCCACGAACGCAAGACCTTTGGTCAACGACAACGCGAGACTCAGCACTGCCAGCATGAGCGTCATCCACCACGCGGCGTCCAGCCGCCGCAGCAAACCACGCGCGACGAACAGCAGCAGCACCCCGAGCACGCTGCAGAGCATCTGCGAACTTTCGAGCACCCACAGCGGCAGCACGTCGCGCAGAATGCGGATGCGGTGCCAGAACGCGGGCGTCGCGCTGGAAATCACCAGCATGCCACCCACCACGAACGTGACGAGACTCAGGAACAGCGGCGCGAGCTTCGAGGCGGCGGCCGCGTGTTGAAACGGCAGTCGGCTTTTCAGCGCCCGTCCCTCGAAACCGGCGAGCAGCGCGGCCGCGACGATCAACGGGACACCGAAGTAAATCGCACGATACGCGAGTAACGCGGCAACCATATGATGCGTTTGCACGCTACCGTTCAGCGTGAACACCATCGCCGCCTCGAACACGCCGACGCCCCCCGGCGTATGGCCAATCATGCCGAGCAGCATGGCCGCGGCGTAGACCGTGATGAAGGTTACGAAGCTCACGTCCGCATGCGGCAGCAGCGCCCACAAAGCGAGGCCGGCGGCCACCACGTCGAGGACGGCGAGCGCCACTTGCGCGAGCAGATCGCGGCGCGCGGGAATGTCGAACGAGAGCCACTGCCAGCGCGTGCGGACCGGGCGCGTTTCGCTGCGGCAAGCGGTGGCCGCCAGTCCGAGCACGACGAGCAGCGCCGCACCGCTCCAACGCAGCGCGACCGGTTCGAGATGCAGCATCGGCGCGAGCGTGCCGGCCACGCCGAGCATGCCGAGCGCCGTCATCAGCACCAGCGCGAGCGCGAGCGAGACGCTCGTGAACACCGTCATGCGCCCGATCTGCGCGGGCGTGACGTTCGCCACGCTGTAGACGCGCGCGCGCACGGCGCCGCCTGTCAGCGCACCGAAACCGGTGGCGTTACCGAGTGCGGAGCCCGCGGTCGCACCGATCCACAGCGCCGCACGCGGCACGACTGCGCCCAGATAGCGCAAACCGACGGCATCGCGGCCGACCAGCGCCACGTAACTGAGCGCGGTGGCGCCGAGCGCGGCGGCCCATTCGCCGGCCGTCAGTTCACGCAACTGACGCATCACCGAGCGATAGTCCACCGCTTGCGAGAGATGTTGCAAGACGACCAGCAGCAGCGCGCCAAGCACTAGCGCGAGCAAGGGCGAGAGAAGCCCGCGGTCAGAAAGCGTTTTCGATGCACGGTCGAACATCGCGCCTAGCCGGTCGAATTTATTGTTATATCGATGGAACATGGTCAATGCGGGGCCTTGCTTGGAGCTGTCACGACGACAATTCGTCCGCCGCGGCGTCGCCTCTTATTGGCGATTACAAATGGATAACGGCACAGGGGTGAAAAGGTTGACAGTGTGAGCCCTGACGCGGGGTTTAACCTGGGCCCGCTGCATCGAATGCGGCACGCGGCATGACAGAGCGAAACGCGTGAATAAACGGTCGATATTGCCGATCGGATGGCAACGACACGCACCGCCTTTCGGCAGGGGCTGAAGTTTAAACGCTATTTGCGCGCTGCGAATGAAGAATCGACGGCGCGTGGTGACGGCCGGACAGGATGGGGACGGCGCGCAGGTAGCGGGTCACACTGGTGCCGATGACACTTTTGATCTGCGCGTTGATGACGCGCAGCGACCCGTGCGCGCGAAGCAACGCTCGACATTGTCGAACGGGCCTCGCGGCTACCTCACGCAACGGCACGCGAAAGCGTGCCGTGCAAACAGCAGCGGCGCAACGCTGCGCCCTGCTCTGCGAGTCAGCGCGCGAAGAGCGCGCCGCTTTTGATTACTCCGGACGACGATGCGCTTCAGCGATCACCGCGCAATTTTGCAGATGGAGATTCAGTGCATGCAGCGCCAGTGCGCGCAGCTTGCCGAAAAACGTGTTGCTCGTGGAGACAGTAGCGCGGGCGGCGGCGTTGGAAGCGGTGTTCATGACAGACTCCTGTATAGGGTTTATACCTAGGCAATAACCCGATTATACCGAGCTTCTGTCGCACTGCAACAAATATCAATAAAGTGTCGGACCTTTGCCGCAGAAGGCCGGCCGCCATAGAGACAATCTTAAAAAGGGTGACATCGGAGCGTTGTCTTTTAACCATGCGCACCGTACAGGTGCAATAATGCCGCTTTGACCGTGAACGCCCGACGCAGCCCGCCTTCATGACCGTCGTCCAGAAAGCCCTGATTGCGCCCCTTATCGTCGCGTGCGCGATGTTCATGGAAAGCGTCGACGCGAATGTGATCGTCACCGCGCTGCCGGCCATGGCGCGCGACTTCGCGCGCGATCCGGTCACGCTGAAAATCGCGGTGACGAGCTATGTGCTGGGACTCGGCGTGTTCATTCCCGTGTGCGGATGGCTCGCCGACCGGTTCGGCGCGCGCACGATCTTTCGCACGGCAATTGGCATTTTCGTGACGGGCTCGCTGCTGTGCGCCGCTTCGAACTCACTCGCCACCTTCACGCTCGCGCGCTTCGTGCAGGGTGTGGGCGGCGCGATGATGGTGCCGGTCGGGCGGATCATCATTTTCCGCGTGGTGCACAAGTCCGACTTCATCCGCGCGATGAACTATCTGAGCGTCCCCGCGATGCTCGGCCCCGCCGCCGGACCGCTGCTCGGCGGCTTCATCACCACGTATCTGCACTGGCGGCTGATTTTCTTCATCAACGTGCCGATCGGCATTCTCGGTATCTATCTGACCAACCGGCACATCGCCAACACGCGCGAGCCGGACCCGGGTCCGCTCGACTGGATCGGTTTTTTTCTTTCGGCTGCCGGCGCGGTGTTGCTTCTGCTTGGGCTGTCGCTGGTCGGCGGCGAACTGATTTCGAATCGCGACGCGCTCGGCATGTGCGCATGCGGCGCCATGTTGCTCGCGGCTTATGTCGCCTACGCGCAGCGCGTGCCGCTTCCGCTGCTGGACTTGCGCTTTTTCAAAGTGCCGACGTTCCAGGCGAGCGTGCTCGGCGGTTCGCTGTTTCGTATCGGCCTCGGCGCGTTGCCGTTTCTATTGCCGCTCATGCTGCAGGAAGGCCACGGCATGAGCGCGTTCGAATCCGGCCTGATCACCTGCGCGTCCGCATTCGGCGGCATGTTCATGCGCACGGTCGCCTCGAGCGTGCTGCATCGCTTCGGTTTTCGTTCGGTGCTGGTGGTCAATGCCGCGTTGTCGGGAATCTCGATCGCGGCCTGCGGACTGTTCTTCCCCGGCACGCCGACGTGGATCATCTGGATCGTGGTGCTGCTCGGCGGATTTTTCCCCGCGTTGCAGTTCACGAGTCTGAACTCGCTGACTTATGCGGAAATCGCCAGCCGTGACGTGGGACGCGCCACGAGTCTCGGCAGCGTGGTGCAGCAGATGTCGCTCGGGCTGGGCGTGACGATCGGCGGTATCGTGCTGCAAATCTCGCGCGTGCTGCACGGCCATCCCGGTATCACGTGGTCGGATTTCTGGCCGGCATTTCTGGTGGTCGGCCTGTGCTCGTTCGCGTCGATTCCGGTCACGCTGCGCATGCCACATCGCGCGGGCGAGGAGATCTCGCGAGGCGGTCGCGGCTGATTAGTTGTCGATCGGCTCAACGACTGAACGGCTGGGCGGATTTATCGGTTACGCGCACGGCACGGGCACGCTTCAGGCCTTCTTTCGGATCACGCTCACCTCACCGTTGCGTTCGAGAATCGCCGCGGCCACATCGTTCATTGAACGTGAGCCGGTTTTCTGGCGCACGCTCTCCTGAACATCGGTCGGCGTGATGAGCGCGGCGTTCATTTCGCGTGAGTTGAACTCGCCGTTGCTGAACACTTCCCGTTCGACACCGCCCACCAGCCGCTCCAGCAAGGACGAGCGAATACACGCCCACGCCAGCAAACGATGACACACGACGATCACGAACGACGCCGCCACCGTTGCGACAAACGGCGATGCCCCGACGATCGCCCGGCTCAGCGTTGCACCGAGTAGTATCACCACCACGGAATCGAACGGCGAGCGTTGTCCGAACGAGCGCCGCCCTGAGATCCGGATCAGCACAAGCGCGACCAGAAATACGACGATCGAACGAGCCCCCATCTGTAGCGGATCGAGTGTCCTGCCCTGACCGAACAGCAGGAAGATTGCGTCCATCATGCCGCCCTCCTCGCGGCGTACTGCCGGCTTAGTCGAGTGTTGATTGCGCGTGCCGGAAGCATTGGGCGGCTCCGTACGCCTTATGCGGCCGCTTTAGACGACTGCTTGAGAGCACCGCTTTACCCGACCGCTTCAACCAACCGCCCACCCCGCCAACGTATCGCCGAAACCACCTCGCGCGCGAGCTGCCGCACGCGCACTCGTAATCACGCGCGGCGCCGCGCTCCACGCGATACGCGCACCTATCGCGATCAGCCGGTCCACCAGCGCGACATCCTCGCTGCACGTGAGCGGCGGAAAGCCACCCGCGCGCCGGTACGCGTCGGCCGATACGCCGAGGTTCGCACCGTGAATATGTCGATGACCGTCCGCATCCACGTAAGTCTTGCGGAAATATTCGCGTACGCTGTGCGGATGCGGGGTCCAGTCGTCGACGGCAATCGAGCCGCACACCGCGTCCGCGTCGAGCGAAAGCTGGGCGACGAGCCAACCCGACGACACTCGGCTGTCGGCGTCGGTAAACGCGAGCCAGCGCGCGCCATCCGCAAGCAGGAAGTCCGCTCCGCTCGCACGCGCAATGCCGACATTGCGCGCTTTCAGTGTGAGCGTCTCGACACCGTAAGCACGCGCAATCGCGCCGGTAAAGTCGTCGCAGTCGTCGAGCACCACCACGATGCGAACCGTTTCCCCCGCCAGATCCTCGTGGCGCGACGCTTCGATCAAGGCCGCAAGGCAAGGCGCCAGCAACGCCTCTTCGTTATGCGCCGGAACAATCACGCCGATCATAGGAGCCCCTCGCGCTGCGCGACCGAACGGGCGTCGCGCGACCAGACGTCGATCAGCAGATCGGCTTCATCGTGATGCGCGAGACGCGACAGGCCGCAGCGTGCATCGAACAACGCATGCGCGGCGTCCGCGGACTCGAGCGCTTCGGCGAAGGGCCGGCGCCAGTGACAGGCGAGCAGCGTGCCGTCCGTCGTGAGCGACGCGGAGACTCGCGAAGCCAGCGTTTCGAGTTCCGCGGCGTCGAGGTAGTAAGCGAATTCGCTAATCACGATCAGATCGAACGGGCCGGCCTCGGTTGGCCACTCGCCCGGCACCGTGCGCTGTTCGACACGAACCTGCGGCGCGCCGGCGACGCGCTCGCGCGTCAACTGCACGGCGCGCGCGTGCAGGTCCGCGGCGAGCAGCATGTCGCAGCGCCTCGCCAGTTCAACCGTCAGTTCGCCGTTCGCACAGCCGGGTTCGAACGCGTTCCGGTAGCGCGGACGCGGCAGCAGCGCGAGCGTGAGCGAGCGCTTGCGGCGTTCGTACCAGCCTTCGCGCAGCTTCCACGGATCGTCGCTCTGTTGATAGAGTTCATCGAAGTAGGTGGCGGGCGAGCTCATGTCAGCGGCCCTCCGTGACGGGTGTCAGAGCATCCACGGGGCACCTCCAGCATCGCGATCATCACCGCCCTTGCCTGCCTCGTCCGCTCCCGCGGCGGCGCTCAGTTCACCAAGCGCGGCAAGATCGCGCTCCGCGTGGCTCTGCCGCAGAAACACCGGCAGGTCCGCCAGCGCACGCGCGAAGCGCGCATTGCGGCACAACGGGCCAGCCCCGAGCGTACGCGTTGCGTGATTCATCACGGCGCTCGCGGCTTCTTCCACCACGAGGCGGGCACGCATCGCTCCGCGCTGCAAATCGGCCAGCGGATTGGTGTCGATGTGCGCCGCGGTCTCGCGCAATACCGCAGCGGCGCCCGCCAAGGCAACCTCCACCGCACCGAGATGCGCAAGCCTATGCGAATCCGCCCGCTGCGTGGACGCTCCCCGCAGCATCCGGCCGATTTGCGCGGCGGCGCCGTACCAGCACGCCGCGATACCGGCGCCGCCGTGCCAGAAGCCCGGCCGGCGCACATAGTCGTGCGCGCCACCCACCAGCGTTGCACAAGCCTGGTTGAACGTCACGTCGGCGCTCGCCGTGGCCTGCATGCCGACGGCTTGCCATTTCGACGTATCGATCGTGATCGACGGCTGATCCATCGCCACGGCCGCAAGCACCGGTTCGCCATCCAGCCACGCGGTCACGAGCGCATGCGTGACGACAGCGGCGCCGGAGCACCACGCTTTCGTACCGGTAAGATGAAGGCCTTCGCCATCGCTTCGGAATCCTACTTTGACGGCCTGGACGCGCGCGTCGGGCGGCTCGGCGGCCCACACACCCCAGCGGCTTCCCGCCGGCGCCTCCGGGCCGTGCAATTCCGCGAGAATAGCGAGCGCGTCAGTGTGCCCTTCGAACAGTTTGACGAGGCCGAGATCGCACGCCGCCACCGCGGCGAGCGCGCGCCAGCGCGCGAGCGTCTCGCCGTGGCCCGGCAAGGGCACGACCGGCGCACGGTCATAGCCGCGTTCGACCAGCGCGCTCAACACGCCGCCCAAGGCGACGGAGTCGTTCGGATCGAAACGCGTGCCATGCAGATAATCTTCGAGCGATCCGGCAAGTTTCGCTTCCGTGCGCGCGCGACGCCCCGCGTTTTGCGGAGCCTCGGGGGTGATCAGGCCGGAGCCGTGCGGCGGCCGGGTAGTGACGCCGGCCCCACGTTCACGCGTATCGAGCATCGTGCCTCCTGAAGCTGTTCGATCGATTGCCGGCAGATCCTCAAAAGGGACCGCCGGCCATACGAGGCGGACAGCAAGCGGCGTGCCTCAGCCGGCGAAAGGCGGAGCACGCCAAGGTTTCTTCAGGAAAGCGGAAGCACGCGCAGACTGTTGTCGCGCTCTGGAATGAAGGAAGCGCGGGCTGATTCGAGCGCTAGCCAGTAGCGCGCCCGCTACGCCGCGCCTCTACCTCCGCGAGCAACGTATCGAACAACGCGAGTTCCACGGGCTTCACGAGATGCGCGTGGAAACCGGCCCCGCGGGTGCGCTCGCGATCCGACGCCTGGCCGAAACCGGTCATCGCGGCGTACATCGTATCGGCGAGCGCGGGCATCTTGCGCAGCACCGCGATGGTAGCGTAGCCGTCCATCTTCGGCATTGCGATGTCGATCACGGCGAGGTGCGGCGCGAAGCGCGGCGCGACCTGCAGCGCCTGCTCGCCCTCGTAGGCAATGCGCACTTCGTGGCCTTTGAGTTCGAGCAGCATCGCGAGACTGTCGGCGGAATCGCGATTGTCGTCGACCAGCAGAATGCGCAACGGCGCGACCTGACCGCTTGCCGCATTCGCCTCGTCGTTGGCTGCATCGGACGGCGCGGCGGCCAGCGGCAGACTCAGCGTGAACGTACTGCCGCTGCCCGGCCCCTCGCTGCTCGCGACAATGCTGCCGCCGTGCATCTCGACGAGTGACTTGCACAGCGTGAGGCCGATGCCCAACCCGCCTTCGCCCGAGCTCTGCGCATCTTTTTCCTGGGCGAACAGTTCGAAGATCTTGTCGAGCGAGCGCAGAGGAATACCGCAACCGCTATCGCGCACTTCGAGCACGGCCATGTGAAAATCGATGCGGGACGAAATTTCAATCACACTGCCCACCGGCGAAAATTTCGACGCGTTGTGCAAGAGGTTCTGCAGCACCTGGACGAGACGCGTCATATCGCCTCGAACGAAGATCGGCTCGACCGGCATAAGCAGCACGACGCGCTGCTCGTGCGCGTCCGTAAACGGCCGGGCTGCCTCGACGCCGCGCGCCACCACCTCGGCCAGATCGATGCGGCCGAGGCGCAGCTCGACCTTGTTAGACATGATGCGGCCGACATCGAGCAGATCATCGACAAGCCGAGTGAGGTGCGTAACCTGGCGGTCGATCAGATCGCGCGAACGCGCGAGCGTGGGGCTGACACCGGTTTCGAGTTGCATCACCCCGATCGCATTGCGCACCGGCGCGAGCGGGTTACGCAATTCATGCGCGAGGGTCGCGAGGAACTGACGCATGCGTTCGCCCGAACGCTCCAGTTCTTCGCGCTGACGCCGCTCGGTCAGATCGCGCGTGACCTTGGCGAAACCACACAGCCGGTTCGATTCGTCATGTATCGCTGTGATGTTGACGTTGGCCCAGAACGTCGTGCCGTCCTTGCGCACCCGCCAGCCTTCGTCCTCGACGTGGCCGAGCTGCCGGGCAAGCGCCAGTTCACGCGCGGGCTTGCCCGCCGCCGCTTCCTCCGGCACGTAGAACACCGAGAAATGCTGACCGACGATTTCATCGCGCGTATAGCCTTTGATGCGCGCGGCGCCGGCATTCCAGCTCACCACATAGCCTTGCGGATCGAGCATGAATATCGCGTAGTCCTTGACACAGTCGACCAGCAAACGGAAACGCTCTTCGCTTTGCCGAAGCGCTTCCGTGTACTCGCGTTGCGCGGTCAGGTCGCGCGTGATCTTGGCGAAGCCGGTAAGAATGCCGGCGTCGTTGCGGATCGCCGTGATCACGACGTTCGACCAGAAGGTCGAGCCGTCCTTGCGGACACGCCAGCCTTCGTCCTCGAAACGGCCGGTGAGCGACGCCTGTTGCAGTTCGTAGGCGGGCCAGCCGCGCGCCACGGCTTCCTCGGTGTAGAAGCGCGAAAAGTGCTCGCCGATAATATCCGTGTCTGTGTAACCCGCCAGTTTCAGTGCCCCGCCATTACAACTGACGATCCGCCCGGTCGCATCGAGCAGGAAGATTGCATAGTCTTCGATCGCCTGCACCAGAGACCAGTAATCGACATCGGCAGCCGGGTTCATGCGAGCCGGCGCCGCAGCCTTGGCAGGTTCGCCGTTTTCACCGGTAGAAGGGACATCGAGCTGTTTCATGATTTCAAAGGATGAGGGTTACGTGCAAAAGCATACACCGGCATCCGCTGGCCGCATCCGTTTATGGTGTGCCAACAAAGGACTGGCCGGCGGGCTTCGCGCCGCAATCCACGTGGAAAAACACCAGCTGGCGGGCCAGGCCTCCCGATTGCTACTGCCTGATCGCACCATCATCAAACGAACAGGAGTTGCAATTGAAAAGAGCATTTACCAGCCTCGCCCTTGCGGCAACATTGGCATTCACTTACACCGCAGCGCAAGCGGAAGGCTGCACCAAAGGCGCGGTAGTGGGCGGCGTAGCCGGCCACGTTGCGGGTGATCACGGCGTAGCGGGCGCGGCGGCGGGTTGCGCAATCGGCCACCACGAGGCCAAAAAGAAGGACAAGGAAGCCAGCGCGGCGGCCGGCGCCAGCGAATCCGCAGGGAAGTGAAAGGCGTGTAGAAAAGAGCCGGTAGTGACCTCTCCCGATCACTGCCGGCTCGATCTCGATGCGCTAGTTTCTCGGCACATTTAACCGGCAGCGTTGACCTTTTCCGCCAGCTTCGCGTCGTAACTGGAATGGACGTGCACGCGCTTCTTCTCCGGATACGCGTACGCGTACGCTTTGCGCAATGCCAGCGACGCCTCATGAAAACCCGACAGAATCAGCTTCTGCTTGTTGGGATAATTGGCAATGTCGCCAGCCGCGAAGATGCCGGGCCGTGAGCTCTCATAGTTGGACGTATCCACATCGACACGGCCGGCGTGAATCGACATGCCCCATTGCGCGATCGGTCCGAGATCGGCAACCAGTCCATATAACGCGACGATGTGCTCGGCCGCGAGTTGCGTCTCGCCCTCGATATGCCGCAAGGTGATCGACTTCAATGCATCGTCCTCTACCTGGAGGCCCGCAATCGCGCCGACCATGAAGTCCATCTCGCCCGCTTCGACCGCGCGCCGCATCGACTCGACACTCGAATCCGCCGCACTGAAACCGCTGCGCCGATGCACCAGCGTCACCCGCCGCGCGACCTTGCGCAGCGCCAACGCCCAGTCGAGCGCGGAGTCCCCGCCGCCTGCTACCACCACAGTCTTGCCGGTGAAATCGGCAATACGCGGCACGCTGTAATGCACGTAACGCGACTCCAGTGGCACCGCTTCGGCCAGCGCCAGCTTTTGCGGCACGAACGCGCCGTTGCCGGCTGCCAGCAGGATCGCGGCGACATCGAACACGAGGCCGCGATCGGTACGGACTGTCCAGCGCCCGTCGCCGCCCTGCTCGACCGACTCAACCCGCTGACCGAGATGGATCGGCGGGTCGAACGGCTTGCATTGCGCAAGTAGGCGCTCCACCAGTTCACGCGCCGTGCAGGACACAATGGCGGGAATATCGTAGATCGGCTTGTCCGGATAGAGCTCGATGCATTGGCCGCCGATCTTGTCGAGCCCGTCGACGATCTGGCACGACAGGCCGATCACGCCTGCCTCGAAAGCGGCAAAAAGCCCAACGGGGCCCGCGCCCACGATCAAAACGTCGGTGCGGATCGGCGACGGTGGCTGGTTGGCGGCGGATGTCATGCGCGCTCTCTTCGGATAAGTGGATGACCCACCATACAGAATCGCCCGAAGCCCGGCAACGATGCCATTACCATCGGTAAGGGTGCTCGGCGCGGCGAAATACGGATGACGTTGCGCGCGTGGCCGGCGTGAACGCGGCAGCTCAAACGCGGTTTAGAAAGCGGTCTCGCCGAACGCCCCTGCTCGAAGGCTGCTCGAAATGCAGCCGGGCCGATCCCCACCGCCCGAAGGCCGCTTAATAAACGGCCTCGTGCCGCGCCGTATCGCTCGCGACCTTGAAGGCCGCGGTCAATTCGCTCAATTGCCGCGCCTGATCCGCGAGCGAGTTGGCGGTCGCCGCGCTTTCCTCGACCAGCGCGGCGTTATGCTGCGTGACCTCGTCCATCTGCGTGACGGCGAGGCTCACCTGTTTGATCCCTTCGCTCTGCTCCTGCGAGGCCGTCGCGATCTCGCCGACAAGGCGCGCCACGCGCCCGACCGCGGCTTCGATTTCCTGCATCGTCTCGCCCGCCTCGTTGACGAGTCCCGCGCCGCTCTCGACGCGCGAGGTCGACTCCGCGATCAGCGAACCGATTTCCTTCGCGGCCGCCGCCGAACGCTGGGCGAGACTGCGCACCTCGCCCGCCACCACCGCGAAACCGCGCCCTTCTTCACCTGCGCGGGCGGCTTCCACGGCCGCGTTCAACGCGAGGATATTGGTCTGAAACGCAATGCTTTCGATCGCGGTGATGATGCCCGTCATCTTCGACGAGCCCGCGTGAATCACGCGCATCGTCTCGACCATACTGCCGACCGAATCGCGCCCGCGCGCGGCCATCTCCGAAGCGCGCAACGCCAGTTCGCTCGCGTGCTGCGCGTTCCCGGCATTCAGTTGCACGGTCGACGTGAGCTGCTCCATCGCCGCCGCGGTTTCTTCGAGCGACGCGGCCTGTTCCTCGGTGCGTTGCGACAGATCGAGATTGCCCGCGGCGATCTGCTGGGTCGACGAAGCGATCGAATGCGAACCGGCCCGCACGGTGGTGACGGTCGCGCCGAGTTTGTGCTGCATCGACGCGACGCCGCGCAACAGCGTCGCCATTTCGTCATTCGAACGAATCGGTACCTGGGTCGTCAGTTCGCCGGCGGCGATCGCGTCGAACTGGCGCAGCGCGTCGTTCAGCGGCGCCATGATCGCGCGGCGCAACGTGCGCCAACTGATGAACGCTACCGTGAGCCCCACCAGAATGCTGCCGATGCTCGCGTACAGGAGCGTATGAAAGAGCGTGGCGGAGCGCTCGTTCGCGTCGCTCGCCTGCTGGTTCAGATAGTTCTCCAGATCACCCTGGCTCGCGTTCATTGCCGTATACAGGCCGATCAGATGATTCGCGCGGCTTTCGTCCATCCAGCTCGCGTCGCCCGTGCGGATCGCTTCGATCAGTTTGTCGATACCGTCGCGACGCACGGCGGTACGCTTCGCGTCGAGATCCTCGGTGAGGCGCTGCAGTTCGGGCGTTTTCGGCAGGTCGCGAAAGGTGTTCCACCACTTGTCCGACTCGCCGAGCAGCATGCGGGCGCGCTCGAGTTGCGTGGTCAGTTGCGGCGAGTGCGGGTTGCTCATCGCCCAGTCGAGTCCGAAACGCGCCCGCGACATTGCCGTACCTGATTTGCCGAGCGCGACGACCGAGGCGAAATGAACCGAGTAAGCGTCGCGCTGCGCCTCGTTGCTTTCGTTCATACCGAGAATGCCGAGCACGCCGGTAGCGGTCAGCAATACGCCAAGAAACGCGATGGTGATCGCGATCCGCAAGTTGATGGTCAAGTTCCTGGTCATCGTGGTTTTTATCGCTCTGGCTGGTTTGGCGCTCTGGCTTTTGACGTACGGCCCCCGCGCACGTAAGCGGCCATATGTTCCATATATGGAACATATGGCCGTATTTGGAAAGTATAGCGATCCAGGACTCGGCGAAAAAATAATATTTGGCCAACGCGGTAAACGCGCAACACGCCGGTGACCACCCGTTTCGCCGGTGGTCAAGGCCCTCGAAGTTGAATAAATTAAATTTATGTAACTATAAAAAAACAACATTATTTTTATAACGACCGTCTTCGTATAGTCGAGCCCAGTTCAAATGCGCCTCACGCCAGGCGCCCTCTTTTCCCGCTACTGGACCACGATGAAACTACTCAAGTTCGCCCCTCTCGCGATCGCCGGCGCGCTCTCCAGCGCCGCGCATGCGCAAAGCAGCGTGACGCTGTATGGCCTGATTTCGGCGGGCGTCGGCTACGCGACGAACCAGGGCGGCAAGAACGCGTGGCAGGCGCTCTCCGGCACCAATCAGAATCCGCGCTGGGGTTTGAAGGGCGTCGAAGATCTGGGCGGCGGTATGGCTGCGATATTCCAGCTGGAGAACGGCTTTAACGTGATGACCGGCACCGCGTCGCAAAACGGCCGCCTGTTCGGCCGCCAGGCGTTCGTCGGGCTCGCCAGCAAGAAGTACGGCACGCTGACCTTCGGCCGTCAGTACGACACGGTGCACGACTATGTCGGCCCCGTGATCATCGCGAGCAATGGCGTGAATATCGGCGACAACGACAACGGCTATAACGACATCCGCGTGCAGAACGCGGTCAAGTACGTCACACCCGACTATCACGGCCTGAAGGCCACCGCCGAATATGGTTTCAGCAACGCGACCGGTTTCGCCAACAACAATGCGTACAGCTTCGGCGCGGGTTACGAGCACGGCCCGCTGAAGTGGAGCGTGGTGTACGCGCAGTACAACAATCCGTACAGCGCGACCAACCAGGACGGCGCGATTTCGAACGACTACGCCTCGTCGCTGCTGATCTTCTTGAAGAGCGCACTGCATCCCGCCGCGTACGCGAGCAAACAGCGCATCTTCGGCACGGGTGGTTTCTATACGATAGGCGCGGCGCAATTCGCGGCGCTCTTCACGGATGTCCGCTACGATTATCTCGACAACTCGCATCTGCATTTGCAGAACTACAACCTGAACCTGAACTACCACGTTACGCCCGCCTTCATTCTCGGCGCCGCGTATGCCTTCACCGACGGCAAATACGACGTGATCAACACGAGGCCCAAATGGCATCAGGTGAATCTGCAGGCCGACTACTTCCTGTCGAAGCGCACGGACGTCGCGCTCACGGTGATCGCGCAGCAGGCGGCTGGCGACGCGCAACACGCGCAGATTTTTGCCTACGCCCAATCCACCAGCATCCGTCAGATGATCGCGACGGTCGGCATGCGCCACGCGTTCTGACGATGATGAACGCCTCCGACACGAAACAGGACCGCCGCGCCTTTCTTCGCACGGCGATGGGCCTCGCGGCCGGCGCTTCAGCCTGGCCGATGCTGGCGGGCGCGGCGGGTTCCGCGAGCGCATCCGGTGCGGCCGATACGGCGAACGGCGCGTCGTCCAGCGCCGGATTGCAGGCCGGCACGCGACGCAGCGTGATTATCGATTGCGATCCGGGCCAGGACGACGCGATTGCGATTCTGTTCGCGCTCGGCGCGAGCGAGCGTCTCGACGTGCGCGCGATCACGACAGTGGCGGGCAACGTGCCGCTCGATCTCACCGAACGCAATGCGCGTATCGTGCGCGACTGGGCCGAGCGCACGCATTCGCTACCGATTTACGCGGGCTGCCCGCGGCCGCTCACGCGCGAACTGATCACCGCCGCCAACGTGCATGGCAAAACCGGACTCGAAGGCGTGCCGCTGCATGAACCGCTTGCACCGCTCGCGCCGCAACATGCGGTCGCCTTTCTGATCGACACGCTGCGCGCGGCGCCGCCGCACAGCGTGACACTCTGCGCGCTCGGACCGCTGACCAATCTCGCCACCGCGCTCACGGAGGCGCCGGAGATTCGCAACGGCATCCGCGAAATCGTGCTGATGGGCGGCGCTTTTTTCGAGCGCGGCAACATTACGCCTGCCGCCGAGTTCAACATCTACGTCGATCCGCAGGCCGCGCAAATCGTGTTCGCGAGCGGCGTGCCGATCGTGGTGCTGCCGCGCGACGTGGCCGTGAAAGCGCCGATCACGCCGGCGCGCATCGCGCCGATCCGCGCGCTCGGCAATCGCTGCGGCACCATGGCCGCCGACATCATGGCCGCCGAAGTGGCCTATCAGAAAGGCCGACGCGGTATCGAATCCGCGCCGATGTACGACCCTTGCGCGACCGGCTACCTGATCGAGCCGTCCCTGTTCAAGGGACGCGAAGTCAACGTAATGATCGAAACGGTGGGCGAATGGACGCTCGGCGAAACCGTCGTGGACTGGAGCGGCCACAGCGGCCGCAAGCCGAACGCGACGTGGATCACCGAGGTCGACGCGGACGGCTTCTATGCGGCGCTGCGGGCGCGACTCGCCACGCTGCCGTGAGTTTCGGGTTTAGCGTGCGTTTAAGCGTGTGCGTCGGGACAGGCGTGATGCGAACCGGGCGCGCTGCGTCAGATATGCGCCGCGATCCACTCGCGGCACGCTCGCACATGCGGGCCGCGATCGTCGCCGGCGAGCGAGATCAGCGCGATCGAACGGCTCACGCGCGGCTTGTCGAGCCGCAACGCGACCAGTTCCGCGTCGTGCAGATGCATCGTGTAGAGGCTCGGCAGCACGGCGATCGCGAGGCGGTTGCGCACCAGTTCGTACAACGGCTCGGTGTACTCGACGCGGTACGCGACGTTCAGTTGCAAACCTTCCGCGCCACCGGTGCGCTGCAACGCCTCGCTCACGCTGCCGCGCACGAATGCGGCGAGATCGCGGCCGACCAGCTTCGACCACGCGAGGCTCTTCTTCTGCGCGAGCGGGTCGTCGCGCCGCACCACCACGACGATCTGATCCTCGAACAGATCCTGGTAGCGCAGTGCGGCGGCGGCGTCGTCCGGGCTGGACGCATCGGGCTCGTGCACGCCGATGCCGAAATCGGCCGCGCCCTGGCGCACGGCGTCGAGCAACGCGGTGTTCGGCATATCGTTCAACGTGAAGCGCAGCGACGGTTGCTGCGCACGCAACGCGCAGAGCGCGGGCAGCAAGCGCGCCGCGGCCGAGGGAATCAGTCCGATACGCACCGTCTGCACGCGTTCGGCGAAGGTGCTGGCCATGTCGTCGAAAGTGCCGCGCGCCTGGTTGAGCAGGCGTTCCGCGAGCGGCAAGACGCTCGCGCCGGCATGGGTCAATGTCAGCCGATGCGCGGAACGCGCGAACAAGGGCCCGCCGAGCAGGAATTCGATCTGCCGGATCGCCGCGGTCAGCGCGGGTTGCGTCAACGCGAGCGACTGCGCGGCCTGCGTGAAGCTGCGGGCATGCGCTAGCGTGACGAAGTACTGGATTTGCCGCAGCGTGAGCGCGGGCAGCAGGGAAGAACGGTCGGTCATGGAAAGCAATGCATCGACGCAATGCGCAGCAGTATAAATGGCATGGTTACAGGATGAATCAATTGATCAATAACGAATCTTCAAGCGCCGATGCAACGAGCGGCGTGTCGCTTGCAAACGGCGGCTGGCTCGAACGGCGTTTCGCGCTCGGCGCGCGCAAGACCAGCGTGCGGGTCGAGACGATCGCGGGCATCACCTCGTTTCTCGCGGCCGCGTACTTGCTGGTGGTGATTCCGTCACTGCTCGCCGCGGGCGGCATGGATCGCGGCGCGGCGACCACCGCGACGATCCTCGTATTCGTGCTGAGCACGGTGCTGATGGCGCTGTACGCGAACTTGCCGTTTCTGGTCGGACCGGGTATCGGCGGCTCGGTGATTCTCGGCATTACGCTTGCGGGCGAACATGTCGCGTGGCAAACGGGGCTCGGCATCGCGTTCGTCTCCGGCGTGCTGTTTCTGATCCTGACGCTGGTGGGTGCGCGCAGTCTGGTGGTGCGGCTGATTCCGGCGCAGATCAAGCTCGGGCTCGGCGCATCGATTGGTTTGTTCATCGCGGTGCTCGGCTTTCGCAATGCGGGCATGGTGATCGCCAACGCGAAGACCAATGCGCTCGCGCTCGGCGACTTTTTGCGGCCGGGCACACTCGTCGCGCTGGTCGGACTCGGCGCGGCAGTCGTTCTGCAAGGACGCCGCGTGCCCGGCGCCATTCTGTGGGCGATCCTGATCGCGGCCGCCACGGGCGTGCCGCTCGGCGTCACGCATATGCCAGCGTCGTTTCTGTCGTGGCCGCACAGTATCGCGCCGATCGCGTTCAAACTCGATATCGCCGGCGCGCTGAGCGTCGCGTCCATTCCGTATCTGTTCGTATTCTTCGCAGCCGAATTCTTTTCCACGCTCGGCACCACGCTCGCTGTCGGCGCCAAAGCGGATCTGCTCGACGAAAACGCCAATCTGCCCAATATCAACCGGCCGTTTCTGGTCGATTCGATTGCCGCGACGCTCGGCCCCGTATTCGGCATTCCGGCGCTCACCGCGTTGGTGGAATCGGCGGCGGGTGTGGAAGCGGGTGGCCGCTCCGGCCTGTCGTCGCTCGCCGCGGCCGCCATGTTCGCGCTGATGCTGCTGTTCGTGCCGGTCGCGCTGGCGATTCCGAAAGAAGCGACCGCGCCCGCGTTGATCCTGATCGGCCTGTCGATGTTCAGCACGATCCGCCACACGCATTTCGACGACTTCACCGACTCCCTGCCGGTACTCTCCATGGTGCTGCTCACGCTGATGTCGAACAGCTTCGGCACCGGCATTGCAGGCGGCCTGCTCTGCTACGTCCTTGTCAAACTGCTCGCGGGACGTTTCCGCGAAGTGCCGTGGGGCCTGTATGTGCTGGCCGTGCCGCTCGGCTACTACTTCTATACCGTGGTCAAGCCGCACTGAGCCCCGCGCCTTCGCGCCACGAGTTCACCTTGCATTCGCACTACACTGAGTTTTGCGCACTACCGAAAACCATACCGACATGAAAGAGACAATGGGTAACGTGCCCGCATCGCGTCTGAACATCGGGCTGACCGACGCGCATCGCGCCTTCTTCAAGGCACTGCCGAAAGCCGAATTGCACTGCCACCTGCTTGGCGCGGTGCGTCATGAGACGTTTATCGCGCTGGCCGAAAAAAGCCATGCGCCGCTCAGTCGCGAGGAAATCGATTCTTTCTACAAGCGTGGCGAAAAACCGGTCGGCGTGCTGCGCGTGCTGCGCGCGCTCGACGAACATCTGCTCACGCAAGCGGACGATCTGCGCCGTATCGCCTACGAATATCTCGCCGATGCCGCCGCGCATCAGGTTCGTCACAGCGAATTCTTCTGGAATCCTACGGGCACGGTGCGCGTCTCGCACATCGCCTATGCCGATGCGCAAGCGGCAATCGTCACCGCCATTCGCGACGCCGCGCGCGACTTCGGCATCAGCGCGCGGCTGATCCCGAGCATCGATCGCGAAGCCGATCCCGACGAAGCCGTCGCACTGGTCGCCTGGATGTGCGCCAACCGCGCCGACGAAGTGGCGGGCCTCGGCATCGACTATCGCGAGAACGACCGGCCGCCGGAACTGTTCTGGAAGGCATATCGCCACGCGCGCAACGCTGGCTTCAAAACCACCGCGCACGCGGGCGAATTCGGCATGCCGTGGCGCAATGTCGAAACCGCCGTCGATCTGCTGCAGTGCGACCGCATCGATCACGGCTATACGATCGTGGACAATCCGCAACTGGCCGAGCAATATGCCGCGCGGGGCATCGTCTTCACCGTGGTGCCGACCAACTCGTACTACCTGCGTACGCTGGCCCCGGACGTGTGGGCTGAACAACATCCGCTGCGGCGCATGCCGCAACTCGGCCTGAAGATCCATCCGAATACCGACGACCCCACGCTGCACAAAGTGAACCCGAGCGAAGCATGGCAGTTGATGTACAGCCACTTCGGGTTCAGCGTCGCGGAACTGCGGCAATTCATGCTGAACGGGATTGACGGCGCGTGGGTCGACGAGGCCACGCGCAACACGTGGCGCGCGGAGTGGGCGACGGAGTTCGACAAGCTCGCTGCCACGCTGCCCGCCTGATCCGAACACGCGAAGCGGCGCGTTGTATCGCGCACGCGCCGCCTGCGCGCCCTCATTCCCCGATCCACGATCCGCGCAAATCACTGTCATGCAGCAGCTTCAGCAGCGTGCCCGCCGGCCGGCTCAACCGTTTCGCCGCGAGAGCGATGAATTCCACCGACGGCAGCACCGGCAGACTCGCCGTGTTCAGCGGCGGCGCAAGCCCCCGCGCGGCCAGATACTGTGGACGAACCGTGATGCCGAGCCCGCCGCGCGCGGCTGCGATACAACCCGCGTGACTGCTGCTCGTACATACCAGTTGCCAGCTGAAGCCGGCCTCGGCGAGCGCGTCGAGCACGACGGCCCGCGTCACGCTCGGCTCCGCGACCAGAATCAGCGGCAACGGCTGGCTCAGGTCGACCAGCGTGCCGGCGCGCGCCAGCCACTCCAGCCGACCGGTGAAGAGCGGCACGCCGCGCCGGTCGCCGAGCCGCCTTTTGCCGACCAGCAGATCGATCGCCCCCGCATCGAGCAGTTCGTACAGCTTGCCGGTCATGCCGATGGTGATTTCCAGTTCGACATCCGGATGCGCGTTGCGAAAGGCCGCCAGCACCGTCGGCAGAGGGCCGAGCGCGACGTCGTCCGAGGAACCGAGCCGCACGCGGCCTTTCAGACGCGGCGCGCGAAACTGCGACTCCGCCCGCGCCAGCGCCTGCAGAATCACGCTGGCGTGCGCGAGCATGGCTTCGCCGTCGGGCGTCATGGCAAGCGAATGGGTGTCGCGCACGAACAGGCGCCGGCCGACGCTCTCTTCGAGCCTTCGGATGTGTTCGCTGACGCTCGATTGCGTGAGGTCGAGCCGCCGTCCCGCCTCGGTAAAGCTGTGGCACGCGGCGACGGTCGAAAAGGTCTTGAGCCAGATGGGATTGAGCATGAGCCATTGTCGCCTCGCTTATCGGCAAAGTCGATAACAGTCAGCGCCTCTAGTGGGGTTCCCGATTGACGAGGATGTCAATATCATGACGGAATCGCCCCACCGAATGCTCCGGTTCCGGCTGCCGCCCGCTCATGCCGCCGCCCCGCCGCCCGTTAAAGATGACCAAGGATTCTTCCCAGACCGCACTGCTGTGGATCGTCGCCGCCGGCTTTTTCATGCAGTCGCTCGACACGACGATCGTCAATACGGCGTTGCCGTCGATTGCAAACAGCTTGCACGTCGCGCCACTCGCCATGCAGCCGATCGTGGTCGCGTACACCTTGACCATGGCGATGCTCACGCCGGCCTCCGGCTGGCTCGCCGACCGCTTCGGCACGCGGCGCGTCTATTTCGTGGCAATCCTCCTGTTCGTGATCGGCTCGATCTGCTGCGCGAGCGCGCATACACTCGGCCAGCTGGTGCTGGCGCGCGTGCTGCAAGGTGTGGGCGGCTCGATGCTGCTGCCGATCGGACGGCTCGCGGTCTTACGCAGCGTGACGGGCGAGCAGTACGTGGCGGCACTCGCGTTCATTTCGGTCGCGGGACAACTGGGGCCGATCGCCGGGCCGACGCTCGGCGGCTGGTTCGTTCAGGCGATCACGTGGCACTGGATTTTCCTGATCAACGTGCCGATCGGCGCTATGGGGCTATACGCGGTGCAGCGCTTCCTGCCGGCGCATGGCGAAACCCAGGCGCCGCCGTTCGACTTCATTGGCTGCGCGCTGCTGTCGCTGTGCATGATCGCGTTTTCGCTCGCCGTCGACGCGCCCATGCCGACGCATCGGCTGGCCTGGTCGGCGGCGCTCTTCGTGCTCGCCGCCGTGAGCGCGCTCGCCTACATTCCGTACGCGAAACGCCGCGCCAATCCGCTCTTCAAGCTTTCGCTCTTTCGCGAGCCGAATTTCAGCGTCGGTCTGATCGGCAACCTGGTGTGCCGCATCGGGTCGAGTGCCGTGCCGTTTCTCGTGCCCTTGCTGCTGCAATTGCAACTGGGCTATTCGCCGCTGCATTCGGGGCTGATGATGCTGCCCGCGGCGCTGGCCGGCACCGTCGCCAAACGCTGGATCGCGCCGCTCGTGCGCCGTTATGGCTATGACACGTTCCTGCTCGTCAATACCGTGATCGTCGGTTCGTCGATCGTGGCCTTTGCACTGATCACGCGCGACACGCCGCTCGTGGTCGGGATCGTGATTCTGGCGGTGTTCGGGGCATCCAACTCCATGCAATTCGCGGCGATGAACAGCGTCACGCTCAAAGACCTCTCGCATGCCGACGCCGGCAGTGGCAACAGCCTCTTTTCCATGGTGCAGATGCTCGCGATCGGGCTGGGCGTCTCGATCGGCGGCGGCCTCGTGAATCTCTTTTCCGCGCAAGTGGGATCGGCGGCGCTCGGGTTTCGGCTCGCCTTCGTGTGTGTCGGCGTGATCACGCTGGTGTCAGCCTGGGTGTTTCGTCACCTCGACGAAACACCTGCCTCGCGCACCGTGCGCGCGCAAGCGACCCAAGGCGCGGGCCGCTGACGGGACCATCGGCGGCGCGCGCAATAAAAATACGCGCGATTCCGCGTTGTCCGCTATTCCATCCAAGTATGCCCAATGCATGACGAGAGCCGCATGTTCCTGTTGCATCGGACGAGCTCATGCAGATTGACGCCCGCAGCGTGATTGACGCGGTAGCGTGGCTGTCATTCCACTCATGACATGACATCATTCGTCCGCCTTACCAGGCGGCGTTTCCCCGTTTTGGCGCGTGAATTCAAACGGACTTTCGCGTTAGCATGTCACGCATTAATGCATAACAAAGGACTCTCACATGCCATTTGACGAGCGCATGCTGAACGGCATGGGCGTCTTGACGGCGATCGTCGATTGCGGCAGTTTTGCGGCCGCTGGCGAAGCGCTCGACATGTCGCAATCCGGGGTCAGCCGTTCGGTCGCACGGCTCGAAGCGCGGCTCGGCATCCGGCTTTTCGATCGCACCACGCGCTCGGTCGCGTTGACCGACGAAGGCCGGCGCTTCTACGAACAGATCGTGCCGCTTCTGGGCGGACTCGAAGAAGCCGCGGCATCCGCCGCGCAGGGCGCGACCGCTGTTCGCGGACGTTTGCGCGTGAACATGGATCCGTTCTTTTCGCGGCTCGTGCTTGGGCCAAGGCTGGGCGGGTTTGTCGACCGGCACCCCGACCTGCAGCTCGAACTGATCACCCGCGACCAGTTGGGCGATATGGTCGCCGACGGTTTCGATCTCGCGATCCGTTTCGGCGATCCGCCAGTATCGACGCTGATTGCCCGCAAGCTGCTGGACACACGGATTCTCACCGTGGCCGCGCCGTCGTATCTCAAGAAGCACGGGCATCCGGTGAATCCGGCCGAACTCGAAAGCGGCAAGCATGTGTGCATCAAATTCCGCGATCCGCTGACGGGCTACCCGTTCAGCTGGGAATTTCATCGCGGCCGCAAAAAGACCGTGATTACGCCGCAAGGCCGTTTGACCGTCAACGACGTGGGCACCTTGCATAGTGCCTGCGCAGCCGGCCAGGGCGTCGCGCAGATTCTCGCGCTCGGCGCCGAATCGCTCATGGCGAGCGGCAAACTGGTCGAACTCTTTCCGGATTGGGGCGACGAGCTTTATCCACTGTACGCGCTCTATCCTTCGCGGCATCATCCGCCCGCGAAGGTCCGTGCGTTTTTCGAATTTGTCGTTTCGCTCACGGGCGGCGCACCGCGCGAACCGGCGGCCTGAGTCGTGCTTCGGCGACGTTTGCGCGGCACGCCGCGCCGCGTCAGGAAATCGTGTAGCGGTTTTGCGGGCCGCCGAGATACAGCCCGCGAGCGAGCGTCAGGATTTGCTCGCGATGCCGGTCGAACGCCGCAAGCACGGCCGGTTCGTCGGCGCCCACACTGGGGCTCAGATTCGAAATCACCGAACGGGTGACGACGAAAGCGATTTCGCGCGCATTGTCATAGCCCCAAAAATTGACGCAGTGGTGCGAGGCGTCATAGCTGCGGCTTGGGTTCGGGAAGTTGAGGGACATTTCGTACTCCCGCGAGAAAGGGTTCTCGTCCACGGTGCGCTGAATGACGGGCATGGTCAAGCGCTTGTTTGTAAGTGTGGAGGTCAGCCTGTTCTGGAATCGGCCTTGCGGCAGCAATGCTTGCGCGTCTTCGCTCGACGGCAGTCACCGGAGACGCGTGTCGCGCTCGCGTGGTCATCCTCCGGTAACACACGGCGCCCTGTCCGAGGTGCTTTCATCGTTATGGCAATCCGCCTCAATGGGTTGCAACGCAGCGTCCCTTCAACATAACGAAATGCCCTATGACAAACTCCGTCTCCGATTTTCGCATTCCGTCCGGGAACGCACCCGGCACGCTGCCGAGCCGGCACAACGCTGTCGCCCCGAAGCCCGCAGTCGTGGTGCCGAAAGACACGATCACGCCGGCCGAATTCGCCCAAACCATGCTGCACAAGTATGACGGCGGCAACCAATCGATCAACTACGCAAACGACACGAAAGTCACGCAAGCTCAGGAATCGACGACGAACCTGCTGATGACCGGCTACCCGCGAGGCTTCGCTAACGCGCGGGTGCGTCTGGAGGGTCTCGCGGCCGCTACGGCGCAGATGGACGAGGAAACCCGTGAGGGCTTCGCCGCGCGGGCGAAGGCCGTGATCGGCGAACCGGACGCACAACGCGACGCCGATATCCAGCAACTCAAAACAGACGTGATTGCCCAATTGAAGCGAACGCGCGCCGATCCGCTCAAACGCATGAATGCCGTGTTCAATATGCCGGCTGGCGCCGGGCTGCTCGGCGACGCCGGCACTCAACGCTTGCAGCAGCTGCGCGACCAGTACAGCGCATTTAGCGCACCGGCCGCGACAGCGCAGCAACGCGAGGCCAATTTCGCGCAGGCCGTCAAGATCAAGACTGATATGCAGCGCGATATCCTCAACAAGGCTGGCGACGTCTACGCGGCGACTCAGAAGTCATGGAACGATTCGGCCGCCCGCGTGAACGACATTCTCGACGCGGCGCAGCAGTACAAGCCTGACAAAATCAAACTGCCGAAAACCTCGGACGATCCCGACTGGGATGACAATACGCGCAAGCCCGCCTATGCGAAGACCTTCCCGTACCAGTCGGTAATGGAGAAGCTGCTTTCCGACGACGGCTATTCGAGCCAGGAGCGCGCCACATCATCGGCGCGTCAGCGCCCGCCGGAGCAGATCGCGCAAGATCTGCTGACGTTCCAGCAGGGCATGGCGGATCCAGGCTCGTCGATACATCGTCGCATGCAGGCCTTGCAGGACCAGGCGCTGACGACGATGGACAAGCCCGGAGAGGGCCTGAGCCACGTTGAAAAGCCGCAGACCTTCGAGGACGTCGCCAACAATCCACCTGCACCCGACAAGGACTACGTGGACAATCTCGCGAAGAACTACGGCGGCGCGCTCAAGGACATCGACGGGAAAAACCGCGAAATGCTGCGCGAGGATGTTCCCGGCCTTGCCGACAAGATTCTCTACGGCGTTGGCCGCGTGTTCGCCGACCTGTCGCCGATCCCGGGCGCGGACTGGCTGGCGACCAGGTTGCTCGATGCCGAATTTCCCGATCATGGCGGATTGAGCCGTGGACAGGTGGGCCTGATCGACGCCGGAACGGCAATCGGCGGCCTGTTGCTCGGCGGTCTGGGACCCGAAGGGGAACACCTCGCCGGCGTCGGCGAGCACCTTGCGTCAACTGGCGGCGCGCTCCACCCCGAGCCGTCTGCGTCACTGCCCGCCGGTGCGGTGGACATGTTCGAGCGCAATTTCGCGGGCAGCGGCAGCGAGGCCAAAGCCCCGAGCCCCACCGGATCCGACCATCAACACACGCCGGATGCGCCCGCGCTGCCATCACGCTACGCGGCACAACCTTCAGGCACGTTGCAGCCGGACCCGGCGCACGCCGGAGTCCTGATCGATTCGAAGGGGCAGAGGTACATTCAGGATAACGGCCAGAGCTATCCGGTGCGCTACGACACGGCCAACCAGACGTGGCGCGTCGTGCAACCAGACAAACCGACCGAGCCGGGCGTTCCGGTCGAGCGTCAGCCGGACGGCAGCTGGAAGCCGCATGACGCTGTCGGCCTGCGAGGCGGCGGAAACGAGTCCAGAGACCGACACACTGCCGTGGGCGACGAGCAGAAGGCCTACCAGATCCAGCAGGCACATCAGACATTGGCTCACTTGCAAACGCAACTGCAAACTGTCACGCAGGATGTGCTGTCGACCGCGCGAAGGCTCGAGGAGATACGCGGGCTTCAAACAACCACGGAACAACGGAAGGCGGACCTGCTGCAGCGGAAAAATCAGACAGAACGGGAGAGCGCCAACCTGATCGCCCAGCTTCAACAACTCGAAAGCACAGGGCAGCCTCGCGACGCGCAAGTGGACATGCGCATTCGCGAGCTCCGTGATCGAAGGCAAACCATTCGCGCGGAGCTCACCCGCTTCAACGATGATATGGCGAAACTGAGAGGGGAGTTGAACACTCTACTGCCCCAAATCCACCAACTCAACGACCGGCGGCACCAATACCAGCAAATGGAAAGACAACTTCAGACGCAGATCGGGATAGCGCAGTTTGAACTAAGCCAATTGCTGCACTAGTCAGCGGCAGCCGATTCGGCAGCACTGGCCGCATCGGCTGCGCCGCCGACAGGTTCGCGTTTCACCACACACTGTCGGCGGTGTCGCTTCACACCGCCTCCTCCAGCAACTCCCGCACAGCCGCCCTCGCCTCGCGCGCCAGTTCCTTGAGATCGACACCGTCGATCCGGTCATCGGCCACCACGCGCTTTCCAGCAGAAAACAGCGCCGCGAGCGATGGCCTGCCGCCCGACGCCACCGGCCCGATCGCCGGATCGTGCAAGCCGAAATAGCGCGGGTCGTCGAGCCGATATACCGCGAGATCCGCGGCGAAACCCACCGCAATCCTGCCGACTTCGTCGAGGCCCATGATCCGCGCGCCACCCGCCGTGCCCCAGTGAATCACATCGGCCACACTCGCGGCGTTCGCGCCGCCTTCGAAACTCCCGCCGCGAAACGTGGGTTGCGCGAGCATGCCGCGGCGCGCGCGTTGCGCGAGCCATGTCATGTGCACTTCGGAGATCATGTCGGCCGCTTCGTTCGACGCCGCTCCGTCGACGCCGATCGACACCGGCACACCCGCGTCGGCCATTTCGCGCACCGGACAAATGCCGCTGCCGAGGCGCCCATTGCTCTGCGGACAATGGGCGACGCCCGTGCCGGTTTGCGCCAGCAGCGCGATCTCGTCGGCGTCGACCTTGACGAGATGCGCGTACCAGACGTCGCTGCCGAGCCAGTCGTGCTCGCCGCAAAATGCAACCGGCGATTGCCGGTACATCGCATGCGCGCTGTCCTGGTAGCCCACCGTCTCCGAGAGATGGCTATGCAGACGCAGACCGAGGCGGCGCGCCACCGCCGCCGTCGCGCGCATTTCGGCAGGCGAGATCGAATACAGCACGGTGGTCGGCGCCATCACGACACGCTGCATCGCGCGCGGCGACGCGTCGTGGAAACGGGCGGCGAGCCGTTCGATATCGGCGATGTAGGCGTCCAGTGTTTCAGGGCGCAACGCGGTCGGCAGTTCGGCCTCGAGCTGGCGCGTTTGCGTCGCGCCGCCGCGCAGCAACACGAAACGCAAGCCGAGCTTCCCGGCCTCTTCGAAGAGAATCGCCGAACTGTCGAAGGGCATGTTCGGGTAGTACACGTAGTTGTGGTCGGCCACCGTCGCGCAGCCCGAGCGCGCCAGTTCGATCAGGCCAATGCGCGCCGCGAGCCGGAAGCGCCGCTCGTCGAAGAGCGCCCGGAAGCGATACGGCGTCGCGGCGAGCCAAGGCGTGAGCGTGGCGTCCAGTCCCGCCGTGTCGCCCTTGAGCAGCGACTGGAACAGATGATGATGCGTGTTGACCCATGCCGGATAGACGACGCAATCGGTGGCGTCGACGATCGTCTCGCCCGGCCGCGGGGTGAGCGCGCCGATCGCTTCGATCGTGTCGCCGACAATGCGAATGTCAGGACCGCTCACGCGCGCGGGATCGTCGGCCGAGCCGCGGCCGCCGGTCATGATCGCCGCCGCGTTGCGGATCAGCGTGCCAGGTGTCGTGTGCTGTGTTGTGTCGTGTGTCGTCATGAGTTCGAGCGAGAGTGTGAAGCTGAGTTCGAGACCGCGTCATTCAAAGCTGGCTGTCGTGCCAGCCGCGCAAACCCGCGCGCGACACCCACGCCGTGATGGCGAACAGCACCACGCCCGTCACGGTGATCAGCAGCAGCGCCGCGAACAGACGCGGAATATTCAGCTGAAAACCCGCCTGCAAGATCTGATAGGCGAGCCCCGCGCCGCTGCCGCCCGTACCGGCGACGAACTCCGCCACCACCGCGCCGATCAGCGACAACCCGCTCGAAATGCGCAGGCCGCCGAAGAAATACGGCAACGCGCTCGGAATCCGCAAACGCACCAACGTCTGCCAGCGGGTCGCCCGATTGATCCTGAAGAGGTTGATCAAGCCGGGGTTCACGCTGCGCAAGCCGAGCACCGTGTTCGAGATGATCGGGAACAACGCCACCAGCGTCGCGCACAAGACCAGCGCGACGTTCATGTCCTTGACCCAGATGATGATCAACGGCGCGATCGCCACGACGGGCGTGACCTGCAACAGGATCGCGTAGGGAAAGAGGCTCGCTTCGATCAGTGGACTCTGCACGAACAGCAACGCGATGACGACGCCCAGCACCGTGGCCAGCGCGAACGCCAACAGCGTGATCTTCAGGGTCGCGAGCAGGCTGCCGAACAGCAGCGGCGCGTCCTGCACCAACTCGCTCACGATCGCCGACGGCGACGGCACCAGATACGCCGGCACCTTCATCACCACGCACCAGGCTTGCCAGCACGCCAGCACCACGACGCCGACCATCCACGGCGCGATGGCCTTCATCACGCCGGGGCATTGCAACCACGGCTGCCGCTGGGAACTGGTAGCCGGCCTCGCAGCGGATTTCGCACGCTGCCCTGCGCCCTGCGCTGCAGCCGCAGCTGCCGCAGTCGGCGACGCGGCAGCCGCCCCGCGTCCCGACTTGCCCGAATGACCCGCAAGCACTTCGCCCGTCATGATTGCACTCCTGTTTCTTCGTTCGCCAACGACGCGCGATGCGCATCGGTAATCAACTCCGAGAGCGTCTTGCAATGCTGCATGAACGGCTCGCTGACGCGATAGGCGTCGTCGCGTTCGAGCGGACCTTCGATCGGCACTTCGGCGATGATGCGGCCCGGCCGCGCCTGCATCACGACCACGCGGCTCGACAGATACACCGCCTCGTAAATGCTGTGCGTGACGAACACCACCGTCATGCCGCGCCGCTGCCACAACGCGCGCAAATCGCTGTCGAGGCGGTTGCGGGTGAATTCGTCGAGCGCGCCGAACGGCTCGTCCAGCAGCAGCAGATCCGGCTCGGTCACGAGCGCACGCGCCAGGGACGCGCGCATCTGCATGCCGCCCGACAATTCACGCGGCAGCACGTGGCCGAATTTCGCGAGCCCCACGCCGTCGAGCGCAGCGGCCACGCGCGCGTCGGCTTCGCGGCGCGGCACACGCGCGAGATCGAGCGGCAAGCGCACGTTGTCGGCGACCGTGGCCCACGGCATCAGCGTCGCCTCCTGAAACACCATCGACATGCGCCGCCCCGGCGAGCCGACCGTCTCGAACGCTTGCCCCCACCAGCGCAGATGGCCGTGCGTGGGCGTTTCGATGCCGGCAAACATTTTCAGCAGCGTGCTTTTGCCGCAACCCGACGGGCCGAGCAGCGAAACGAACTCGCCGGGTTCGATGGCGAGGCGCACGTCCTCCAGTGCGATCGTGCCGTTCGCATAGCGCTTGTCGACGCGCTGCACCGAGAGCGACGGCGCGGCCACGTCAGCGATAAAGGCTTGAGTCGCCGCCATGATCATTCCTCCACGTGAATGGGCAATACTTCGCGAAATACTTCGGACTCGCCATGATCGTTCAGCAGCTTGAGCAGCATGCGGCGCATCAGCAAGCCGGGCTGATCCGATTCCATATGGCACTCCTGCTGACGCCGCACGTCGATGCACGCGTCGTAGTCGGTGGCTTCGAGAATGTCGCGGTCTTCGTCGGTGATCGGGCGATCCCAGTCGATCAGTTCCTGCGTCGAACACGCGTCTTCGGTGTCGTTGCGATAGAGCCATTGCGACAGCATCAGCGTGCGGTCGTCGATCGGCGTCGCGCAGTTGTAGATGATGTGATGGATACCGCTTGCCGGATACACGCAGCCAAAGCGCCGCGCGAACGGCATGAACCAGCGGTTGATCAGATGCCGCTCGGTGACTTCCTCGGTCGTGCCGGTGATGCGGTAGCTCGCCGGCGGATTGCGCACGGGCACATGCGTCTCGGCTTCGAAGCCCCAATCGTGCGGACGGAATTCGTACTTCGACGGTTTCGGATTGTCGAACAGGCCGAAGTTGCCTTTATGCACAAAGCTGAAATGCGAGTTGTCGAACGAGTTTTCCATCATGCGCAGCGGACTCGTTTCCCAACGCTCGTAAAACTGCAGAATGCGGCGATAGCCGGGCGCACCGTCTTCGGGAAACTCGGGAATGGGCTGCAACGGTTCCTCGAGCGCGACCCACGCGTAGCCGTAGCGTTCTTCGCAGCGATATGACGGCACCACGGCGCGCGACGGAATCGCGCCGCCGCCGTTCTGCGGAATTTTCACGCATTGGCCCGAGCAGTCGTAGGTCCAGCCGTGATAGCCGCAGGCGATATTGCCGTCGTTATCGACGAATCCCTTCGACAGTTTCGCCGTGCGATGGCAGCAACGATCGCGCAACGCGTGCGGCTTGCCGCCCGCGCCTTTCCATAACACGATCGGCTCGCCGAGCAAGGTAAAGGGCTGCGGTCCGGCGTCGAGTTGCGCCATCGGCATGATGGCGTACCAGAAGCGGCGCAGGACGTTTTGACGGGTGACCAGCATGTGATGCTCCTTCTTTCAGGCGTTCAGGCGTTCAGGCGTTGGGGCGAGCTGCGATGTCTGCTTGAAGGGCCGGCCTCAAGGCATCACCTTCGCGTTCTGAATGAATTGCAGCGTGTAGGCCGCGTGATAGTCGGTAGCGGGCTTGAGCAGTTTCGCGTCGACCATGTAATCGAAGGTCTTTTTCCAGCGCGCGTCGGTCATCGTGCCGATGCCTTGCGTGGCCGCATCGCCGCCGGTTACGAGCTTGAGTTTTTTCAGTTGCGCCACGCCGTAGGCGAGTTGGGCGTCGCTCATCTGCGGGTTGTCTTTCTTGATCAACGCATTGCCCGGCCCGGGATCGTTCAGATAGCTCTTCCACCCTTCCATCGACGCCTTCACGAAACGCGCCACGACGTCCGGCTTGTTTTTCATCGTGTCGCGCATCGTGACGATGGTCGAGTTGTACGGCGGATAGCCGTCATCGGCGAACAGGAAGAAGTGTGCGTTCGCATGAGCCTGCTCCGCCTGGAACGTTTCCGACGACGGATACGCCTGCATCGCCACGTTCGGATCGGCAAAGAACGGTTGCAGGTTGAAGGTGTACGGACGCGCTTGAGCCTCGGTGTAGCCGTACTTCGCCTTCAGCCACGGCCACCACGTCGTGCGGCCCGAACCGGCGACGAGGATCGTCTTGTTCTTCAGGCCGGCGAGACTGGTCACGTCGGCGTGGGTCATCATGCCTTGCGGGTCGTACTGGAACGCGGCGGCCACGGTGGTGACAGGAATGCCGGCTTCCACGCTGGAGAGCACCTGGAAGTCGTAGCCGAGCAGAAAGTCCGCCTGCCCGCCGGCCAGCAATTGCATGCCGTTGACCTGCGGACCGCCCATTTTGATCGTGACGTCGAGCCCGTATTTCTTGTAGATGCCGGTCGCGACGGCCTGATAGAAACCGCCGTGCTCGGCCTGCGCATACCAGCTCGTCAGCAGGCTGACGTGGTCGTCGGCGTGAGCCGGCGGCGCAACGAATACGCCGAGTGCAGCGCCGGCCATGACGGCGGCGCTAACGGCACGGGCCGCGATTGAATGAGCGGACACTGCAATGCGGGAGAGAAGATGCAACACGCGCATGACTGAACTCCGTGTGAATGTGGGAAGAGTTGGGATCGTGAGAAGGCAAGGCCGGATGCCGTACAAGGAACGGGCGATGTGACTGCCACGCTGCACGCATGCTGGCTCGATACGACGCGTGGGCAGGGATGAACGCAAAAACGAACGCAAAAGCGAACCCACAAGCGAACACAGCTCGCCGCGTGTGATTGCGGTGATGCACAACAGTCGGGTGAATATTCGGGGCAACTGCATCGCACGCTCCTTGTTGTCGGAACCGGACAGTTCCGTTCAAACGTCGAATTGCTTCGACGTGGGCGCACGATGCGCCCCAAGAGCAATGCCCCACGGTGACCGGCATGGACATGCCGGCTCGCTAGCCGCTTCTACTCTGATTTTCCTTTAAGCGAATGTTGTGCCAGCTGCTGCGAAGCAGCATGCCATGCGTGCAGTGGGCGTTCAGGCGCAATGCGTCAGCGGCGGCCGCGTCGCACTGACGTACGACTGCACTCGGGCGATGCGCGCCGGCACTGTCCAGGTGCAGATACGGCGCGAAAGCTTCGCTAATGACGCGCCGGATCGCGAGCCGGGCCTGCCGCTTGCTGCATCGAACATGTCATCCAATCAGGAGAGAAACATGAGCGAAACGAAAGTGCGTGGCGATCAGAAACCGGCTGATATGGAGCATCCGCAGCCGGTCGTGCACAGCGACAACGAGAAAAGCAAGCTGCCCGAACGCGACGACGAGGGCCGCAATCAGTCGCCCGCAGACCGTCCGGGCAAAAAACCCGGCGAGGGAGAACCCTCGGTTAGTTGAAATCGTGCGTGTTGGAGGGCGAGCGGCTTTGCTGCTTTTTTTCAGCGAAGCCGCATAAATATTCCCCTTCAGCGCGCTTTCATACGGCAAACATTTCTTCCTTATTTTTACCGATTATTTTTTTGGTGTGATGGACTATTTTTCTGCTTGCAGCGACGTGTGCGTCAAGCGGACCAGCTGCCGCCCCTCAACAGATAACAAAGGCGACGCTTATGTCCATCACTTCGACCCCCTCCACCCACCCCAAGGTTTCCATCTGTCTGCCCACTTGCGACCGCCCTGATCTGCTCGTGACGTGCATCGACTCGTGCCTGACGCAAAGCTACGGCAATCTGGAAATCCTGATCGGCGACGACTCGGCGGACAGGCGCACGGAGCGGTTGATCACAACGCGTTATGCACGCGAGCCACGCGTGCGCTATATGAGGAATCAGCCTTCCCTCGGCCAGGCGCGCAACGTCGCGAACCTGTTCAGGCGCGCGAGCGGCGACAAGATTCTGCTGATCCACGACGACGACCTGCTCACCACGGACGGCGTCGAAAAACTCGTGTCGCTATGGACGCTGCATCCGCGACTCGAAGTGGCATTCGGCGATCAGTATGAAGCCGACCATGGCGGCGCCATCGATTTCGCGGCGAGCGCGAAGCTGAACGCCGCGTTTCGACGCTCGAAGGCTGCCGAGGGCCTGCAATCCCTGCCGGGTAGAACCGGGCTCATTCAGATGTTCCCGAACAACGGCTGGATGGCCAACGCCGAACTCGTGAAACGGATCGGCTACAAAGACACGTACGGCGTATGCTGCGACTTCGTGTTCGGCACCGAGCTGTGTCTCGCGGCGCGCGAGGTCTTCTACCTGCACGACTACGTGTCCGTGTATCGCAAGACGGCAAGCTCGATCTCGCACAGCACGCGCGGCACGACGGCCGCGGCGACGCTCTGCGCGTATGCGTACGTCAAGGCATTGAAGCTGCCGGCGCAACTCGAGCCGTCGCGCAGATTGGCGTTGCGCCGTCTCGCGCCGATCGTGGTGTCGGCTCACGCGAAGAACCGTCAGGCGCTCGCCGGACTCAAGGTCGCCTTCGCCCATCTGTTCGCGTACCGCTATGGGCTGAACGCGCGGCTTTACTACCATCTTCTGATGCTCGCGCGTGGCGCGTTGAGCGCGCGCCAGCAGGCCGTGGCGGCGGCCGCGGTCGCTGCGGTGGCTACGGCGCCCGCGTTGGGCGTGGATCCGGCCGCCGTCGTGAAGGAGTTGGTCCCGGAGTTCGCGAGCGATCGATCGGAACCCGTGTGACGCGGCGCCGGCGCTGAACGCCGGTCGGCGCGGGGCGATAAGCGGGTTTTCTGCTAAGCATCCGCTGCTAAGCAAACGCGTATTTGTTGCTTGGTCTCACGCAACACGCTGACTAGGATAGGTGTGATCCATCACCAGACCTGAGGCGATACGCCATGTCCGACAGTGCCTGTTTCAAGCCGCGTGTGATCGAACCGGTCGTCGTCAACCAGCCTGAAGGATTGGGGCTCGCAGTGGAGTTGTGGCTCGCGCAACCCGTCGACGGAATCACCGGGCGGGCGCTGCAGATTCACTTGCGCAGCGGCGCGAAAATGGCGCAGGCCGAAGCGCTGCGCGATCTGCTGCACGCGTTGGGCACTGAGATCATCGTGGCGTGAGCGTGCTCCGCGCGGTCGATACGCCTTCCGCTCAAAGCGTTAAGGCCGCGAAAACGGCGCTCCGGATCTCCCTGGAACGCCGCTCGCGAACCGCTTCGGTCGTGCCTAACGGTGCGTTATGGTGCTTTGCAGATTCAAGGCTCGTGCCGCAAATACCCTTCTTTCGACGGATCGCGCATACGCAGCGAGACGATGCCGGCAATCGCGCAGAGCGCAGTGACGTACCAG
>NZ_JARESR010000005.1:0-325911 GCF_046028015.1 Paraburkholderia sp. RL17-383-BIF-A | reverse complement strand
AAAACTCAGTGCGCCGCCGCGGCCGCCGCACCCGCGTCGCCACCGGCGCGCTCAGGCCTCGTGATCCAGATCAGCGCAATTAGCGCGACGAAGATACCAGCGGACACGAAGAACAGATCGTTCACACCCAGTTGCGCGGCCTGCTGCGTCGCCATCGAGTTGAACAGGCCATACGCCTGCGGTTGACTGAAGCCCGCCGCGCCCATTTGGCGGATCGACTGGTCGAACACCGGGTTGTACACGTTGGCCTGCTCGGCCAGTTGCGCATGATGCATGATCGAGCGGTGGTCCCACGCGGTCTGAAAGATCGACGTGCCGATGCCGCCGCACATGATCCGCACGAAATTCGACAAGCCCGACGCCGCCGGAATCCGGTTACCCGGCAGCCCTGACAAGGTAATCGACACCAGCGGGATGAAGAACCCGGCCATGCCGATTCCCTGAATCAAGGTCGGCACCAGCAGCGAGTACGTATCGACGCCGGTGGTATAGCGCGAACGCATCCAGAAACACAGCGCGAACACGAGGAACGACAAGGTCGCGATATAGCGCGGATCGGTACGCGGCAACACCTTGCCCGTGATCGGCGACAGCAGCACGGCGAACAGGCCGACCGGCGCCATGACCAGGCCGGCTTCGGTCGCCGTGTAGCCGATATCGGTTTGCAGCCACAGCGGCAGCAGCACGAGATTGCCGAAATAGAGCCCGTAACCGATCGACAAGGCGACCGTGCCGCCCGTGAAGTTGCGCCGGCTGAAAAGCGAGAGGTCGACCACCGGATGCTCGGCCGTCAATTCCCACACGATGAAGAACGCCAGCGCGATCACCGCGACCAGCGCCAGTACGACGATGGTGGTCGACGAAAACCAGTCGAGATCCTTGCCTTTGTCGAGCATGACCTGGAGCGAGCCGACCCAGACGATCAGCAGACCGAGCCCGACGCCGTCGATCGGCGCTTTTCTGATGACGGAATCGCGGTTGCGGAAGATCATCCACGTCGCCACGGCGGCAATCGCGCCGACCGGAATGTTGACGTAGAAAATCCACGGCCACGAGATGTTGTCCGAAATCCAGCCGCCGAGAATCGGGCCCGCCACCGGCGCGATCAGCGTGGTCATGGCCCACATGGATAGCGCCATGGGCGCCTTGGCGCGTGGATAGCTCGCGAGCAGCAGCGTTTGCGACAGCGGGATCATAGGACCGGCCACCGCGCCTTGCAACACGCGCGAAGCGAGCAGGAACGGCAGCGTCGGCGCGAGGCCGCACATCCACGACGAGATCACGAACAGGATGATCGACGCCATGAACAGGCGCACCTGGCCGATGCGGTCGGTCAGCCAGCCGGTGAGCGGCACGGAGATCGCATTGGCGACCGCGAACGAGGTGATGACCCACGTGCCCTGGTCGGACGACACACCGAGGTCGCCGGAAATCGACGGAATCGATACGTTCGCGATTGACGTGTCGAGCACGTTCATGAAGACGGCGAGCGACACCGCGATGGTACCGATCACCAGTTGCGCGCCCTCGAGCGGCGGGTGAGGGACTTGCGCCTGAGCCTGAGCCATTAAAGAAGCCTTGTCTGATTCGTCACTCGGCTTACATCAGCTTCGCGGCGGCAGGCTTCGCGCTGCCGGCCTGGGCCGACTTCTGCGAGCCGCCGTTCGGGCCTGCGTTTTCCGAAATGATGCGGGCGATTTCGGCGTCGGCCTCGCCACCGTACTTTTCGAACACGTTGGTCTGATAGACCGTGTTCGGCGCCTGACCGAGCTGGCCGCCGTTGTCGTCCTTGATGCTCACGTCAGCCTGCATCGACAGGCCGATGCGCAGCGGGTGCTGTTCGAGTTCCTTCGGATCGAGCGCGATCCGCACCGGCAGACGCTGCACCACCTTGATCCAGTTGCCGGTCGCGTTCTGCGCGGGCAACAGCGAGAACGCCGAACCCGTGCCGGCCGAGAAGCCGACCACCTTGCCGTGATACACCACCGACGAGCCGTACACGTCGGCCGTCAGTTCGACCGGCTGGCCGATGCGCATGTGCTTGAGCTGCACTTCCTTGAAGTTCGCGTCGACCCACACGCCGCCGAGCGGCACGATCGCCATGAGCGGAGTGCCCGGCGAGACGCGCTGGCCGACCTGCACCGAGCGTTTCGCCACGTAGCCCGTGACCGGCGCCGGCAGGTTGTTACGCGCGTTGTTCAGGTATGCGTCGCGGACCTTCGCGGCGGCGGCCTGCACGTTCGGGTGATTCGCGATCGTGGTGTTGGCGGTCAGCGCGCGGTTCGACGCCAGTTGCTGCTGGGCGGCGTCCACGGCGGCTTGCGCGCTCTTCACGGCGTCGCGGGCGTGCGAGATTTCTTCCTGCGACACGGCGCCGGTTTGCGCAACCGTCATACGGCGCTTCAGGTCGTCCTGGGCGCGCGACAGGTCGGCCTGACGCACGGCGACTTGCGCCTGATATTGATTGTCGTCGGCGAACAGGCCGCGCACCTGGCGCACCGTCTGCGCCAGATTGGCCTCGGCCTGTTCCAGCGCGACGCGGGCGTCGGCCGGATCGAGCACGACGAGCGGGTCGCCGGCCTTCACCGTCTGGGTGTCGTCCGCGTTCACGGCGACGACCGTGCCGGTGACTTGCGGCGTGATCTGGACGACGTTGCCATTCACATACGCGTCGTCGGTGTCTTCGTGAAAACGCGCGACGAGGAAGTAGTAAAGGCCGTAAGCGATCGCGGCGATCAGGATCACGATGACGAGCAGCGTCATCATGCGCTTGCGTTTGCCGTTATTCGCCGATTGTGCCGGTTGGGTGTTAGCCGCGGGCTGCTGGGGGGTGCTCATTGATGTGCTCCGGGTTCTCTCAAGCGTCGTCGTTTATTCGGATGTTCGTGCGAGTGTTCGTTCTGGCCGTGGTTCGCGCGCTCAATTTGCCGCCGCGGTCGCGGCGGTGGCCGATGCCGGGGCATCGGTCGGCACCACGAGGCCGGTTTGCGTCGCGTCGAAACCGCCGCCGAGCGCCTTGATGAGGCTGATCTGCATGTCGCGGCGGCGCATCTTCAGGCTGGTGACCGTCTGTTCAGCGGCGAGGCGGTTCTGGTCGGCGGTCAGCACCTGCAACTGCGGTGACAAACCGGCCTTGTAGCGGATCACCGCCAGCTGATACGCCTTGGTCGATGCGTCGAGCGCGCGCTGTGCGTCGCCTTGCTGCTGGTCGATCGACTTGATCGACGAGACTTGCGTCGCGACGTCCGAGAGCGCGTTGATCAGCGTCTGGTTGTAGTTCGCCACATCGAGGTCGAAGTCGGCATAACGGCCCTTCAGTTGCGAGCGCAGCGCGCCGGCGTCGAAGATCGGCAGATGAATCGCCGGGCCGAATTGCATCTGGCGGCTGCCGGCCTTGAGGAAGCGGCCCCAGCCGAACGCGTCGAAACCGAAGCCGGCCGCGAGGTTCACGTCCGGAAAGAATTCGGCCTTGGCTTCCTTCACGTCGTGCATCGCGGCTTCGACCTGCCAGCGGGCGGCGACGATATCCGCGCGGCGCGCCACGAGGTCGGCGGGCAGATTGTTCGGCAGTGCCACGACGTCGCCCTTGGTCAGCGTGGGTTCGGCGATCTGCAGGCCGCGATCCGGACCCTTGCCGAGCAGCGCGCCCAACTGGTAGCGCACGACCGTGATCTGGCCGTCGAGGTCGGTCAAATTGGCCTGGGTGGTCGCGATGTTGCCGTTCGCGGTTTGCCGCTCGACATTGGTGTCGAGGCCGGCGGCCACGCGGCCGTTGGTGATGCGGCCGATATCCTGGCGGTTGGCGATTTCGCGCGCGGCGATGTCGCGCAACGCGTACAGCTGCGCGAGCTGGTTGTACGTGCTGGCCACCGACGCCGCGAGCGTGACGCGCGCCTGCTGCATGTCGGCCTCAGCGGCCTTTTCCTGCGACACGGCCTGGCCGAGACGCTGGCGATTCTTGCCCCACAGGTCCAGATCCCACGACGCGCTCGCGAGCACGTTGTTTTCGCTATACCAGGTGCCGCCGTACGGAGGCGGGTAGAGCGCGTTTTCGGAGAAGAGCTCGCGGGTCCACGAGTAGCTGGCGTTGGCCTTCGGATAAAGGGCCGCGCGCGAACTCTCGATATAGGACGAGGCTTTGGCGAGCCGCGCCTGGGCTTGCGCGATCGACGGGCTGCCTTCCAGCGCTTCCGCGATCAGCTTGGGCAATTGCGGGTCGCCGAACTGGTTGGCCCAATCGAGCGACGGCCACTGGCCGCTCTGAGCGGGCAGGCTCTGCGCGGACTCGTACTGGGCCGGCGACGACATCTGCTTGTCGCTTTTCATGCCGATGTAGTTCGCGCACCCTGTGAGGGCGAGCACCGTCACCGCGGCGGCGACAGCGGCCCGGCTCGAAAGCGCGGGCGCGGACAGGGAAAGGGATTTCATCGCTCGACTCTTTGAGTGAATTGTAATGATGGACGCTGCAAGCAATTTCTTACGATTTACTGTCAAAATTGCTTGCTGCATCACGGGTTAGTCCCGTTTGGTCGCCGGAATTGAGGAGCACGCGGCGCAGCATGCTCTTCAGAAAACCCACTTCTTCCGGGGTGAAGCCGCCGAGCAGGTTGTCCATCACGCCGGTGAAAATAGCCGGCATTCTGGCGGCGATCGCGAGACCTTCCGGCGTCAGCGCGAGGCGCACGACCCGGCGGTCTTCGTTGCTGCGCACCCGTGTAAGCAGGCCGCGCTTTTCCAGCCGGTCGATCAGACGCGTGATGGCGCTTGCGTCGATGCCATATTCACGCGCCAGTTCGGCCGCCAGCAGGCACTTGCCGCTCGCCACCATGAACAGGATGCTGCCTTGCTGGCTGGTGATGCCCAACTCGGCCATGCTGCGCTGATTGACCAGGTTCGACATGGTCGATTTCACTCGCGAGATCAGGTAGCCGACGCTTTCGCCTAACTGGTACTCACTGATGACGTCCGGCGTGGGTGTGGAAGACGGCTCGGTCATGATTCTCGTGCGAATGCAATGGTTGACTAGGCAGGATTATAGTGGGCGGTTGGTTGACGCGGCAAGTGTTATTACAGCTTAGGCAAAGGTCTATTCCATCTCAAGGCAAGGTCCGCGCGATTTTGCGTAGGGTTTTGCCGGCCCTTACACTTTATTTCCGGCGCACCGCTACGAGGAAGACGGCGGGCTTATCAGGGAATACCAGAAAGCTTCATTTACGCGTGCTATAATGTTGGGTTCCCAAAAGTGCGCTTTGGGCTTTGTTGGCTTCGTACACAATGCTGCTCTGCTGGCGCACTCAACTGTCTCCAGGTTCCTATGACTCGCGCCCTACGCAACATCGCCATCATTGCCCACGTCGACCACGGCAAGACCACGCTCGTCGACCAGCTCCTCCGTCAAACCGCCACGTTCCGTGACAACCAGCAGATCGCTGAGCGGGTGATGGACTCGAACGACATCGAAAAAGAACGTGGCATCACGATTCTTTCCAAGAACTGCGCGGTCGAGTACGAAGGCACGCACATCAACATCGTCGACACCCCGGGCCACGCGGACTTCGGCGGTGAAGTGGAGCGCGTGCTGTCGATGGTCGACTCCGTGCTGCTGCTGGTCGACGCCGTTGAAGGTCCGATGCCGCAAACGCGCTTCGTGACCAAGAAGGCGCTGGCGCTCGGCCTGAAGCCGATCGTCGTGATCAACAAGGTGGACCGGCCGGGCGCGCGGATCGACTGGGTGATCAACCAGACGTTCGACCTGTTCGACAAGCTCGGCGCAACCGACGAACAACTCGACTTCCCGATCGTCTACGCATCGGGTCTGAACGGCTACGCAGGCTTGACCCCGGACGTGCGCGAAGGTGATATGCGCCCGCTGTTCGAGGCTGTGCTGCAACACGTGCCGGTCCGTCCGGCCGATCCGGAGGCGCCGCTGCAACTGCAGATCACGTCGCTGGACTATTCGTCGTATGTCGGCCGTATCGGCGTCGGCCGTATCACGCGTGGCCGCATCAAGCCCGGCATGGCGGTCGCCGTCCGTTCGGGTCCCGACGGCGCGATCCTGAACCGCAAGATCAACCAGGTGCTGTCGTTCAAGGGTCTGGAGCGCGTGCAGGTCGACTCGGCTGAAGCCGGCGACATCGTGCTGATCAACGGTATCGAAGAAATCGGCATTGGCGTGACCATCTGCGCACCGGAACAACCGGAAGCGCTGCCCATGATCACCGTCGACGAACCGACGCTGACCATGAACTTCCTCGTCAACTCGTCGCCGCTGGCCGGCCGCGAAGGCAAGTTCGTCACGAGCCGTCAGATCCGTGACCGCCTGATGAAGGAACTGAACCACAACGTCGCGCTGCGCGTGAAGGAAACCGGCGACGAAACCACGTTCGAAGTGGCGGGCCGCGGTGAGCTGCACCTGACCATTCTGGTGGAAAACATGCGTCGCGAAGGCTACGAGCTGGCCGTGTCGCGTCCGCGCGTGGTGATGACGGAAGTCGACGGCGTGAAGCACGAGCCGTACGAAAACCTGACGGTCGACATGGAAGACGGCCACCAGGGCGGCGTGATGGAAGAGTTGGGCCGTCGCAAGGGCGAAATGCTCGACATGGCGTCGGACGGCCGTGGCCGTACGCGTCTCGAATACCGTATTTCGGCGCGCGGCCTGATCGGCTTCCAGTCGGAATTCCTCACGCTCACGCGCGGCACGGGCCTGATGAGCCACACGTTCGACTCGTATCAGCCGGTGCGCGAAGGCGCGGTCGGCGAGCGTCGCAACGGCGTGCTGATTTCGCAGGACGACGGCGCGGCAGTCGCGTACGCCTTGTGGAAGCTGCAGGATCGCGGCCGTATGTTCGTGTCGCCGGGCGAGCCGCTGTACGAAGGCATGATCATCGGCATTCACAGCCGTGACAACGACCTGGTCGTGAACCCGATCAAGGGCAAGCAACTGACCAACGTGCGTTCGTCGGGTACGGACGAAGCGGTGCGCCTCGTGCCGCCGATCCAGATGTCGCTGGAATACGCGGTCGAATTCATCGACGACGACGAGCTGGTCGAAGTCACGCCGCAATCCATCCGTCTGCGCAAGCGTTATCTGAAGGAACACGAGCGCCGCAGCGCGAGCCGTAAGGGCGCGGTGGACTGAGTGAATGGCACGTGCGCTTGAGGTGCTGCTGTTACTGACCTCGGCGCCGCGTGGATAAAAATAAGCCGTTCCGGACTTGTCCGGAACGGCTTCTTTCATTTGGGCGGCGGCCGGGACAGGTTGCATTTGTCGGCCGTGATTCGTGCTTTGTGTGAGGTGAGGTTTAGAGTTGGGTGTGGTGGAGTCCAAAGTGTCGTAGCAATTCATTGGTCTCGGGCAGAACGACGCCGGGCGGAGGAACTTGGGTGACCGGCGCTGCTGAGCCCCAATCACGCGCTGCGGGCGGCGTATAGAAATTAACGCTATCCGGGGCGACCACGTACCCATCCTCTGAGAATGCTGTACCTAGGTAATTGGTCAAAGAGTTTTGCATATCCGCAAGGTTGCTATACGTGAAGGCGCCGTTGTTCGGATCGAAAAGTGTGTACTGGCTCCCGCCCGGAAGATGCTGTATGGCTAACGCGTGTCCGTATGGCTCCGACGCCATCGAGTCAGCGTGCCGGATGCCTAAACGTATGTATGCGAGGGCGCCTTCAGGCATGGTGTTGCCATCGAAGGAATGGATCAATCCGTCGATGCGGGTCGAGCGATCAGCCCTGCCGTCGGGGTTGAAATTAGTGCTCGACGACTGGCGATAGTTCGCGAGTGGCGGGAGCCTCGATCCTCTCTGGAAACCGTCGATCCGGTCATAAATGCCCCCGTGGTTTGAGGCTGACAGGGTGTCCATGTCCCTGTTCATATGGCTGATCGCTTCCTGCAAGGTGTCGGGGGCGGAGGCGCCATCGGTTGCGCGATCAACGCGGCGCATGGCTTCGAAAACAACGCCTTGGCAACTGCCCTTCCCATCGGGGCCGTTTCTCGTCCTGGCGTGGTAGGCCTGATCGAATCTTTCGTGCGATGTTGCATCGTGGAGAAGCTCCTCTCCGCCTCTGCATTCCCGGAAGTAGGACCCGCTACAGGCGCCCAGCACCTGGCCGCGTTTGTCCCGATCCAGTGTCTGATCGGCGCCCGGCCCTTGTTTCGCAGGGTCGGTCGGTCCGTTGCCGATCGCGCCCGGTGTCGGATCGACGGAACGCCCAAGGCGCGGTGTGCGCCTGTCCCCGGACAAAATCTGGCCCGGGAACACCGTTGGTGTCTGTGCCGGCGTTTTCGGTGCGAAAGACGTGCTGTCGGAAACCTGTTTCTGCATAACTGCGCTCATGCTCTGGACAGTGAGTCCCATTAGGTCATTCCTTTGGAAAATCGTAAAAACACCGTGAAAGTAACGGCATACCGATACGCATCGCTTCCTTTGATCAGCGGCGATCCTCTCGTCGGCCTGTCAATGCCGGAACCGTATTGCGTGCATGCAGTCTGTGGAAAACGTCACCGCGCAGGGTATTGAGCAGCCACTACATCCGAAGGTGGCCAGAAGGTGCGGGTGTCCGCGGCCTCGTCTTGTTTATGCGCCACGGCGAACAGCGGTGCGCCCCACAACATGATTTCCCTCTTTGTGTCTATGCATGCGGGCGCCTCCTATTGAGGGCGATCGTTGCGCATGGCGCCATGCACTCTTGCGGATTCTCGAAACGACGCGCAAACGCCGTCCGGACGGGCTCTGGCGCCGGTCCGTCTGCTATCTGCACTATCCGTTCTGTGATATGCTCCCCGGGTGCAAAGTTTTAGGTCCTTCCAAGCAAGACTTGATTCGCGCAATCCGCTAAACGGTCAGGCCGTGTCGCGGAAGGTTCTGTAACCCGCTATTTCTCGAGAAGCTCGAAGAAAGGTGAGCGTAAAAATGATGAAGCAATTCCAGTCGAACTCTTATCTGTTCGGCGGCAATGCTCCGTACGTAGAAGAAATGTACGAAGCGTATCTCGATAATCCGGCGTCAGTGCCCGAGAACTGGCGCAGCTATTTCGACGCGTTGCAGAACGTCCCTGCATCGGATGGCAGCAATGCCAACGACGTGGCCCATGGCCCGATCGTCGAATCGTTTGCGCAACGCGCCAAGGCCAACGCCTTCATCCCGCGCACCGCAACCGGCGGCGAAGACCTCGCCACCGCGCGAAAGCAAGTCTATGTGCAGTCCCTCATCGGCGCATATCGCTTCCTCGGCTCGCAATGGGCCAATCTCGATCCCCTGAAGCGCCGCGAACGTCCCGCCATCCCCGAACTCGAACCCGCGTTCTACGACTTCACCGAAGCCGACATGGACCAGGAGTTCAGCGCCACGAATCTGTATTTCGGATTCGAGCGTGCTTCGCTGCGCGAGATCGTCAAGGCATTGCGCGACACGTACTGCGGCACGATCGGCGCCGAGTACATGTACATCAGCGATCCGGAACAGAAGCGCTGGTGGAAAGAGAAGCTGGAATCGATCCGCTCCACGCCGAACTTTTCGAACGAAAAGAAAAAGCACATCCTGAATCGCCTGACGGCCGCTGAAGGCCTCGAGCGCTTCCTGCACACCAAGTACGTCGGCCAGAAACGCTTCTCGCTCGAAGGCGGCGAAAGCTTCATCGCGTCGATGGACGAAGTCGTGCGTCACGGCGGCGCCAATGGCGTTCAGGAAATCGTCATCGGCATGGCTCACCGTGGCCGTCTGAACGTGCTGGTCAATACGCTCGGCAAGATGCCGGCGGACCTGTTCGCCGAATTCGAAGGCAAGCACCACGACGACCTGCCGGCCGGCGACGTGAAGTACCACAAGGGTTTCTCGTCGGACGTCTCGACCGAAGGCGGCCCGGTTCACCTGTCGCTCGCGTTCAACCCGTCGCACCTCGAAATCGTCAACCCGGTGGTCGAAGGTTCGGCCAAGGCCCGTATGGACCGTCGCGGCGACGACAGCGGCCTGCAAGTGCTGCCGGTGCAGATCCACGGCGACGCGGCTTTCGCCGGCCAGGGCGTCGTGATGGAAACGCTGAACCTCGCGCAAACGCGTGGTTACGGCACGCACGGCACGCTGCACATCGTCATCAACAACCAGATCGGCTTCACGACGTCGGACCCGCGCGACTCGCGCTCCACGTTGTATTGCTCGGACGTGGTCAAGATGATCGAAGCGCCGGTGCTGCACGTGAACGGTGACGATCCTGAAGCAGTGGTGCTGGCTACGCAGCTGGCTATCGACTTCCGGATGCAGTTCCACAAGGACGTCGTCGTCGACATCGTCTGCTTCCGCAAGCTGGGTCACAACGAGCAGGACACGCCGGCTGTCACGCAGCCGCTGATGTACAAGACGATCGCCAAGCACCCGGGCACGCGCGCGCTGTACGCTGAAAAGCTGGTGCAGCAAGGCGTGATCACGGCTGCCGACGCGGACGAATACGTCAAGGCCTACCGCAAGGCCATGGACGAAGGCCATCACACGGTCGACCCGGTGCTCTCGAACTACAAGAGCAAGTACGCGGTGGACTGGGTGCCGTTCCTGAACCGCAAGTGGACCGACGCCGCGGATACCGCAGTGCCGCTCGCGGAACTGAAGCGCCTTGCTGAGCGCATCACCACGATTCCGGAAAACTTCAAGGTTCACCCGCTGGTCGAGCGCGTCATCAACGACCGTCGCGCGATGGGCCGTGGCGAAGCGAAGCTCGACTGGGGCATGGGCGAACACCTGGCATTCGCGTCGCTGGTCGCTTCGGGCTACGCGGTTCGCCTGACCGGTCAGGACTCGGGCCGGGGCACGTTCACGCACCGCCACGCGGTGCTGCACGATCAGAACCGCGAACGCTGGAACGACGGCACGTACGTGCCGCTGCAGAACATCGCTGAAGGTCAGGCGAAGTTTACGGTGATCGACTCGGTGCTGTCGGAAGAAGCGGTGCTGGGCTTCGAGTACGGTTACTCGACCGCTGAACCGAATACGTTCGTCGCGTGGGAAGCGCAGTTCGGCGATTTCGTGAACGGCGCGCAAGTCGTGATCGACCAGTTCATCTCGTCGGGCGAAGTGAAGTGGGGCCGCGTTTCGGGTCTCACCATGCTGCTGCCGCATGGCTACGAAGGTCAGGGTCCGGAGCACTCGTCGGCACGTATCGAGCGTTTCCTGCAATTGTGCGCAGACCACAACATGCAGGTCGTTCAACCGACCACGCCGGCGCAGATTTTCCACCTGTTGCGCCGTCAGATGATCCGCCTGTTCCGCAAGCCGCTGATCGTCGCCACGCCGAAGTCGCTGCTGCGCCACAAGGAAGCCGTGTCGGATCTGTCCGAACTGGCGAAGGGCGCGTTCCAGCCGATCCTCGGCGAAATCGACGAAGCGATCGACGCGAAGAAGGTCAAGCGCGTGGTCGTGTGCTCGGGCCGCGTGTACTACGACCTGCTGGCGCATCGCCGTGAATCGAAGTCGAACGACGTCGCAATCATCCGTATCGAACAGCTCTATCCGTTCGCGCACAAGCAGTTCGAAGCGGAAATGAAGAAGTACGACAACGCGACCGAAGTGGTCTGGGTGCAGGACGAGCCGCAGAATCAAGGCCCGTGGTTCTACATCGAGCACCACCTGAAGGACGGCATGAAGGAAGGGCAGAAGCTGGCATACAGCGGACGTCCGGCTTCGGCCTCGCCGGCAGTCGGCTACTACGCGAAGCACTACGAGCAGCAGAAGGCGCTGGTCGAAGGCGCTTTCGGCCGCCTCAAGAGCGCGTCGATCGCTAAATAATCACAAGAGCCGAACCGGGAAAGCGCAGGGCGCTTTCCCGTGCCGCATCTGAATGATCAGCGCGGCAGTCAAGGTTCGCAGGCGGTCGGCGGATCCATGGATCGCGCGCCGTCACCCGATACGTATTCAGGATATTCATAATGGCTATTGTTGAAGTCAAGGTTCCCCAGCTCTCCGAGTCGGTTTCGGAAGCCACGATGCTGCAGTGGAAGAAGAAGCCCGGCGAGGCTGTTGCTCAAGACGAAATTCTCATCGAAATCGAGACCGACAAAGTCGTGCTCGAAGTGCCGGCACCCTCGGCCGGCGTGCTCGCGCAAGTCATCGCGAACGACGGCGATACCGTCGTCGCTGATCAGGTGATCGCCAAGATCGACACCGAAGGCACGGCAGGCGCCGCTGCTGTCGAAGCCGAAGTGAAGCCCGCTCCGCAAGCCGCACCGGCACCCGCCGCTGCACCGGCTCCGGCGGCTCAAGCCGCATCCGCAACGGGTGCCAACACCGCTGCTTCGCCGGCTGCCGGCAAGCTGATGGCCGAGAAGGGCCTGGGCGCGGGCGACGTCGCCGGCACGGGCCGCGACGGCCGCATCACCAAGGGTGACGTGCTGACCGCGGGCGCTCCTGCTGCCAAGGCCGCACCGGCACCGGCTCCGGCCGCCGCACCGAAGGCTGCGAAGCCGTCGCTGCCGGACGTCAAGGCGCCGGCTTCGGCTGACCAATGGCTGAAGGACCGCCCGGAACAACGCGTGCCGATGTCGCGTCTGCGCGCTCGTATCGCCGAGCGTCTGCTCGAGTCGCAGCAAACCAACGCCATCCTGACCACGTTCAACGAAGTGAACATGGCGCCGGTGATGGACCTGCGCAACAAGTACAAGGACAAGTTCGAGAAGGAACATGGCGTGAAGCTCGGGTTCATGTCGTTCTTCGTGAAGGCGGCGGTTCACGCGCTGAAGAAGTTCCCGCTGGTGAACGCGTCGATCGACGGTAACGACATCGTCTATCACGGCTACTTCGACATCGGTATCGCTGTCGGTTCGCCGCGCGGTCTGGTGGTGCCGATCCTGCGCAATGCAGATCAGCTGAGCCTCGCCGACATCGAGAAGAAGATCGCCGAATTCGGCCAGAAGGCGAAAGACGGCAAGCTGTCGATCGAAGAAATGACCGGCGGCACGTTCTCGATCTCGAACGGTGGTGTGTTCGGTTCGATGCTGTCGACCCCGATCATCAACCCGCCGCAATCCGCGATTCTGGGCGTGCACGCCACGAAGGAACGCGCTGTGGTCGAAAACGGCCAGATCGTGATCCGCCCGATGAACTACCTGGCGCTGTCGTACGACCACCGGATCATCGACGGTCGCGAAGCGGTGCTGTCGCTGGTTGCCATGAAGGATGCGCTGGAAGATCCGGCTCGCCTGCTGCTGGACCTGTAATCACCGACCCGGCCGGTGCCGGCTTGTCGTAGGGCGAGCCGGCACCATATAAGCATCAGGCAAGCAACACGTCTTTCGCATTCCGCAGTACAGGAACGCCGCGCGCCACGAAGCGTGGCCGCGCGCCGTTCCGCCCTCAAAAGGATTGTCATGTCCAAAGAATTTGACGTCGTCGTGATCGGCGCAGGCCCTGGCGGTTATATCGCCGCTATTCGCGCAGCGCAGCTCGGCAAGACCGTCGCATGTATCGAAAAATGGAAGAACCCGGCCGGCGCGCTGAAGCTCGGCGGCACGTGTCTGAACGTGGGTTGCATTCCGTCGAAGGCGCTGCTCGCGTCGTCGGAAGAGTTTGAAAACGCGTCGCATCACCTCGCCGACCACGGCATCTCCGTGGAAAACGTGAAGGTCGATATCTCGAAGATGCTGGCCCGCAAGGAAGGCATCGTCGAAAAGATGACGAAGGGCATCGAATTCCTGTTCCGCAAGAACAAGATCACGTGGCTCAAGGGTCACGGCAAGTTCACCGGCAAGACGGACGCCGGCGTGCAGATCGAAGTGAGCGGCGAAGGCGAAACCGAAGTGGTCACGGCAAAGAACGTGATCATCGCCACGGGTTCGAAGGCGCGCCATCTGCCGAACATTCCGGTCGACAACAAGATCGTCGCCGATAACGAAGGCGCGCTGAGCTTCGACACGGCTCCGAAGAAGCTGGCCGTGATCGGCGCAGGCGTGATCGGTCTGGAACTGGGTTCGGTGTGGCGTCGTCTGGGCGCGGAAGTGACCGTGCTCGAAGCGCTGCCGGAATTCCTCGGCGCGGCTGATCAGGCGCTGGCTAAAGAAGCGGCCAAGCAGTTCAAGAAGCAGGGTCTGGACATCCACGTCGGCGTGAAGGTCGGCGAAGTGAAGACGACCGACAGCGGCGTGACGATTGCGTACACGGACAAGGACGGCAACGCGCAGACGCTGGAAGCCGACCGCCTGATCGTGTCGATCGGCCGCGTGCCGAACACCGACAACCTCGGTCTCGAAGCGATCGGCCTGAAGGCCAACGAGCGCGGTTTCATCGACGTCGACGACCACTGCGCAACGGCGGTGCCGAATGTGTACGCGATCGGCGACGTGGTGCGTGGCCCGATGCTCGCGCACAAGGCCGAAGACGAAGGCGTGCTGGTTGCCGAAATCATCGACGGTCAGAAGCCGCATATCGACTACAACTGCATTCCGTGGGTGATCTACACCGAACCGGAAATCGCATGGGTCGGCAAGACGGAGCAGCAGCTGAAGGCCGAAGGCCGCGAGATCAAGACGGGTCAGTTCCCGTTCATGGCGAACGGTCGCGCACTGGGCATCAACAAGGCGGATGGTTTCGTCAAGATGATCGCCGACGCGAAGACCGACGAACTGCTCGGCGTGCACATCATCTCCGCCAACGCATCGGACCTGATCGCGGAAGCCGTGGTGGCGATGGAATTCAAGGCGGCGTCGGAAGACATCGGCCGCATTTGCCATCCGCACCCGTCGCTGTCGGAAGTCATGCGCGAGGCGGCACTGGCCGTCGACAAGCGCGCGCTGAACATGTAATCACGCGCACGCCTGACTGACAGTACTCCGGCATTACCACGAAGGCGGGCGGGTTCATTCCCTCCCGCCTTTCTATTTGCAGCAACGGCAACACGATGAACGTCACCGAATACTACGAAAAAGAACTGCAGACGCGGGGTTACCAATCGGACCCGGCGCAACGCGCGGCGGTCGACCGGCTGCAGCGGTGCTATGAAGAGTGGACCGAATACAAGTCGCGCCGCTCGAACGCGTTCAAGAAACTGATCATCCACCCGGATCTGCCACGCGGCGTGTATATGTGGGGCGGTGTAGGGCGCGGCAAGAGCTTCCTGATGGACAGCTTCTACATGATCGTGCCGCTGCATCGCAAAACGCGTCTGCATTTCCACGAGTTCATGCGCGAAGTGCACCGGGAACTAGAAGATCTGAAAGGTCAGGCCGATCCGCTCGACGAACTCGCGCGCCGGATCGCGAAGCGCTACCGGTTGATCTGTTTCGACGAATTCCACGTGTCGGATATCGCCGACGCGATGATCCTGTACCGCCTGCTCGACAAGCTGTTCGAAAACGGCGTGCAGTTCGTGATGACCTCCAACTACGATCCGGACACGCTGTATCCGGACGGACTGCATCGCGACCGGATGTTGCCGGCGATCGAACTCATCAAGGCAAAGCTCGACGTGATCAACGTCGATGCGGGCATCGACTACCGGCAGCGAACCCTGGCTCAGGTGGAGGTATATCACTCGCCGCTTGGCGCCGCTGCTGACAAAGCATTGCGCGACGCTTTCGGGCGCCTTGCGGCCGTTCCCGATGAAAGCCCGATCCTGCATATCGAAAAACGCGAGCTGAAGGCGCTGCGCCGCGCCGACGGCGTCGTGTGGTTCGACTTCGCCACGTTGTGCGGCGGTCCGCGCTCGCAGAACGACTATCTGGAACTGGCAAGCCGCTTTCACGCCGTGGTGCTCTCGGGCGTGCCGCAGATGTCGGCGCGCATGGCTTCGGAAGCGCGCCGTTTCACCTGGTTGATCGACGTGTTTTACGACCACAAAGTGAAACTGTTGATGTCCGCCGCCGTGCCGCCCGAGCAACTATATGTGGACGGTCCGATGGCCAACGAGTTCACCCGAACGGTCTCACGTATCGTCGAAATGCAGTCGAAAGAGTATCTCGACGCGCCACGGCGGATCGTCGATACGTCGCTGACCTGACACACCGCGTGGTACCGCCGGCGGTGCTTTCGCGATAGATCGCACGGCGTTGGCGAACGGGGCAACTGCACCCGGCGTATTTTCAAGATTCGGATTGGTCTTATTCTCCGGCCGCGGACGACTGGCTATCTTTTGTCGAGGTTCTGACAAAGGAGAAACCATGAATCCCTACCGTGATATCAACGACGAAGAATGGCAACGTATCGCACCTCTTCTGCCGGAACTGCGTCCGCGCTCGGAACTGCGTGGCCGGCCGCTCGCCAATACGCGCTCTGTACTGAACGGCGTGCTGTGGGTCATGTACAGCGGCGCCACCTGGTCCGCCATGCCGCGTCGATACCCGTCGTATCAGACCTGCCATCGCCGCTTCAAGGCGTGGTATGAGTCCGGCGTACTCAAGCGGGTGATGGAACAACTGTTCGGCGCGGCGAGCGTCGAGTTGTGCGCGCTCATGGAAGGTCGGATGCGCTCGCACGTGAGTGCGGAGCAGAAGAGTGCCGAAACACAAAAAGCGGCGGTCGTCTCGCCTGCGGTGTTCAGCCCGGCATCGCCGCAGCCGCTGCCGTCCTCGCCGTTCGTGTTCAATTCGCCCTTCAAACACGCTGCATGACGGATTCGAACGGGCGACTCCAAACAAAAGAAAACGGCCGAACGATGATGATCGTCGGCCGTTTCTTGTGAGTCTCTCTCGGGTTCTTCCGCGCTCAAGTCCCCTGTATTTCTCTCGCGGTGTGGCCCGGGCTCTGCCAGGTGCTTCGGCGCATAGGTGCGCGCCTCGCGCCGAGCTCGCCGCGTTACATCTGAACTACCCGCGCATCATTGTTGACGCACCCACGTCTGCGAACGGCCCAGCAACGAAACGCCGATATATCCGCGCACGACCAGTTTGTTTCCACCGTCTTCCAGGTGCATCTTGCACTTGTAGAGCTTGCCGTTTTCCGGGTCGAGGATCTGCCCCTGGTCCCAGGCGTCACCGTCCTTCTTCATGTCGCTAATGATCGTCATGCCGAGAATCAGCTGATCCTTGCGCGCGTCGGTGCATGCCGTGCAGCGGCGGTCCGGCTGGTCGTTCGCGCCGAGTCCCTTGATCACCTTGCCATTGAGCGAACCGCTGCCGTCCTGCGCGATCTGCACGAGCGCTTTCGGCTGGCCGGTATGATCGTCGATGGTTTGCCATGTGCCGACCGGGCTGTCGGCTTGCGCCATGGCCGTCACGGCGCTGGCGAGCAGGACGCCGGCGAGCGCGGCATGTTTGACTGAGCGAAGCGCGATTGCGCGAGCACGGTGGGTGAATTGCGGCATTGTCTTCCTCCTTGATTAAAGACGGCGCGATCATGGTCGCGCGGCGTTATTGGCATCTCGGGCGGCCTTCGTACTTTGCCGCCGTGATGCCTGCTGATGTCTGCATGGCCTCTCAGGTTCTGCATCGTCCGGCTGGGTGCGCTACGTGCGGATTGCAGCTCGTGCGCCACCGGTCGCGACATCGTCAGCGCAGAATACGTGAAAGTGCGCGCGCCGTTTGATAGTGGACCCTCTAATCAGGACGCGGCACTTTGGCGAATCAGTTCAGCTGGTAGGAGAACGTCGCGTTGATGCGCGGACTGCGTGACGCGCTTTCCACCGGTGCATCGCCGATCGCTTTGGCCACCGACAGATCCAGGCTGTAGTACTTCGCGTCCGAGATCCGGAAGCCGAAGGCGATCGATGAAAGCTTCGAAGGTGAGGGCGTACCCGCATGCAGATAGACGCGCGCCATGTCGAACGAGACGTAGGGTGTGAGCGTGCGTAGATACGTGAAGCCCGGCGTGAAAGCGCGATTGACTTCGAACATCGCGCCCCAGCCTGAATCGCCCGATGCTTCGCCCGGCTGATAGCCTTGCGCAAACCGCTGCGCACCGAACGAGATCTGTTCCGAGGTAGGCAGCGACACGCCGCTGTATTGGCCGGTCAGCGAGACCGCGGTGCCGATCTTCAACGGCCACTCGTTGGTTTGCGAAAAGCTGGCGCCTGTTCGCACGAAGTTGATCGACGCCGGATTGGTGACGGGCGAGCCCGGCACATTCGAGTCGCCGGATTTCGACGCGCCCAGAATGTCGAACGCCTTGGCCACGTTGACACTCGCACGGCGTACCTGGCCGGTCTGCACGCCGGTGTAGTCGGCCTGCAACTGCATGACGCGTATTTGCGAGCGGAAGCCGATCTGCGCACCCGTGTCGTGGTTGTTGTAGCGATCCTCGTCGTGCGACGCGTAGACCGACGCCGTGCCGATCACGCTCTGCGTGTTGCTCAAGAGGATCGGATACGCCAGCGAGCCGCCCACCTTGTCGTTGATGACCGTGCGTTCGATCGAAGAGGGCAGTCCCGGGTTGTCGGTCGGGTTGCCGCGATAGTGCGAGGCGTCGATCTTCGCGAGCAGGCCGTTGCTGCCGATCGGCACCGCGCCGTGCGCGGCGAGATAGGTGACGTTGTCACGCCCCTTCGGCAGCAAGGCCGACACGCTCAACTGTTCGCCGAACGAGGTCAATCCGTTTTCGGTGGCGGTCAACAATCCTTGTACGCCGGGGTGATTGAAGTCGATCCCGGTGCTGACGTCGAACGGCTTGCGCTCCACGTTCAGCTCGAGCGTGGTGGCGCCGTCGGTGTTCTGCGGCGGCGGCACGTTGGCCGCGACCTTCACGCCCGGCAGCAGGCCCAGCACGTTGACATAACGCTCGAAGGTGGCGCGCCGCAACGGGCGGTCGGCGGTGATGTGGTCGGCGATCGCGCGGATCTTGTCTTCCACGGCGCCCGCCTTGCCCGTTACCTTGACCGCGGACACGTAGCCTTCCACCACCGTCACGCGCACCACGCCGCCTTCGAATGTCTGTGCCGGAACAAACGCGAACGAGAGCGCGAAGCCGCGATCCTGATAGAGCTTCGTGACGCCGTTGGCGACCTGGATCAGATCGCCGATTGTCGTGTCTTTACCGACAAGCGGCGTGAAGCGTTGTGCGACGTCGTCGAATGGAATGGACTTCACGCCCTCAACCTGAATGCGCGAGGGCGTGATGTGGCGGGCGAGCAATTCTTCGAGTTGGGGGGCTTGCGGTGCGACTTGCACGGTCACGTTGGGCCCTTTGTCGGGCGCCTTGATCTGCGGCAGCGAATCCAGGGGATTGCCGCCAACTGCCGTGCTGCCTGCGCGGGACTGCGCGTGTGCCTGCATCTGTAGGGTGCTCGCCGCAATCGCGGCGACTACGACGGTCCATGTGCTGCCATACCCGAGTTTCATCGGATCTTCCTCGTATGCCGTTCTTGTGTCGCGCTCGCGTTGCCTGGCCGGGCGGGTTGCGAACGCTTATATGTGGCTCGATGCGTACTGCCATGCTTGCATGTATTACGTCACATGCTCCGTGGGGCTTGAGCCTTCGCCGAAAAAAACCGGAGCACGTGATGAGTCGGACTGTTTATGCGCATTGGCTATTCGCGGCTTCAGGTTCCATCCGATGAGCTTGCGTGGAGCAAGTCTCATCGGATAGATGATGCGTGCGATAGCCGCAATACAGTTAGGCTTACTACTTATGGGTTGCCGGCAGCAAGCCGCCGAGCAGGGTCGTCAAGCCGCCCGTCGCGGTGCCCGAGCCGCTCGTCGAGCCTGCCGCCGAACTGAGCGTGCCGGTCAACTGGCCGACCAGTGCGGTCACCGGCGCGAGCGGCTGAGCGCTGCTACCCGAAGTGCCGCTCGTGACGCCGGACAGCGCGCCGGTCAGCGTCGACAACGGATTCGAAGCGCTACCCGAACCGCCCAGCGTCGAAGTCAGCGAACTCAACGGCGAACCGCCCAGCGTCGAAGTCAACGAACTCAACGGCGAACCGCCCAGCACCGAAGTCAGCGAACTCAACGGCGTGCCATTCAGACCGGAAGTCAGCGAACCCAGCGGCGTGCCGCTTAGCGCCGAGGTCAGGCCGGCGAGCGGGGTGCCGCCGAGCAGTGTCGATAACGAGCCGACCGGATTGCTGCCAAGTCCGAGACTCGCCAGCGAACTTTGCAGCGGGCCGAACGGATTGCTACTGGCGGGCGGCCCATTGGCGACGTTGACGTTCGTGCTGCCGACGAGGCTCGTAATCAGTCCGGGAATCGGCATGGCGCCGTTCGGGCCGTTCGGATTGACGAGGCCGCCAGCGTTCGTCACCGTGTTGCCGAGCGAGCCGACCACCGTGCCGAGATCGGCGCCGAGCGGGTTCTTCGTGGCGCCGCCTACTTGCGAGCCGGCGGCGCTCAACGCGCCGCCCACTTGCGCGAGCACGCCGCCGAGCGGTGCGCCGAGGCCGGTCTGCGTGCCGACCGTTTGCGTGACGAGGCCGGCCGTCGTCACGATCGGCGTGATGGCGGTGCTGATCGGTTGCGTGATCTGCTGCACGGGCACGGAGCCGAGCGAATTGCCGAGTGTCGCGCCACCGGCGTTCAGCGCGCCCGCGGCGGTGGAGAGGGTGCTGGCCAACGGTGTCGTGAGCGGCGACAGCGGCGCGAGATTGCCGCTGCCGAGACCGCCGACCGCGGTGCTCAATCCTTGCACCACGCCGCTCGTCGAACCGACCACGGAGCCGAGTCCGGCAACCGTGGTGCCGACCGGGTTGGCCGTGGTGCCGATCTGGCCGACGCCGCTGCTCACGGCATTGGCGAGCGCGTTCAGCGTGCCGCTCGTGCTCGATACGGCATTGCCGAGACCTTGCGTGACCTGCGGGCTCAGGCCCGGAATGGTCTGCGAGGCGATCGTCGAGCCGAGGTCGTTGGTGGTCTGTGCGGCCGCGGTGGCGAGGCCGGTGGTGCCGGTCTTGGTGGTGGTGGTGCCGCCGGTGGTCGAGCCGGAGCCGCTGCCGCTACCGGTGCTCGAGGTGGTCGGCGGCGCGCTGACGGTGCTGCCGCCACACGCCGCGAGCAGGCCGGCGACGGCCACGGCGATCAATGGTGTGCGCAACGACGACACAGTCGCGCACGTCGCGTGGAGAGAAAAAAAACGTTGAGTGGACATGTGTGCTCCTCCGTGTCTTCTGGATGTCGTGTGCGTTGGTTCCAGTGCGCCGGTGCAACGGGTCTCTGAGCGGCGCGCCCAGTTCAGTCGGCTTCGGGTAGTGCCGGAGCACGGCTGGCGGGCCGCGCTCCGGCTTGGTCTCGCGCTACGTTTTTTGTGCTGTTTCCGAACGTCCTGTTTACTTCTTGCCCAATCCGCCGAGCAGGCCGCCGACGAGCGAGGTCACCGGTGCGAGCGGATTGCCTGTCGTGCCTTTACCCGTGCTGGTCGACAGCGACAGACCGGCGCCCGAGCTGGTGGAGGCGGCCGTGGTCGTCGTAGTCGGCGTGGCGCTCGCCGTGGTCGTGACGCTGCCAAGCGCGCCCGTCACGCTCGTCAGCAAGCCGGTGACCGGAGCGAGCGGGCCGCTGCTGCCGCCTGCCGCGCCGGAGAGGCCGCTCGTCACGCTCGAAAGCAGGCCGGTGACGGGTGCGAGCGGGCTGCCGCCGCTGGCTGCGCCGCCAACTGCGCCGGTCACGCTGCTGAGCACGCCGGTCACCGGAGCGAGCGGACCGCTGTTGGTGCCGCCAGTCAGGCCGCCGAGCGCGCTGGTCAGCGGAGCGAGCGGGCCGCTGCTGGTGCCGCCGGTCAGGCCGCCGAGTGCGCTGGTCAGCGGAGCGAGCGGACCGCTGGTGGTGCCGCCGGTCAGGCCGCCGAGCGCGCTGGTCAGCGGAGCGAGCGGATTGCCGCCGCTGCCACCCGTGAGCAGGCCGCCCACCGAAGCCACTGTCGTCCCGGTGTCGGTCACCGTGTGGCCGAGTGCAGCCGTGACCGGGTTGCCGCCGGTCGCGGTCAACAGCGCGCCGGCTTTGCCGAGACCGCGGCCGACCGCCGAGAGCAGGCCGTTCAGCGGTGCGCCGAGGCCGGTGGTGTTGCCGACCGTCTGCGTGGTCGCGGCGACCATCGACGTAATCGGCGTGATTGCGGTGCTGAGGGTTTGCGTGACTTGCTGGACCGGGCCCGTCGAGAGGGCGGTGGTGAGCGTGCTGCCGCCATTGGTGAGCGCGCCGCCGAGCGTGTTGACGACGCCGCCGAGCGGCGAGGTGATCGCCGACAGCGGAGCGAGCGGGCCGCTGCCGAGGCTCGTCACGAGGTTGCCCGCATCCGTCACCGCGCCGCCGACATGACCTACGACCCCTCCCAGGCTCGAGACCGTCGTGCCGACCGCGTTGCCGCCGGTGCCGAGTTGGCCGAGCCCTTGCGACACCCCGCCGCCGAGCGTGGACACGGCCGCGCCGACTTGCTGGACGATGCCGCCGGCGGCCTGGGTGGTTTGCGAGCTGACGCCGGGCAAGGTCTGCGAGCCGATCACGGTGCCGATGCTGCCGACCGTCGAGCCGACGTCGCTGACCACGCCGCCCGTATTGCCCGCGACCGTGCCGAGCGCGTTGGCGACCGCGGTGGTGCCCGTTCCCGTTCCCGTTCCGTTGCCTGTTCCCGTGCCCGACGTTCCCGAGCCGTTGCTGCCGGTGGTGGTGCCCGAGCCCGAGCCCGAGCCCGAGCCCGAGCCGCCCGAACCCATCGAACCACTGCCGCCACCCGAGGTGGACAGTGTGCCTCCCGCGGAGCCGCTACCGTTGCTGCCGGTGCCGGAACTCAGGCTGCCGGAGCCGCCGCAAGCACCGAGAGAAAGCATCGCAGCTACGCTGGCCGCAATCAGGGTTGCCCGTATCGTCGTGTTGGTCGTTTGAATGTTCATGTCGCCCTCGAATCGCATGTGTTGTTGGATGTTGCTGCGTGCCTATCTCTGCACGAGCCGTGCCATTTCGATTGAGCGATGCGGAGGATTTTCTCGAGGTGTCGCGCCGCGCCTTATCCGATAAGGCTTTGCGAGAAGTTGATGGAATGCGCGCTGAATCAGAATGGGCTCGCAAAATGCGATGCGCGGGGGTGGTTACGCAGGCGGCGTAACGTAACGAGCCGCGCGCGCCGTTACGCTGTACGACGTAACGCAGGTGCGCGAAACGGGTCCGCGCGCTTGAAACGTTCTGTTCAAACAAATAATTAGTGGAGCGAATCTAACTCATGGTTATACCTATGTGCTGCAACGCACGGACTGCCGTTAATCTGATCGAGCGGATAAAACGCACACGTGACGAGCATCGGGGCAGCGAACAATTGCTTAAATATCATTGTTCGGCTATAAAACCCGAAAGCATCGGAGATTGACGAGGGAGGTGGCTTATCGAACAGACAGCTCATAAGCATCCGTTTTACTGACGGCGGCTGCAAGGTGAAGCTACTGCGGTGCAACAAAAGAACCGGGAATGAGAGACCAACGGTTCGCGCACTCGGGTACTCCACCGACCGATGCAGCACGTACACGAATGAAATAAATGAAGTCCGAGGGTTCACATGAAAAAATTCACACAACGTTTTCTGAACGACAACAAAGGCGTGACCGCCATTGAATATGGCCTGATCGCGGGGCTTGTCGTGCTCGTCATCGCTGGGGCGGTGGGGACTGTCGGCTCGAATATCTCGACTGTGATGAACAAAGTCGCCAGCCTGATCACCACGTAATGATCGTCAAGGGCAAACCGTAAGCGTTATGCAAAGCGGTTGGGCGTAGCGGTCGTCGTTCCGGCGGCCGCTCGTTTCGCTGACGTATTACGCATCGCTGAATGATTAATGCGAATTGCATTGCAATTCGCAGGGCGTAGCTTTGCCTGTCGAGCGCGAAATGAATGTTTTCGTTGGCATTATGTTATTTATCGCCTGGGCCGCGGTAGTCGCGATTAGCGATTGCCGCTGGCGGCGTATATCCAATTCGATTGTCGTGGCGGGTTTAGCCGCGGCATTCGGCTGCGCGCTATTTAAATGCGGGCCTTTCGGCATTTCCCCTGCTCACGCGGGTATTGGGGCACTGATTGGTCTCGCTGCGTTGCTGCCGTTTTTTGCGCTCGGTGTCATGGGCGCCGCCGACGTCAAGATCTTCGCCGTGCTGGGTGCGTGGTGCGGTATGCAGGCGTTGCCCGGTCTGTGGATGGCCGCGAGTCTTGCAGCCGGCGTGCATGCGCTCTGGCTGCTGATCAAGACGCGCACGCGGCTCATGAGTCTTGTCCGTCGATCCGGCGCGACCTTCGAACTTGCCGGTAAAGCATCCACGCCGTACGCCGCGTGTCTCACCGTGGCCGCGAGCGGCTGGCTCGTGCTGCATGGCATGGCCGGAGGACTGCGATGAAGCCCGCCACGATGCAGCGCGCATGTTTGCAACACCAACGAATCCATCAGCGCGGAGCGCGGGCGCAGCGCGGTGCCACGGCGATTGAATTCGCCCTGGTGTTCCCGCTCTTCTTCGCGATCCTGTACGCGATCATCACGTTCAGCCTGATCCTCGTGGCCCAGCAGAATCTGACGTTGGCCGCGGAAGAGGGCGCGCGCGCGGCCTTGAACTGGCAGAGCAACACGTCGCTGCAAACCGCGTTGACCAACCGCGGCAATGCGGCCTGCGCGGCGGCCAAGCTGGTGGCCTCGAAACTGGTGCAGGCCATGCAATGCACGCCGTCTTCCGCGACGTGCGGGCCGGGCGGCGCCATGCAATGCGTGAACGTGCTGCTCACTTATAACTATCAGGCAAATCCGATCGTGCCGATCCTGCCGCTGCTGGGAATCGTGGTGCCGAAGTCGCTGACGAGCAGCGCCACCGTACAACTCAATCCGGAGAACATCCAGTGACGCGCGCGCCGGCTCCATGCCTCGTCGTCCGTGAATGCGTGATTGCACGCGCGCACGGCACCGCATCGTTTAACCGAAGCAGCCAATCGTCATGCCGAATCTGACCAGAATTTTTGCCGGTGTATTGATCGTGGTGGCGCTCGTGCTCGGGATGTTCGCGTGGACACTGTCGCGCCGCCCGGCGCCCGTGGCCGTCACGCCCGCCACGCATGCGAGTTTTCCGGTGGTGGTGGCGACCCGCACGCTGACGGCGGGCAAAGCCATTACCTCCGACGATCTGCGCGTGCAATCGCTGCCGATCAATCCGAACGGCGCCTTCACGGAGCCGGCGCAACTGACCGGGCGCGTGCCGAACGCGGAGATCGGCGCGGACTCGCCGGTGCTGGAAAGCCAGTTGTCGTCGGGACTCGCGGAGCGCGTCGAACCGGGCGAGCGCGCGCTCGCCGTAAGGGTGGACGAAGGCAACGCGGTCGGCAACCGTCTGCGGCCGGGCAATTTCGTCGACGTATTTTTTACGCTCAAGCGCGACGGCGGCAGCATGGGGAACGGCGGCGAAATCGACCGGACCCAGGCGCGTCTGCTGATGTCGAAAGTGCGCGTGCTGGCGTTCGGCAACGCCACCGCGAGCGGCGACAGTGCGGGCGATCCGAACGGCATGGTTCGCACGGCGGTGCTCGCCGTGCCGGTCGCCGATGTGGATCGTCTAACGCTCGCCGAGAGCGCCGGCCGTCTGATCTTCGCGTTGCGTAATCCAAAGGATGCCGAAGTAGTCGATCAAAGCGTTTTGCCGGCTTATCCGGGCGTGCTGAAGACGGCGGCCCAGGCGGGCACTGGCGCGCCGCTTCAGGATTCGACCCGCGCCGCAGCCGGCGTGGCGCTCGACACCTTGTCGGGCAGCGTGAACGCTGGCAGCGCCGGCGCCGCCACGCGGCTGCCGCCGCTTCCGCGCGTGCCGCCGACGCGCGTGGCCGGCAATACCAACAGTACAAAGAGCGGTATCGAAGTGATACGGGGTGGGCGCGCCGAGACGGTCGCCTGGTAAAGCAGTTTCAGGGAGCGGGCGGCCGGTCGCGTCCATAACTACATGACAGAACGGATTTTTGTTTTCCGCAAGACGGCGTGGCTGGGGGTGGTCTTGCTGGCCGTATCGGCGGCGACCGATGCAGCGGGGCCGGTGCAGCGCGGGCAAGCGGCACAAGCGGCACAAGCGGGTCAATCGGCCCAGCCAGCGACCGCCGCGCCTGGGCAGACCATTGCGCTGACGGTCGGCGCGCAGCAGCAAATCGCCGTCGGCCACACGCTGCAACGTGTCGCGATCGGTGACCCGTCGGTGGCCGACGTGCTGATCATCAAGGGCGACAAACGCGGTGGCGTGCTGCTGGTCGGCAAGGCCGCGGGCACGACCAACCTGATGCTGTGGGCGCGCGAGCGCGAAGCGCCGCTGCAATACACGGTCGACGTGACCACACCGGCCGCCGCGTCGTTGCTGGGACCCGACACGCCGGCTGTGAAAGTGCTCGGCGGCACGGCCGTGGTGTCCGGCACGTCCGCGACGATGGAGGCTCACCAGCGCGCCGTGGTCGCGGCCGAGGGCTCGCTCGGCAAGGACGGTTCGGTATTCGACACGTCGAGGGTGGCGAGCCGCGCAGTCGTCCAGGTGGACGTGCGGGTGGTCGAGTTCAGCCGTTCGGTGTTGAAGGAAGTGGGCTTCAACTTCTTCAAGCAGAACAACGGCTTCACATTCGGCTCGTTCGCGCCGTCGGCTTTGACTTCGGTGTCGGCGACGGCGGGCCAGGCGCCGAGTCTGACCGGCGTGACGCCGATCTCGTCGGCGTTCAACCTGATTTTCAACTCCGCGACGCACGGGCTGTTCGCGAACCTGAGCCTGCTCGAGAGCAACAACCTCGCGCGGGTGCTCGCGGAGCCGACTCTGGTCGCGTTGTCAGGCCAGAGCGCGAGTTTCCTCGCCGGCGGCGAGGTGCCGATTCCGGTGCCGCAGGCGCTCGGTACGACTTCGATCGAATTCAAGCCGTACGGCATTGGACTCACGCTCACGCCGACCGTCCTGAGCCCGCAACGCATCGCCCTGAAAGTGGCGCCGGAGGCTAGCCAGCTGGACTTCGCCAACGCGGTGACGATCAGCGGCGTGTCGGTGCCCGCGTTCATCACGCGGCGAGCGGACACCACCGTCGAACTCGGCGATGGCGAGAGCTTCGTGATCGGCGGGTTGATCGACCGCGAGACGGCGTCGAATGTCTCGAAGGTGCCGTTGCTCGGCGACCTTCCCGTGATCGGAACGTTCTTCAAACAGCTGAACTACCAGCAGAACGAGAAAGAGCTGGTGATCATCGTGACGCCGCATCTGGTCTCGCCGCTCGCCAAGGGCGCGACCTTGCCGTCGACGCCGGGCGAGCAGTCCGAGCAGCGCAATGGGCCGGTGTGGCGCTCGCTGATCGGCGGCGTGGCGGCGCGCGATTCGTCGCCGGGATTTTCGAAGTGAAGCCGGCAGGCGCTCTTGCAGTGCGCCGGATGAATACAGGGGTGAGCCGGCGTGCGCGCGAACCGCGTGGGCCCGCCGGCAAGCAGTACGACGCGGGGGCTTTGTCGCCTATGCCGCATAAGGAAGTCCAACATGAACGCGAGAACGCATTCATTGACTGAACGGGCGGTCACCGACTATTTCGTGTTCGCGTCGCTAACCGACGAACACGTGCATTGGCTCGCCGATACGCTGGTGGGCGCCGGTGTGGTCGAAGTGGCCACGCTCGATCCGTCGATGCTGACACAGCGCATCGCGACGCTGAATCCGTCGCTGGTGTTCGTCGATTTTTCCTGCGGCCGCGCCGCGGCGGCGAGCGCTGCCGCGAGCGCGGTGCGCACCGCTTATCCCAGCATGCAGATCGTCGCGCTGGGCTCGCTCGCGGAACCCGAAAGCGCGCTGGCCGCGTTGCGTGCCGGCGTGCGCGACTTCATCGATCTGACGGCGCCCCGCGAAGACGCTCTGCGAATCACGCGCCAGGTGCTCGACAACCTCGTCGAGCCGGTTAGCCGCCATGGCCATGTCACCGCGCTGCTGGGCGCGCGCGTCGGCATGGGCGTGAGCACGCTGGCCGCGAATCTTTCAGTGATGCTGCAACGGCGCGACGTCGCGCAGGGCCGGCAAGCCGCCTTGCTCGATCTCGGCCTGCCTGCCGCGGACGCCTCGCTGCTCCTGAATACGCGCAGCGAATTCAATTTCGTCGAAGCCGTGCGCAACCTGCGCCGCTTCGATCAGACTTTCGTGCATACCGCGCTGTCGCACCACGCGAGCGGCCTCGCGCTCACCACGCTGCCGCCGAATCTGGCGGACATGCGCGAGGTCTCGTACTCGTCGTCGATCGGTTTGCTGAGCCGCCTGCGGGCGTTCTTCGACCAGCAGATCGTCGATCTCGGCGGCTTCACCAATGGCGAGTTCATCGCCCATGTCGTGCAGGCCGCCGATGAAACCTGGCTGCTGTGCGATCAGGGCGTGGCCTCGATCGTATCGGCCGTCGGCGTGCTCGACGCGTTGCGCGAAGAGGGCGTGGATACCTCGAACGTGCAGCTGATCGTCAACAAGTTCGACGCCGATCTCGGTCTCGCCGCCGCGCAGATCGCGCAACGTCTGGACATTCCATTGCTCGCCACCTTGCCGGAGCGGCGTATCGCGCTAGGGCAGGCGGTCAATCAGGGGCATCTGCTGGTCGATGTCGCCGCGCGCGATCCGTATGTGCGCGCGCTCGAACCGTTGATCGAGCGGCTCGGCGGCGCCGAGCGCACCGCTTCGCAGGCACGCGGCAAATCGGCTCTCGGCGCGCTCAAGCGCCTCATTCCAACCACTCACAAGCGGTCATAGACGATGGCAAAAGAAATCGAATTTGCCGACGACGCGCCTTCGTTCGCGCATAGCCAGCAGTTCCAGGATATCAAGAACGCGGCGCACGAACATCTGCTCACGCGCATCGAGGAACTCGGCTCCGAGTTCGGCCGCTGGTCGCGTAACGCAATCAACCAGTTCGTCGATCTGGAGATGGACAGCTTCGTCAGGCTGCGCCGCATACCGATCAACGAGAGCGAAGTGCGCCTGATCGCGGAGGCGCTGACCAAGGAACTCGCGGGCTTCGGTCCGATCGAGGATCTGCTCGCCGATCCGGCCGTCGAAGACATTCTGATCAACGGCTACAACGACGTGTACGTGTCGCGCCACGGCATTCTGACGCGCATTCAGGTGCGCTTTGCCGACAACGCGCATCTGCTGCGGATCGTGCGGCGCATTCTCGCGCCGATCGGCCGGCGTCTGGACGAATCGAATCCGATGGTCGATGCGCGTCTGCCGAACGGCGGCCGTGTGAACGTGGTGATCGAGCCGCTCTCGATCGACGGGCCGATCGTCTCGATCCGCAAATTCCGCAAAGATCCGATGCGGCCGGACGATCTGCTCGGCAACGGCACCTACAGTCCGGAGATCGGCGCGTTGCTCGAAGCCGCGGTGGCGGCGCGCTGCAACGTGCTGGTGTCGGGCGGCACGAGCTCGGGCAAGACGTCGCTGCTCAATGCGCTGGCGTTTCATATTCCCGAACCGGAACGGGTCGTGACCATCGAGGACACCGCCGAACTGTCGCTGAACCATCCGCACGTGGTGCGGCTGGAAAGCCGGCCAGGTGGCTTCGACGGCGCGGGCGTCGTGACGATTCGCGACCTGCTGCGCAATACCTTGCGGATGCGGCCGGACCGCATCATCGTCGGCGAAGTGCGCGGCGGCGAGGTGCTCGAAATGCTGCAGGCGATGAACACCGGCCACGACGGCTCGATGGGCACCGTGCACGCGAGCTCGCCGCGCGAATGTCTGTACCGGCTCGAAATGCTGGCGGGCTTCGCGGGCTTCCAGGGCACCGAGTCGAGCCTGCGCCGCCAGATCGCCAATGCGATCGACTTCATCGTGCAGATCGGCCGGCTCTCCAACGGCCGCCGTCGGATCCTCTCGATCACGGAAGTGACGGGGCTGTCCGACAACATCATCGCCACGCAGGAGCTGTACCGCTACGAGCCGATCCTGACCGCCGAAGGCGACGAGCTCGACAACTGGGTCTCGCTCGGCATTCATCCGCACTCGCCGAAGCTGGCGCGTTTCCGCCAGGCGCTGGGCGGCGGCGAGGCAAACAATGCGTTCGGCAACGCGGGATTCGGCGGCGGCTTTGGCGGGTCGGGCGGCGGCTTCGGCGGTGGCGGCGGCGGGTTTGGCGGAGGCTTCAATGTCTAGCGCGGTCCTGGTCTTCGCGGCGCTTGCGCTGCTCTGCGCGGCGCCCGCATTGCTGCTCTGGCAGCGCGGCGCGCAACGCAAAGGCCAGGTGAGCGCGGAACGCTATATCGACAGCCGCATGGCGTCGCCTAACGGGGGTTCGTTTGGCGCGTCCCCCATGGCGGCCGGCGTCGCTGCGGGTGGGATGGGCAGCGGCCCGGCAAGCGGTGCGCGCGGCGGCCCCGCGCGCGCCGTCGTGACGCAGGCCGTGATCGCTCCGCAGGCGCCGTCTGCCGACGCTAGCTGGCTCGAGTATTGGCGTTATCTGCAGGCGCGCGTGCGTTTCATGGTGCGGCACGCGATGGCGCGTGCGGGCATTGCCAATGCAAAAGCGCCGGCCGCGCTCGCGGGCACCGTGGTGTTGCTGCTGTGCGGCTGGGCCGCGCTGGCAGGCGGCGTGCTCGCGGCCGGCGCCGCGTTGATCGCCTGCGTGATGTTCTTCTATTTTCTGTTGACGCTGCGCGTGAACAAACGCCGTCAGCAGATCGTGCGGCAGTTGCCGCTGTTTCTCGACGGCATCGTGCGTCTGATCACGCTCGGCAACAGCGTGCCCGCGGCCTTCCAGGCCGCGATGCAAACCACCGAGGCGCCGCTGCGCGAATGCCTCGACTACGTGTCGCGAATGCTGCGCACCGGCGTGGAGATCGATCGCGCGCTCTCCCAGGTCGCGCTGATCTATGGCGTGCGCGAACTCGAACTGGTCGGCGCCGTGCTGCGTCTGTCGGTCAAATACGGCGGCCGCGCCGACGTCATGCTCGAACGGATGGCCTCGTTCATGCGCGACCTCGAACACGCCGAGCGCGAACTGGTCGCGATGTCGGCGGAAACGTGGCTTTCGTCGTGGGTGCTGGCCATGCTGCCGGTCGGGATCGGCGGTTTCCTCATCCTCTCCAATCCTAAGTATTTCGCGTCGATGTGGTTCGACCCGACCGGCCGGCAACTGGTCTATCTGGCGTTTGCATTGCAGCTGGGCGGGGCCTATCTGCTGTATCGCCTCGCGAACCTGAGGAATTGACGATGCAGACTCAACAACTCGTCGCACTCGCGCTTGCTCTGGCGGCGCTCGGCTTGCTGCTGATCGCAGGCCTCGTGCTGGCGCGCGTGGCGGCGGCGCGGCGCAGCGAACGCACGCTGCGCCACGCGCTGGACGAGCGCGCGCTGCTCGCCGCCGCGGCGGCCCGCAATGGAGAAGGCGCACAGGGTGGCGCGAAGGCGGCAGCGCGCAGCGCTCGGCCCACGGGTCTAAAAGGCTTGCTGGAGCGCTTTGCGCATGCCGGGATTCGCTGGCTCGACACGCCGTTCGGCCGCCAGGTCGTCGCGGAAGAAGATCGCCGGCTGCTCGAACAATGCGGTTTCGTGGATACGCGCACGCGCGGCCTCTTTCTGGTGGCGCGGCTGCTGGGTGCGCTGGTGCTGCCCGTGCTGGTCGCCATGCTGGCGCGCGGTCAGCTGGAGGGGCCGCGCTATGTGGCGCTGGTGATCATTGCCGCGATGGCGGGCTTCATGTTGCCGAAGGTCGTGTTGCGGCGGCGTGCCAGCAAGCGCCGCAACGGTGTGGTCGACGAGTTGCCGTTGCTGGTCGATTTGCTGCGTCTCCTGCAAGGCGTGGGCTTGTCGCTCGATCAGAGCCTGCAAGTGGTGGTCAACGACTTTCGCGGCATGTTGCCGGTGCTCGCCGGCGAGCTGGAGATCGCGCAACGTCAGTTCGCCGCGGGACGCACGCGCGAGCAGTCGCTGAACCGGCTCGCGACGAGTTACGACAACGAAGATCTGCGCGCGGTGATGCGCTTGCTGGTGCAGGTCGACCGGCACGGCGGCGCCGTGCAGGAACCGCTCAAGCAGTTCGGCGACCGGCTGCGGGAGACGCGCCGCGCGATGCTGCGCGAACGTATCGGCCGGCTCGCCGTGAAGATGACAGGCGTGATGATCGTGACGCTGTTGCCCGCGTTGATGATCGTCACGGCCGGACCCGGCGTGCTGGCTGTCCAGCATTCGTTGGGCGCAGCGAAGCACTGAGGATTTGCCATGACTTACAGTCTCCCGTTCGATTCCGTCAAACCGGGCGCCCGTTGCGCCGCGACGCTGGCCGCGCTGTCGCTGCTCGGCGCGTGCGCATCTAAAGACCTTGTGGGTTACGGCGTCGGACCGCAGGCCGAGCGCGCCGTGCTGGCCCAGCAGGCCAATAAGGATCCCGCGCCGGACACGCCCGGCATGTACCTCGGCTTGATCGACCGGATGCAATCTCAGGGACTGTACTTCGCTTCGCTCGCGCATATCGATGCGTACGACAAGCAGTACGGCGCGAGCCCCGACTCGATTCTGCTGCGCGCCGACGCGCTGCGTATGACCGATCAGCCTGCCGCCGCCGTGGCCGTCTACGGACAACTGCTGAAGACGCCGCTCGCCACGCGTGGCTATCGCGGCCTCGGTCTGATCGCCGGCGCGGCCGGCGACTTCACGCGCGCCGCGCAGGAATTTCAGCAGGCGGTCCAGCTCGCGCCGACCGATGCGGCGACCTTGTCCGACCTCGGCTATGCGCGTTTGCGCGACGGCGATGTGGACGGTGCGCGCGTGCCGCTCATGAAGGCGGCCGAACTGGACCCGACCAATCCGAAGATCGTCAGCAACGTGGCGCTCTATCTGCTCGCCAATGGCGACCAGGCGCAGGCGCTGGCCGTGATGAATCAGCAGCAACTCGCGCCGGACGTGCGAGCCGCGATTCGCAGCGACGCGGCGAAAGTGGCCGCGGCAGGGCGTGCGCAACGCGGCGCGCCAGCGCAGCCACAGGTGGGCGCGGGGAGTACGGGCGCGCGCACGGTCGCGAGCGCGCAGGGGATCGAGCCCGCGCCGCGTCTGTTGCAGCGTTTTTCGCAATGAGCGGGCGCGTGGCGACTTCGTGCTGAGGCATCAGGCAATCATGGAGCAACAATGAAAAACAGAATGACGAAGCGGGGTTGGCGGGCGGCAAAGTCGAGCCGGCGGCTGGCGAAGGCCGCGATGGCCGCAATGGCCGGTATGCTGCTGGGCGCGGCCGTTCCCGCGAGCGCGCAGACGAGCGAAACGGAACAGCCGGTTCAGGCTGTGCAACCGGTGGTGCAGGCCAGTGAAGTGGGTCACGCGGCCCGTGCCTGGCTCGACCTGCAGAGCAGCAATACGCAGGCTGCGCCGGCGCTGCCAATGCTCGGCGCCGAAGCCGGGCTGGCCTACCGTCGGTATATGGAATCGTTCAAGAGCAAGATTCCCGATCTGTACGGCTCCGCATTGAATAGCGGCAGCGGGGGCAGCGGCGCGATGGGCGTGAACAGCGGCATCGGCGGAAGTAGCGGTGGCTCGAACTGACATGCGCAAATTGCCTTTCGCCATGCGCCTCGCCGCGCGCAACGCACGTCCGCTGCGCGCGCGGCGCGCGCTCGCGCGCGGTCAGCACGGCGCGGTCGCGGTGGTCGCGGCGATCTGGCTGAGCCTCGCGATCGCGGCGCTCGGCGCGATCGATGTCGGCAACGTGTATTTCGCGCGCAGGCAATTGCAGCGCACGGCCGATCTGGCCGCGATGGCGGCGGTTCAGATGATCGCCTCCTCGGGCGGTTGCGCGACGGCTACCACCGCCGCGCAGCAGAATGCGAGCGCCAACGGTTTCACGACCGGCAGCACCACGACCATCAGCACCACATGCGGCCGCTGGGACACGAGTTCGAGCACGTACTTCGGCACCAGCGGCAACCCGCTCAATGCGGTGCAGGTGACGACGACTCAACGCGTACCGTACTTCTTCGTCGGACCGAACCGTAACGTCTCGGCGACGGCTACCGCGTTCGCCTCCAACATCGACGCGTTCTCGCTCGGCACCGGCATCGCGACGATCAATACGCAACAGTCGGCGCTGTTGAACGCGATCCTCGGCGGTCTGCTGAAAACCAGCGTGTCGCTGAGCGTGGGCGATACGCAGAGTCTCGCGACGGCGCACGTCAAGCTGGACGATCTGAAGGTGGCGCTGGGTGCCGCGACGATGAAGGGACTGCTCGGCACCACGGTGAGTTTTCAGCAACTGATGGTCGCGATGGTCAACGCGCTGCAGGCGGGCGGCGACACCATCAACGCAGCGATTCTGCAGAAGGTGGCCGTGGCCATTCCCGGCGGGCAGAACATTGCGATCGGCGACGGCGGCAAATCGGCCCCCGGACTGCTCGCGCTCGGCCTTGCTAATCCGAATGCCGCGGCGAGTGCGACGATCAACGCGTTCGATGCTTTACTGGTCGCCGCGCAGATCGCGCAGCGCAGCCCGGACGGCAGCCAGGGCAACGCGCCGGTGATCAATGTGGCGGCTGGGCTGGCGGGCGTGGCGGGCATTTCGCTGCAGATCATCAATCCGCCTGTGCTGGCCGTGGGCGAGGGCGGTACGTCGGCCGACGGGACGTATCGGACTCAAGCGCGCACGGCGGTGATCAACGCGAGTGTGAATCTGTTGCCGCTCAACTTGCCGACGATTACGGTGGGCGGCGCGCCATTGCTTGCCGTGACCCTCTCGGCGTTGAGCACGCCTTTGAACATCTCGGTGCAAGCCGCGCCCGGTAGCGCGTATCTGACATCGGTGGATTGCGAGAGCACCAAGGCGGCCACGAATGCCACGATCAAGGTCAAGCCCGGCATCGCTGCGCTTTGCATTGCCGGCGACGCGTCCTGCAGCACGCCGGTCAACGTGGTGTCGTTGTCGGCGGTGGTGCTCGGCGTCACGGTGCCGGCGGGAACGGTTGCGCTGAACCCGATCAAAGCCTCGCTCGATCCGGGCACGCTGACTCCGCTTGTCTTCAACGGTTCGTCGGGCAGTTTCGACGCCAGCAAGAGTGCGAATTCCAACGCTATCGGCAGCGATGGCGCCGTGCTGACCTCGACGTTGCTCAATAGCCTGTCGGGCGCGCTGGTCGTCAATGTCGGCCCTGTCCCGCTGGGTGGCGTCGTGTCACTAATACTTTCGGGCCTGACCGGCATCCTATTGCCCGTTCTCCAACCCGTTTTCAACCTGCTCGACGCAGTCCTCGTCCCGACACTTTCCCTGTTGGGCGTTCAGGTCGGCACCGCCACGGTCCACAACATGTCGCTGACGTGCGGCGTCGCGCAACTGGTCAACTAGCCTATCCAAGATGAGAACCACCACCAAAATCGAGGAACTCGATATCTACGTCTGGGAGGGCAAGGCCGACATCGTCGACCGGGTCGCGCGCTGCATGGCGAGCTTCGATGTCGAAGTGATCCGTGCGGACGATATCGCGATCTCGCCCGAACGGACCGCGCTGCGGCCGTCGCTCGCGATCATCAGCGTCTCGGTGATCGACAGCGGCGCGTTGATCCTGCGCGACTGGCAGGCGGCGCACGGCATCCCCGTCGTGTGGGTCGGCGCCGCGCCGCGCGAACACGATCCGGCCACCTATCCGTCCGAGTACTCGCATATCCTGCCGCTCGACTTCACCTGCGCCGAATTGCGCGGCATGGTCATGAAGCTCGTGCTGCAAATGCGCGCGCATAGCGCGAAGACGCACGAGTCCGACGCGATGATCGCGAACTCGGAGTGCATGCAGGCGCTGCTGCACGAAGTCGATACCTTCGCCGACTGCGACACGAGCGTGCTGGTGCACGGCGAAACCGGCGTCGGCAAGGAGCGCATCGCGCAACTGCTGCACGAGAAACATAGCCGCTACGGGCAAGGCCCGTTCGTCGCGGTGAACTGCGGCGCGATTCCCGACGGGCTGTTCGAGTCGCTGTTCTTCGGGCACTCCAAAGGCTCGTTCACGGGCGCGGTGGTCGCGCATAAAGGCTATTTCGAGCAGGCCGACGGCGGCACGCTGTTCCTCGACGAAATCGGCGATCTGCCGCTCTATCAGCAGGTCAAGCTGCTGCGCGTGCTCGAAGACAGCGCGGTTACGCGTATCGGTTCGGCGACGCCGGTGAAGCTCGACTTCCGGCTGGTGGCGGCGACCAACAAATTGCTGCCGCAACTGGTGAAGGACGGCACGTTTCGCGCCGACCTGTACTACCGCCTCGCCGTGATCGAGCTGAAGATCCCGTCACTCGAAGAGCGGGGCGCCGTCGACAAGATTGCGATCTTCAAGGCGTTCATCGCGCAGATCGTCGGCGCCGAGCGTCTGGCTGCTTTGCCCGACCTGCCGTACTGGCTCGCCGATGCCGTGGCCGACACCTATTTCCCCGGCAATGTGCGCGAGTTGCGCAACCTGGCCGAGCGCATTGGCGTAACCGTGCGCCAGATCGGCGCCTGGGATGCGGCGCGCCTGCAACGCCTTCTTGCGCTGGCGCGCACCAGCCAGCCGGTGCCGGCGGAGAGCGTCGCCGAGGTGCTGGTGGACCGCAGCAAATGGGACATGGCCGAACGTAACCGCGTGCTGGCCGCGCTCGACGCAAACGGCTGGCGTCGCCAGGATACGGCGCTCTATCTCGGCATCAGCCGCAAGGTGCTGTGGGAGAAGATGCGCAAGTACCAAATTTTTGACGAAGAGCCCGAAACACGCGAAAGTGAGTAATAATGAGACGGTTGTACTAAAACAAAAACTGTTCAAGCAGGAATTACATGGACCGAAAGTCGAAACTACGACAGATTGCCTTCGCCGCAGTCATCGCGATGGGGGCAGCGCGGGGTGTCAATGCGCAGGCTCTGCCGGACAGCAGCGCGAGTGCTGGCGCCGTGAGCGGCGTTGTTTCCCAGCCAGGCACGATGGCGGCGTTGCCGGCAACTTCACAGGCGGGACAGGCCCAGACTTCCGCGCTCACGCCCGACGAAGCGAAGCAATCCGCAGCGGGCAACGTGGCGGAATTGCAGCAAATGATCCACGGCTCGGATCTGAGCGAATTGCGCACCACCTATAACGGTAGTTACGGCGCGAGCTTGCTGTTTTACGGCAAGGAAATGACGTACTACGTGGCGCTGTTCCAGCAGAAAAACTTCTGGCGGGTCATCAAGACGCAGGACGCGGCGCGTGCCGACATGATCTACAAGGATTTCGTGCGTCAGACGGTGCAACTGTCGGACGTCGAGATTCGCCGCACGCAACTCGAGGCGCAGAAGGCGTTCACGGAGCGGATGATCGCGCTGTCGCAGGACCGTGCGAACCGCCTGCAAGCGGACCTGGATGTTGCGCGTCAGCAGCAGACCATCGTGGCGAGCCAGCAGCAGCAAACGCGCGCCGAAGCCACGGCGCTCGCTCAGCAGAAAGCTTCCGCGCAAGATCAGTTGCGTGCTGCGCAGCGTCAGGTGCGCGAACTGCAACGCCAGTTGGAAAGCGGTTTGCCCTCACACTGACGGCGATGCTCTGAGGACTGTCGGCTGGGCAGGGCGGCGCGGGATTGGAGATGCCGCCCGACACCTGCCCGCTGTGCTTGCTGCGCAAGCAGCGCATGCCACCCTCGGCATGCGACCTCTGCGATACCTCATCTGACGTGCACGCGCTCAAGGGGCCACGCCTGGCTCACCGCATCTGCGCAGGCGAGCTCAACGTCCACGACATCATTTCGCTGTGCCCACGTGATACATCAGTGCGGCAATTTCTAGCGCCGCTTCTTTCCCTCCGGAGATGCCTCTTTGTCCTCCACGTGATGCGGGTCTCCCGTGTCCACGGCGATCGGATCGCTGGCGGGAAAACTTTCCTCGAGTGCCTCATCGAGCCTGTTGTCCGCGGACTCGGCGGATTCGGCGGGCGTTTTCGTTTCGGCTTTGTGAGTTTCGTGTTGCTTCTTGCTGGTCATGACGTGCTCCGTGAGAAGAGAGTCGGCAATCCAGCATAGCGCAAAGCGGGCGCCGGCGAATATCGGCCGAATGGCTTAGGACTTCGCGCCGTGAGCGTCTGCTTCAAAAGCGCAAGGCGAACGAGCGGGGAGGCGAAGCGGCGTCGTCAATAAAAACTTAAAACCAATGCGCATCAGCTCGTTTTCCGTGTGTCGACGCAAAGCGGCGCGGGAAAAACAAAATCAATCGCCGATCGTGTTGGCCGGAAGACCGCAACGCATGTCGCGAACCGGCAGTGTCGAGCTCGGGAGGAGCGCAACCAGGAACCCGTGAACAACTAGGCAGCGAAAACCATGAACCGGAAAAAAACTGCGTGCGCACAGCGCCTCAACGCGTCACACGTCGTGGAAGCAGAACTGGAACATCTGGATTGGGCAACGAGGCAACCGGCGCAGCGCATGCTGGACGCCTGCTATTGGCGCCGCCGCGTGCTGGCGGTCAAATGCGGATTCGAACTGACAGAACTGCAGGTGATGCGCCTGGAAAAGATCTTGCAGCGGCTCGGCCATTCAACGGAGTAGCCGAGCGCTGTTGCGGCAACTTACTCGGTGCCGCCATTACCGCCATTACCACCATTACCACCATTACCGCCGCCGTTGCCGTTGCCACCGTGACTGCCGCCACCATGGTGGCCGCCGCCATGATTACCACCGTCGCCGCCCGTGCCGAACAAACGACGGCGGCGCGTCACGACCACCGGGCCGTCCGACGTGCTGCTGCTACGATCTGACGCAGGCCGGTCCGAAGACGGCGCGCCATACGACTCGCGCGGTTCACGCGGTTCGCGCGGCTCACGATGATCGCGCGGCTCGCGCGAACCGTGCGGACCGCGCGTGGTGTGTTCGCCGTGCGACGGACGCCCCGCGCGCGGAGCCGGACGCGTGCCGGTGTCGAGCTGGATCGTCGAGATCGCGCGCTTGTAGATGCCTTGCAGGCCGACAGGCGTGCGCAGCATCACCAGATACTGATCGAACGACTCGATGCACCCGGTCAGGCGGATGCCATTGACAAGGTAGATCTCAACGCGCTTTCGTTCTTTGCGCGCGGCGTTCATGAAGTCGTTTTGCGGATGCGATTCTGCGGAAGCCATGGACAATTCAGGTTAGAAAGACGGTTGTTCGCCGCGATTCTACCCTGTGTGGGGGCGGAACGCGTCGGCGGGCGAACTGCGTCCACTATAACGGCTTGTGGACACATAAGCATCTGATAACTATTGACTGTAACGTTGCGTTACGAATCTGCGGACGAATGCCGCATTCTTCCGCCACCCGCAGGCCTTCGCGGCGCGGATGGCGGAAAAAGATAGCGCAGGGCGGCGCCTTCAGCGGAATAAACCACCGGCTGCCGGCGTTATATCAGGCATGGCGGCGCTGCATCGTGCGCGCGGCCGATCGGTTGCACGGTTCGCGCGAGGCGTCCCGGCGCCCATGAGGAGACTCACCATGACACTATCCCGCATTCTCTCCGCCGTTTTCGTCCTGCTGGCGCTCGCGGGCGGCACGCTCGCGACGAGCGCGTGCACGTCCGCGACCGATAGCAGCGCCTCCGGCACGAGTGGTGGCACGGGCAGCGGCGGCGGCTACTGAATGCCTTACGCCGGGTGAGTTTCGAAACTGAAGTAATTTCGTGGCTCCCGCAGTTGCGCCGCTACGCGCGCGCACTGACGGGTGACCGCGCCTGGGCCGACGACCTCGTGCAGGATACGGCGGAGCGCGCGCTCGCGCGCTGGGCGGCTTTCCGGCCGGACAGCAATCTGCGCGCGTGGCTGCTGACGATCCTGCGGCATCTCTACATCGACCAGTTGCGCGGCCGCCGCGAGATTGCCGTCGACGAAGAGAGCGCGCCGTGGCGCAATCTCGAAGCGCCTCAGGGTGAAGTCGACGGGCTCGTGCTGCGCGATCTGCAGCGCGCGCTGTATTGTCTGCCGGTCGAACAGCGCGAAGTGCTGTTGCTGGTCTGCGTGGAGGATCTGTCTTATCAGGAAGCGTCGCGCGCACTCGGCGTGCCGATCGGCACAGTCATGTCGCGGCTGTCGCGCGCGCGCGAACATATGCGCGCGTTGCTGACGGAGGGGCCGGCTCAAGGCCCGGCGCGTAAAACTCCGCCGTTGAAAGTAGTGAGAAACCCGTGATGAATAACGACGACTACGATTCCAGCTTGCCCGAAGGGCTCGACCTGCGAGCGCTGTCGGCGTTTGTCGACGATGAATTGCCGGGCGCGGAGCGCGCCGCGATCGAGGCGCAACTGCACCAGCATCCGCAGGCCGCCGCGCGCGTGGCCGCCTGGCGCGCGCAGAAATCCGCGTTGCGGGCTTTGTGCGGCGCGCCGCCGCGCAGCGAGCGTGATGAGCGCAATCAACGCCGTGCGGACGATGCCGCCGACGAACCGGCCTTCATCGTGTTGCGCCGGAACACGCCATGGTGGCAGCGAGTGGGCGTCGCGGCCTGCTGGCTGGCGGCAGGCGCCGGGCTCGCGCTGGCTCTGGGTCCGCTCGCGCCGCGTCTGACGGGTGGTGCGTGGGGCGGTTTGGGCGGCCAGCCGCCGAGCTTCGCCCAGCGTGCGGACATCGCTTATGCGGTGTACACGCCGGAGCGTCGTCACCCGGTGGAGGTCGCGGCCAGCGAAGAAGAGCATCTGATCAACTGGCTCTCCAAGCGGCTGAACCGGCCGCTCTCGGTGCCGTCGTTGCAGGAGTATGGCTATTCGCTGGTGGGCGGGCGGCTGTTGCCCGGCGAAGCGGGACCGGCCGCGCAATTCATGTACGAGAACGGCAGCGGCGCGCGGCTCACGCTTTACGTCACTGGCACTTCGCGCGACGAAACCGCGTTCCGGCTGTTGCGCGAAGGCAACCGGCGCACCTTCTACTGGATCAACGACGGCATGGGCTATGCGCTCTCCGGGCCGATCGCAGAAGGCAAACTGCGCACCATCGCCATCGACGTGTGCAGCGCGCTCGGCGGCAAACCGGAGTCCTGGCAGTAGCGGTGTTCGCAGACGCGAAACGCCGTCGCGCGGCGCTGCAATACGCGGTAACCGAAACCGCCGGCGTTGCAGCGGCGCAAGCGGAATAGCGTTGCGCGGCGTTTCGTTTACTCGGTGCTGGATCGTGTCGTCCTCGTGTGCGCATGCGCGGCACGGTTTCGAGCAAGGCAAACCGACGGTGTCTTCACGGCGCCGACACGTTTTTTGCGGGTCGCAACGCCGGTGCGTCGAGGCAGCAAAATCATGTTCACATTTCATCTTTTCGGCAGCCGGCTGTTTAGCGCCGCAGCCTGCCTGTGTTTTTGCGCCGCATGCGCGGCACCCGTCGAGGCGCAAGCGGATCCGGTTTCAGCCGATACGTCGACGTGCCGTTTCGTGGTGGGGCAGGCGGAAATCGACGGCGTCATGCAGCAGATCACCGGCCGCGCGTGCCTGCAAGCGGATGGCACGTGGCAGATCGTCGAAGACGATGCCGCTGCGCAGGCCTTGGCGGATGGGCCGGTCTACTACTACGATCCATGGTATTGGGGGCCACCGGTTGTGTTCGGTGTCGGCGTGTCGTTCGTGTTCGTCGACCGCTTTCATCATTTTCATCACATGGATCATGTGCGCTACATGCACGGCGTGCGCGGACCGTATGGCGTGGGCGGCCATGGCGGTTGGCGCGGTGCGCCGCCCACCCGCTCGTGGGGTGGCATGTCGCATGGCGGCGGTGGAATGCGCCGCTAACCCGCTGCCGCTCGCGCGCGCGACGGCCAAGGAGATGCTTTGATTCGCAGCTTGCCGCCGAAGGTATCCGCCGCGCAGTTCGATCGCGCGCTCGCCGCCTGGCGCTCGATTGTCGGCGAGCCGCAGGTGGTCACCTCGGCGGACGGGCTCGCCGCGTATCTCGATCCGTTCGCGCCCGGCGAGCGCGAGGCGTTTTCGGCCAGTGCCGCGCTCTTGCCTGGCTCCGTCGACGAGATTCGCGCGATATTGCGGATTGCCAATCAATTTCGCATTCCGCTGTGGACCGTCTCGACCGGGCGCAACTTCGCCTATGGCGGAGCGGCGCCGCGACTCGCCGGTTCGGTGGTGCTCGATCTGCACCGGATGAACCGCATCATCGAAGTGAACGAGACGATGGGATACGCGCTGGTCGAGCCGGGCGTGAGTTATTTCGATCTGTACGCGTATTTACGCGAGAAAGGCTACAAGCTGTGGGTCGATCCGCCCGCGGCCGGTTGGGGCAGTGTGGTCGGCAATACGCTCGAGCGCGGCTTCGGCTATACGGATTACGGCGATCATGCGGCGGCGCAATGCGGCATGGAAGTGGTGCTGGCCAATGGCGACGTGTTGCGCACGGGAATGGGCGGGATCGAAATCGGCACCGCGTGGCAGTTGTATCAACCGGGCTTCGGCCCCTCGTTCGACGCGATGTTCATGCAGTCGAACTACGGCATCGTCACCAAGCTGGGCGTCTGGCTGATGCCCGCGCCGCCCGCGTATCTGCTGGGCGAAATCCAGTTTCGCCATGAAGCGGACCTCGAAGCGATCGTGGAGACTTTGCGTCCGCTGCGGCTCGATGAAACGATCCGCAATCATGCGGTGATCGAAGGCGGCCTGCGCCGCGCGGCCGGTTTGTCGGCACGCGCGCAGTGGTATGACGGGCCGGGCGCGATGCCCGAGCGCGCGGTGGTCGCCATGCTCGACAAGCTGAACGTGGGCCGCTGGAATCTGCATTTCGCGCTATACGGTACGCCTGAATTGATCGACGCGCGTTATGCAATCGTGCAGCGCGCGTTTGCCCGCATGCCGCAGGCGCGGTTCTCCGCCACGCGCTATGCGGGCGATGCGCAGCCCACGGCGGGCGGCGACCGCAATCTCGCCGGCATTCCCGCGATGAGCGCGTTTCGCATGCTCGACTGGCGCGGCGGCGCGGGCGCGCATGTCGACTTCGCGCCGGTGTGCCCGGCGACCGGGCGCGACGCGTTGCGTCAATACACGATGGTCAAAACGCGCGCCGCGGAGTACGGCTTTGATTACTACGGCGGTTTTACGGCGGGCGCGCGCCATCTGCATCACATCTTCGCGGCGATTTTCGATCGCGACGACGCGAACCAGGTCGAGCAGGCCGGCGCGCTTTTGCGTTCGCTGATGAGCGACGCGCGCGCCGCCGGCTACGGCGAATATCGCGCGCATCTCGCGTATATGGATTTTGCCGCCGCCCAATACAGCTTCAACGACGGCGCCTTGCTGCGCCTCTCGGAAACGATCAAGGACGCGCTCGACCCGAACGGCATTCTCGCGCCGGGCAAGCAGGGCATCTGGCCGGCTGCGTGGCGCGACCGGCGAGGCTACACCTGAGGGCGCGTCTCACGCGCTATGACGACAGGAGCGAACCATGCATCGGCGCACTTTCATGATGACCGGCGCCTGCCTGCCGAGCGTGGCGGGCAGCGCGTGGCCGTGGCTCGCGCATGGCGCGGCGCGTAGCAACATGGTGGCGGTGGTCGATTCGACGCTCGCGCACGGCGTCGCGCTCGCCGAATATGCCGCGCACAGGCAGTGGCCGATTTTCGAAACCGGCGACGATATCGGCGTGCTCTGGTACACGACCCTCGCGCCGCTGCTCGGCGCGACGTCCGCGCGATCGGCGGCGAGGCTGATCGGCCTCACGCGCGCCTCGGATTTCTTCGTCCTTAGCGAATTCGCGACCCGTGCGGGACACCGGGTCGAACGGAGTGACGAGCACGGGACGGGCGCCCACGCGCAACCGGTCCATGTCGCCTTCGCGTTCGCGCCGCGCTAGAACCTGTACGCCTTGTTCTTCGGATCGAACGTCGAATCGTCGAAGGTTTTCGGCGTGATGGTTTCGAACACGATCCGCTCGAAGATATTGCCGTTGTTGTCGTAAGACTCGACGGAGCGGAAATACGGGTGCCGCAGATCGAGGCCGAGCGTCTCTTTTTTCGCGTAGAACTGCGGTTGGCCGTTCGGCGTCTCGAAGGTGAAGGCCACCACGCGCACGCCGTCGATGGTTTTCACGTTTATCGTGGTCGAGCGCGGCAAGCCGGCCTCGGCGTATTTCTTGCCCTCGGCGAGGTACTGATTCGCAATGTATTCGGTACCGAGATCGCGCACGTCATGGTTCGACTGCGCGCGGGCGAGGACGCCGTGCAGTGAGGTCCACAACGGCATCACGTTCAGGATGCCGCCCAGGTGTCCGTACATTTCGTCGGTCCGCCTGGACTCGTCGTAGATGACTTCCTGGCCTGCGCGCGCGCCGTCAGGCAGCCACTTCGCGTAGATTCGCAGCGGGTCGCGCGCGAGGCGCACCAGCATGTGATCGGGCTTATCGGGCCATTGGCCGTGAATGCGTTCCGAACGCAACATGGTGAACTCGTACGACGGATAACCGTTCGGCCCTTCCTTGATATAGCGCGGCAACGCGAGCGGATCGAGCGACTGGAATAGCGCGACCAGTTGCGCGTCGTCGAGCTTTTCCATGGCGCCGCTTTGCTGTGCGGCACGCAGCCATTTGACCTGCTGATCCAGCGTGAGCTTGCCGACCTGCGAGGACGGCGTGGCCGGCGCCTTGACGGCGCTGACAGTATCGAGCGCGGGCGGCGTATCGTCGTTTTGCGCGAATGCGTGAGGCGTGGCCAGCGCGACCGCGCTCGCCACGAGCGCCGCGAGCAGCAGTTTGCGCGACGGCGCGCTTTGCAACGGCGCATGGAGCGACGCCCGTATACCGGCGGCCTGCGTCGAAACACGGGGGAGAGGCATGAAGGCCGACGTGCGGCATGAGCGTGCGGACATGCGGTGCTTCATGAATCTCTCCGTAAGGTGACGCGAGGCGCAATCCCAGTCAGGCAGGCTTTTGCTTCGCGAGTTCCTCGTCTCGGAGCGCGCGGCGCAGAATTTTGCCCACGTTGGTTTGCGGCAGCTCGTCGCGGAACTCGACGAGCTTCGGCACCTTATAGCCTGTCAGGTTCTTGCGGCAGTGGGCAATCACCTGTTCGGCCGTCAGCGAAGCATTGCGCTTGACGATGAACACCTTCACCCGTTCGCCCTGTGCGGCGTCGGGCACGCCGATGGCCGCCACTTCCCGCACGTCCGGATGCGCGGCGATCACGTCTTCGATTTCGTTCGGATAGACGTTGAAGCCCGACACCAGGATCATGTCCTTCTTCCGGTCGATCAGGCGGATATAGCCGCGCGAATCCATCACGCCGATGTCGCCCGTGGCGAGCCAGCCGTCGTTGTCGATCACCTTGGCGGTTTCGTCCGGGCGGTTCCAGTAGCCTTTCATCACCTGCGGCCCCTTCACGCACAATTCGCCCGCCTCGCCGATGTTCGCCCAACTGCCGTCGTCTTTCCTGAAACGCACGTGGGTGGACGGCGCGGGCAAACCGATCGAGCCTTCGAAGTCACGCATGTTGTTCAGATCGACCGGATTCATCGACACGATCGGCGAGCATTCGGTCAACCCATATCCCTCGATGATCGGCTTGCCGGTCACCGCCTTGAAGCGCTCGGCCACCGATTTCTGCGTGGCCATGCCGCCCGCCATGGCGAGCTTCAGATTTGAGAAGTCGCGCTTGCAGAACTCCTCGTTTTCGAGGAAGGCGTTGTAGAGCGTATTCACGGCCGTCATACCGGTGAATTTCTCGTGACGGATGATCATCATCACGCGTTTCATGTCGCGCGGATTGGCGATCAGAATGTTGCGCCCGCCCAGCCCCATGAAGATCAGCGCGTTCACGGTCAATGAATAGATGTGGTAGAGCGGCAGCGGCGTGAGCACGGTTTCGATGTCGCCGGTCAGTTGACCTTCGGACCATGCTTTCGCCTGCAGCAGATTGGCGATGATGTTCTTGTGCGTGAGCATCGCGCCCTTGGCGACGCCGGTCGTGCCGCCTGTGTACTGCAGGAACGCGATGTCCGCATGCGTGGGGTGCACGGGTGTCAGCGGCCGCGAGTAGCCGATCGACAGCGCCTCGAGGAGCGGCACGGCCTTCGGCAGGTTGTACGCGGGCACCATCTTCTTCACGTGCCGGAGCATGAAGTTGAGCAGGCGTCCCTTCAGATTCAGGCCGTCGGCGAGCAGATCGCCGAGACCCGTCACGATGACGTTCTGCACTTTGGTGCCGGGCAGCGCGTCTTCGACCGTCTTCGCGAAGTTCTCGAATACGATGATGGTTTGCGCGCCACTGTCTTTCAACTGGTGCGCGAGTTCGCGCACCGTATAGAGCGGATTCACGTTCACCACCACGCCGCCGGCTTTCAGCACGCCGAACAGCGACACCGGGTACTGGAACGTGTTCGGCAACATGATCGCCACGCGTTCGCCAGGTTTCACGCCGACGCTTTGCAGATACGCGGCGAACGCGCTGGCCTTGCGGCCGAGTTCGCCGTAGGTCAGGTTCGCGCCCACGCTCACGTACGCCACGCGCTCGCGGAACTGCGCAATGCATTCGTCGAAGAACTGCACGACGGATTCGTACTGGTTGACGTCGATGTCGTGCGGCACGTCCGCCGGATAGGACGCGTACCAGATGCCGTCGGTGTTGGGCGCGTGGGTTGCCGCGCTCGGCGCCGCGGAATCCGTGGCGAGCGGGAAAGGGGTTTGAGTGGGCTGCGTCATGATCGTCTCCTCCCATGCAAAGCTTGATGCGGAATAATCGCTGAAGCTAGGGCTTCATCTATTTGTATGCTGTTCCTACGGCCGTTCACCGCTCCAGAATCGCCACCACACCCTGGCCGCCCGCCGCGCAGATCGAAATCAAACCGCGTGCGGTGCCGGCCGGTTTGTCGAGTTGCGCGAGCATTTTCGCGAGGCCGGCGACAATGCGTCCACCTGTCGCGGCAAACGGATGACCCGTTGCCAGCGAGCTGCCGTTCACGTTCAATTTTGCCCGGTCGATTGCCCCGAGCGCGCCTGGCAAACCGAGTTGCGTGCGGCAATACTCGTCATCCTGCCACGCCGTGAGCGTACACAACACCTGTGCGGCAAACGCTTCGTGGATTTCATACAGATCGAAGTCCTGCAAGCTCAGTCCGGCGCGCGCGAGCATGCGCGGCACGGCGTACGCGGGCGCCATCAGCAGGCCTTCTTTCTTGTCGAAGAAGTCGACGGCCGCGGTCTCGGACCAACTCAGATACGCGAGCACCGGCAATCCGTGCTGCGCTGCCCAGTCCTCGCTCGCGAGCAGCACGGCAGAGGCGCCGTCGGTGAGCGGCGTCGAATTGCCGGCGGTGAGCGTGCCGGCGTCGCGGTCGAACACGGGCTTGAGGCTCGCGAGTTTTTCGAGCGTGAGGTCGGCGCGCAGATTGTTGTCGCGCGCGAGTCCCCGGTACGGCGTCATCAGGTCGTTGACGAAGCCGCGTGCGTACGCCTGGTTGAGCTTGCGGTGGCTGTCGTAGGCGAGCACGTCCTGCGCCTCGCGCGAAATGTTCCAGCGCTTGGCCATCAGCTCGCAATGCTCGCCCATCGAGAGGCCCGTGCGCGGCTCGCCGTTGCGAGGCAGAAGCGGCTTGAAAAACATGCCGGGCCGAAGCTTGGTCAGCGCGCCGACGCGTTGCCCGGCGCTTTTGCCGCGATTCGCCTCGAGCAGAATTTTGCGCATCCGCTCGTTGACGCCGATCGGCGCGTCGGAAGTCGTATCGACGCCGCCCGCAATGCCCACCTCGATCTGTCCCAACGCGATCTTGTTGGCGACGAGAATCGCGGCTTCGAGTCCGGTGCCGCAGGCCTGCTGCACGTCGTAGGCGGGCGTTTCCCTGGCGAGCGTGGTGGACAGCACGGATTCGCGCGTCAAATTGAAGTCGCGCGAATGCTTGATGACGGCGCCCGCCGCGACTTCGCCTAGCCGTTCGCCGTGCAGGTTGTAGCGGTCGATCAGGCCTTGCAGCGTGAAGGTCAGCATGTCCTGATTCGACGCGGTCGCGTAGGCGGTGTTCGAGCGGGCGAACGGAATGCGGTTGCCCCCGACAATGGCGACGCGGCGTACGGCTGGCTGCGGGTTGGACATGCTCGGCTCCTTCGGGTCGTTCCCTGGTTATTGAATGGGCGAATGGTGCGACTGCTGCGATGATCGACTGCGGCGGTCCTGATCGTGCTGACCGTTCTGACCGTCCTGATAGAACAACGATTTCAGCCGGTTCTGATTCCATGACTCGATGCACACCGCGCGCACCTCATTGCAGTCTCCACTGCATGCGGCCGCGCAAATGCGGCTTTTGCCCGCTGATGTCGCGCACTTCGATGTCGCGTTCGATCAGCGAAGGCGACGCGCTCCACAGCGACGCTTCGCCGGGCAGCAGCATCGGCAGTTTGAATTCGGCGCTGAGCGTGGCTTCCGCGAGCGGCTTGGGCGGTTGCAGTGCGGAGGCGGCGCGCGCCAGCGTCCACATGCCATGCGCGATGGCGCGCGGAAAACCGAACGCCTTCGCTGACAAAGCGGTCAGATGGATCGGGTTGTAGTCGCCCGATACGCCGGCGTAGTCGCGGCCCAGTTGCGATGCGAGTTGCCAGCGCGCGATGCGTTGCAGCGGTTCGGGCCCGAGTTCGAGCGGATCGAGCACACTGCCGCTCGCCGGCACGCCGCGCTTCAGATAAACGCTGTCGCCGTCCCACACCGCTTCGCCGCGCCGGTACATGCGGGTATGGACCACGAACGCCTGGCCTTTGTCGTGGCGCAGCAGCGCGCCGAATTCCACCTCGACGCGCAGCATGTCCTTGTAGGCGAGCGGCCGGCGCAGGCGCACGTGGTTGGCCAGATGCACGAGTCCGAGCGCCGGCCACGGAAACGCCGGGTCGGTCAGCATCAGCAGATGCAGGGGAAAAGCGAGCAGGTGCGGATACGTGAGCGGCACGCCGTGCTCGGGGATGAAGCCGCACACGCGCGCATAGCGCCAGATCGGGCCCGGGTCGAGGGGGACGGCGGGGCGCACGAGGCGCAGCGGCGGCAGATGCGTCTCGCGCCCGCGTTTGACGACGCCGGACAACGCGCGCGCGTAGAGCTTCGCGGGCGCCGGCAAGGTCTCGATCACGACGGTCTTCGGCCGCGCCGTGTTCGAGGCATGACCGCCGCCGAACGGGTGCCCCGGCTCGCTCATGATCACGCTCCAATCAGGCTTTGACCGCACACGCGCACGACCTGGCCGCTCACGCCGGCCGATCCCGGATGCGCGAGCCACGCGATGGTCTGCGCGACGTCGACCGGCTGGCCGCCCTGGCTCATCGAATTCATGCGACGACCGGCTTCGCGGATGGTCAGCGGAATCTTCGCGGTCATCTGCGTCTCGATGAAGCCGGGTGCCACCGCATTGATCGTGATGCCACGCGCGCGCAGCGACGGCGCCATGCTCTGCACCCGGCCGATCACGCCGGCTTTCGAGGTGGCGTAATTGGTCTGGCCGAGATTGCCGGCAATGCCGCTGATCGACGACACGCCGATGATCCGGCCGCCGTCGCGCAGAATGCCGGCGGCGAGCAGGGCGTCGTCGATCCGCTCCTGCGCGGACAGATTGATGTCGATCACGCTTTGCCACGCGGCGTCGGTCATCTTCGCGATGGTTTTGTCCTTCGTGATGCCGGCGTTGTGCACGACGATATCCACGCCCTGTTCGTCGAGCGCGGCGGCGATTTGCGCGGGCGCTTCGGGGGCGGCGATGTCGAACGCGAGCGCGGTGCCGTTCAGCTGACGCAGGGTCGCGTCGAGCGCCTCGCGCGCTGAAGGAATGTCGATGCCGATCACGTGCGCGCCTTCGGCCGCCAGCACGCTCGCAATCGCGGCGCCGATGCCGCGCGCGGCGCCCGTCACGATCGCGCGCCGGCCCGCGAGCGGTTGCTGCCAGTCGAAAGCCGGCATGGCCTCATGGCCCGCGCCGGCAGCGGCGATGCGTACGACCTGACCCGACACATAAGCCGAACGTGGTGACAGAAAGAATCGCAACGTCGCTTCCGCACCGTTCTCGGCGCCTTGCTCCACATAGACGAGATTGGCGGTGATGCCACGCCGGGCTTCCTTGCCGAGCGAACGCGTGAGGCCTTCGAGCGCGCGCTGCGCGGTCCACTGACGTGGCGTCGCACAGCTTTCCGGCGGCCGTCCCAGCACGATGATGCGCCCGCACTTGCCGAGCGAGCGCAGCGTGTCGTGAAAGAAGCCGTGCAGCGGTTCGAGCTGGGTGCTGTCGTCGATTCCGCTCGCGTCGAACAGCAGGGCCGCGAGCTTGCCTTGCGATGCAGAGTCGGCAGGTTCGAAACGGCCCGTCATGAGACCGTGGCGATTGGCGAGCGGCACCCATAGCCCGACGCTCTCATGCGCGACGCTCGTCACGCCGATGCTGGCCACGAGATTTGCGAGCGCGTCGAGCAACTGCGGTTCACGGCCCGCACCGATCGCCACCAGACCGCCGAACTCGGGCTGGTCGGCGCGAAAGCGGCGCAGCACCTCGGGCTTGGGCAGGCCGAGCGAGCGCGCAAGACGCGCGCCGAACGGCGAATTGACGAAGTTCAGATAAGAGTCGTTCATATTATTGGTTGCTCCGCTGGCCACGCCTCGAAGGAAGCCGCCCGCCCCGAAGGAGTTCGCCTTTGGGGAGCCGGGGGCGTCGAACGTGTGTCAGTGTGCACCGAGTTCGGCGCACGCGGCGCGCCTTGCCCGGATGTTTTTTTCAAGCCCGCGCAGGGCTCAGGCCGCGAGCTCCAGCGCCTTTTCCAGAGTCTCCTTGCGCTTTTGCAGGTTGGCGAGCATGTCGAAGTCGGCGGGGAAGTCGTCCACCTTCACGACTTGCGCGCCATAACGCGCGTAATCGTCCAGCACGCGGCGCTCGTCGGCGTCGAGCAGGCCTTTTCTCTGTGCCGCTTCGGTCCATGCGGCCAGTTGCGGCAGGCTCTGCGGCATTGGTTCGAGCAGGCCTTGCTTGACCGCTTCACGCAGCTTCTGGTCGATCTGCGTGAAGCGCGGGTTCAGCTCGAACACCAGCTCGCCGTAACCGAGCGCGTCGACATCCGGATGCGGCACGTACGAATCGGACACCAGACGGTTGCGCGCGGCGCCAGGTGTCTGCATGAGTTCCGCGATTTCGCTGCCGAGGCGGTCGGACGGTTCGCGGTGGGGCAACCCGAACGGGAACGCGAGCACGCGCACGAGGCCGGCGGCGAGGCGGTTCGGATAGTTGGCGAGCACGCCGTCGAGCGCATGTTGCGCCTTGTACAGCGAATCCTCCACGCCCCAGCGAACCAGCGGCAGGTCTTCTTCCTGACGGCCTTCGTCTTCGAAACGCTTGAGCGTGGCCGAGATCAGATAGAGCTGCGAGAGCACGTCGCCCAGACGCGCGGAGATGCGCTCACGGCGTTTCAGGTCGCCGCCGAGCACGAACATGGAGACGTCGGCAAGCAGCGCGAACGCGGTGGACAGGCGCGTGGTCGCACGATAGTAAGCATGCAGCGGTGCATACGCCGTGCGCGGTTTGACGATGAACGCGCCACCCGTCACGCCGTACACGAAACTGCGCACCACGTTGGACAGCGTGAAGCTGACGTGGCCGAAGAACGCCGCGTCGAAATCGCGCAGCGCGCGGGTGCGATCCGTTTCGCGCGTGGCGGCCATTTCCTTCAGCACATACGGATGGCAGCGGATCGCGCCCTGGCCGAAAATGATGAGGCAGCGCGTGAGAATGTTCGCGCCTTCCACGGTGATCGCGATCGGCACCTGCTGATAGGCGCGCGCGAGAAAGTTCGACGGCCCCATGCAGATGCCCTTGCCGGCGGCGATATCCATGCCGTCGTTGATGACCATGCGGGCGCGCTCGGTGATGTGATATTTGGCGATCGCCGAAATCACCGAGGGCTTTTCGCCGAGATCCACCGCATGCGCCGACAGGCGGCGCGCGGCGTCCATCACGTACAGGTTGCCGCCCATGCGGCCGAGCGCTTCCTGCACGCCCTCGAACTTGCCGACGGCGGTGCGGAACTGGCGGCGAACCGCGGCGTAAGCGCCGGTGCCGCGCACGGCGATTTTCGCCATCCCCACATTCGAAGACGGCAGCGAAATCGCCCGGCCCGCGGCCAGACATTCCATCAGCATGCGCCAGCCGTTGCCGACCTGAGCGCGCCCGCCGATCACCCAGTCGAGCGGAATGAAGACGTCCTTGCCCGAGTTCGGGCCGTTCTGGAACACCGCGTTGAGCGGCCAGTGACGGCGGCCGATGTTCACGCCCGGATGGTCGGTCGGAATCAGCGCGCAGGTGATGCCGGGTTCGTTGTCCGTGCCGAGCAGATGGTCGGGATCGAGCGCGCGAAACGCGAGGCCGAGCACGGTGGCGATCGGTCCGAGCGTGATGTAGCGCTTGTCCCACGTCACGCGAAAACCGAGCGTCTCGCGGCCCTCGAACGTGCCCTTGCACACGATGCCGACGTCCGGAATCGCCGCCGCGTCGGAACCCGCGTATGGGCTCGTCAACGCGAAGCAGGGGATTTCCTCGCCGCGTGCGAGGCGCGGCAAATAGTGGTTTTTCTGCTCGTCGGTGCCGTAGTGCATCAGTAACTCGGCCGGGCCGAGCGAGTTCGGCACCATCACCGAAACGGCGGCGGCCGAGCAGCGCGTGGCGAGCTTCATGATGACCTGCGAATGCGCGTAGGCGGAGAACTGCTTGCCACCGTACTGCTTCGGAATGATCATGCCGAGAAAGCCGCGCTCCTTGATGAACTGCCAGGTGGTCGGCGACAGGTCCTGCCAGACCATGGTGGTTTCCCAATCGTTCGCGAGATCGCACAACTGCTCGCATTCGACGTCGAGGAACGACTGCTCCTCCGCTGTCAGCGTGGCGGGACCGTAGCCGAGCAGCTTGTCCCAGTGCGGGCGTCCCGAGAACAGTTCCGCGTCCCACCAGACCGTGCCGGCTTCGATCGCATCACGCTCGGTCGGCGACATCTCCGGCAGGATCTTGCGGAAGATGTCGAGCACCGGTTTCGCGAGCCACGCGCGGCGCAGCGGCTTGAGCGCGAGCACGAGAGCAGGCAGGACGAATACGATGGCGAGCAGCGTCGTGGCCAGCGGTCCCGCCGCGCCGCTCACATGCGCGGCCGCGACCCAGACGATCATGAAGGCAAGCCACCAGACGGCGCGTGCCTGAACGTAGACGAGCGCGAAAGCGGCGATGACGAGCACTAGGATGAACCACGGCATGACGTTTCCTCCTGTTTCGATGGTGCGTGCGAACGCATCCACGGGGCGCGGATGGTGCGCGTTCTAATGATTTTGTTTCCGGCGAGCGGGATGCTTTGTCGCGCGTCCGGGCGGTGCTTGCGTTTCGCTTTCCTGTCGAGCCTGCTTCGTTGGCGTGTCGCGTTTGTAGTTCGACAGCGCGGCGACGCTTAGGTGCGGGACTTAGACGTCCCGCTCAGGTTGCTGGTCGGGTTGCTGGTCAGGTCGTTGCTCAGGTATGCAGCGTTCATGATGTCCGGTCGCCTTCCTGCTGAGTGTGTATCGGGAACGTGTTGCTTCTCTGATGCTGACCGGCTCTTTAGGGATTGCCGGTCGAGGACTCTTTCGATGCTGCGGCGTGCTTAACGTTGCGTGGGTTGCTTGCATGGTGCGGCGGCGATCCGGTTATTGCCTTGCATGGGCACTCCGTGGCGGACGGCTCACGACAGTGCCGTCCGCCACGGTTTAACGCTATGCCGTGCCGTGAAGCGCCTGCTGAAACGCGCCCGCTTCCATAGTGCCGCCATGCCGTTCGCCTTCCGATACGGACGGAAAGGGCGACGCCGAAGCTGATTCGCCCGACTCGCGTGCCGCGCTCGCCGCGCTTTCCGTGCCGTCTCCAGTCGCGCATTCCGAGCCGCCTTCAGTCGCGTCGCCGAGCACCGCGGCGAACACGGCCAGTTGCGAGCCGTCGGGCAGCGGTGCCTTGAGCGCGGCCACCATCAGCGAGGCGAGGCGTGCGATGAGTTGCAGATCGTTCATCGACTTGCCTTGCGAAAACTCGGAAAGCAGACTGTCCGTGTCGGTGCCGGCCAGCACGCCCGAGAGCGCGCCGATCGCGAAGTGAAGGCGCCAGCCGAGTTCCTCGCGCGGCAGATGCGGCAGCGCGCGTTGGAACGCATCGAAAAAGCGCACCGCCACGGAAGCGTAATGCCCGTTCAGAAAGTCGCGAATGAACGACGACGGGTCGGTATAAGCGCGGCCGAGCAAACGCAGAAACGCCTTGCCACCCACGCGCGGATCACGTGACAGGCGCAGCGCCGGAATGAACATCGCGCCGAGCACATGCTCGCAGGTCAGGCGCTCGCCGAGCATGGCGTCGAAGCGGTCGAGCAGCTTGAGCCGCTCCTGATTGAGACGGTCGAGACGGCGTGACAGCATCGAGTGGATCAGCGACTCCTTGCTGCCGAAGTGGTAGTTCACTGCCGCGAGATTCACTTCGGCGCGCGAAGTGATCTGGCGCAGCGACATGGCCTCGTAGCCGCATTCGATAAAAAGCGTTTCGGCGGCGTCGAGGATGCGGGACTTCGTATCGCCGGCATGCCGGCCTGTTGTGCGAACTGCCATGTTGCGTCTCCCAGTTGCCGGGCATCCGGCCCGCAAACAAGCGATTCAAATGTTGATTTGAAACAGCCGTTTTTTTCAGGATAAGAAGGAATGATGCTTGCGAGCAAGGGGTCGGTGTCGACTAACTCCTCTAGAAGACCTGACGAAGGTCGAGCTTTCCCTGCGCGCAGTGCGTCAAACCGCGCGGAAATAAAAAAAGGCCGTTCCGATGAAAATCGGAACGGCCTCGTATTGCTTTGCTACCTGTGTTTGGCCCTGCTTCTGTTTGCTGACGCGTGCTTTGCGTCGCGGCGGTTCGAGCCGCCTTTGCAGGCTATTGTGCCTGATAACGCGCCGGCAAAATAGCTGTTTAGTTCGAACGCTTAAAGCTGTGCCGCCACCTGTTTGGCGGACTGCGTCATGTCGATGCCGCGGCGCTCGCGGCTGAACGGGATCAGCGCGGCGATCACCACCGCCACGATGCCGATCACGACCGCCATGATGAGCGCGTAGTTGTTGCCGTGCGCTTCAGCAGCGCTCGCCTGCAACGGGCCGTTGACCGACGCGATCAGATTGCCGAGCTGATACACGAGACCGGGGAACGTCGCGCGAATTTCGTCGGGCGAGATTTCGTTCAGGTGTACCGGAATCACACCCCATGCACCCTGCACCGAGATCTGCATCAGGAAGGCGCCGAGCGCGAGCAGCACCGGCGTGCTCGAGAAGGCCCACAGCGGCAGCACCGGCAACGCGATCAATGCGGCGATGAAGATCGCGCGTTTGCGGCCGATCTTCTCGGACAACGAACCGAAGAACAGGCCGCCGCAAATCGCGCCGACATTCAGCGTGATCGTGATCCACGAGACCGTATGCGCGTCGAACTGATGCTGCACGCGCAGGAAGGTCGGATACAGATCTTGGGAGCCGTGCGAGAAGAAGTTGAACGCGGTCATCAGAACGATCGCGTACAGCGACAGCTTGATGTTCTGCCTGAGCGTGGCGACGAGACCCGGTCGCGCTTTCTTTTCGAGCGTCTTGAAGGCGGGCGATTCCGGCACATGCGCGCGTACGTACAGCACGAGCAACGCCGGCAGCACGCCGACGAAAAACATGCCGCGCCAGCCGATGTATTGATAGAACACGCCGAACACGACCGAGGCGAGCAGGTAACCGCTCGGATAGCCGGCTTGCAGCAGACCCGAGACGATGCCGCGCGATTTCGGCGGCACGGTTTCCATGGTCAATGCGCCACCGACGCCCCATTCGCCGCCCATCGCGATGCCGAACAGCGCGCGCAGCACGAGCAGGGTGGCCAGATTCGGTGAAAAGCCGGAGAGCAATTCCAGTAGCGAGAAGCACGCGATGTTGACCATCAGCGTGGGACGGCGGCCGTACTTGTCGGCGAGCCAGCCGAAAATCAATGCGCCGAGCGGACGCATCATCAAGGTCAACATAATGCCGAAGGCGACTTCGGGGATTTTTGTATTGAACTCCGCCGCGATATCTTTCAATACGAACACCATTAGAAAGAAATCGAATGCGTCGAGTGTCCAGCCCAGATAGGCGGCGATCGTGACGTTTCTCTGTTCCCGTGTCCAGCTCATTGATTGTTCTCCTGAGTCCCCGATATCCCGTGGCCGACCACGGGCGGCTGTGCAGCCCCGTACGCCCCCGTGGCATAGGCTTCGAGCGAGTGTACGCCGACTGTTAAACGCTTGCATGAATGAACGCGCGTTTATCCGTATTAATCCCTGGAGCCAATTTCACGCGGAATCGCGGTGCATGTTTATGCGTCGGGTAAATGTAATTATTGTATTAATGGTGTGTGCAATAGAGACCGTAATCTGTAATGTTTTTCGGCTGTCGTTGCGCTAATCCGGTCAGTTTGACTTAAGGTAATTCGCTTGCAGGTAGAGGTGACACTCCTGGGATTCCGGTTGGCGACGGCGCGCACCGGCGGGTATAACAGCGGCTCGCGCGGCATTCGCGCCGCGCATACAAGGGAGACTAACCAATGACGATTCCGCATATATGCCTGCTCATCGTGGCGCTGCTGCCATTCCCGTGGACCATGCTGGCGAAGGTCAGCAAACGCTACGACAATCGCACGCCGCGCGCTTATCTTGCGAACCTCGAAGGCTGGCGAGCGCGAGCTCATGCGGCGCATCAGAATGCGTGGGAGGCATTGGCGATGTTTACCGCTGCGATCGTCGTAGCCGGACAGGCAGGCGGATCGAGCACGTGGATCAACTGGCTGGCGATCACCTTCGTGGTCACACGGGTGCTGCACGGCGCGCTGTATGTGGCTAACCTGGCGTCGCTCAGGTCGCTGGTCTGGTTCGTCGGTGTCGCGTGCGTGGTGTCGATGTTCTTTGTGTCGGCTCGCTAGGCAAGCGTGAAGGCGCCGCGGCTTTCGCGCGGCGGGTTGGTCCGTCTTATATATGCGTGCAGTGAATCAGTCGAGCTAAAAAATCAATTTGATTCATGTTGCGTCGCGGAATAACATGGTTGGCATTCCACTTGTTTCGCCGTAGCCCACGCGCCATGTCATTCAAATCAATCACTTCCGAGCCAGTACGCCGCGAGCGGAGTCCGTTTGCCGTAGTCGCCGCCGTCACGCTGCTCACGGGTCTCGGCGCCGGTCTCGGCGGCATGCTGCTCGCGTTGCTGCTGCATGGCATTCAGCATCTCGCTTACGGCTACAGCGTGACGCACGTGATCAGCGCGGAGAGTTTTCTGCAGGGCGTAAGCGGCGCCTCGCCTGAACGCCGGCTGCTCGTGCTGACGGTTTGCGGACTCGTGGCAGGGCTCGGCTGGTGGGCGCTGTACCGGTTCGGCCGGCCGCTCGTGAGCATTCGCCAGGCCGTCAAGTCCGACGATCCGCAGATGCCTGTAGCAAGCACGACGGTCCATGCCGTGCTCCAGATCGTCACCGTCGCGCTGGGCTCGCCGCTCGGCCGTGAAGTGGCGCCGCGTGAAATCGGCTCGGCGCTGGCCGGCTGGCTGTCGAGGCGGGCGGGCCTGTCGGTCGCGCAGAGCCGGATCATGGTGGCGTGCGGCGCGGGCGCCGGGCTGGCCGCCGTCTATAACGTGCCGCTCGGCGGCGCGGTGTTCGTGCTCGAAGTGTTGCTGGGCAGCTTCGGCTGGCCCGTTCTGGTGCCGGCCATCGTGACTTCGTCGGTGGCGGCGCTGGTCGCTCAGGTGGGCCTCGGCAACGAGCATCAATACCTCGTGCCTTCGCTGACGCTGAGTTCGTCGCTCGTGGTGTGGTCCGTGGTGTGCGGTCCGATTTTCGGCGCGGCGGCGTGGAGCTTCGCGGAACTGATGCAACGCTCGCGTGCGGCCGCGCCGAAAAATTGGCGCCTGCCGGTGTTGTCGCTGCTGAACTTTGCGATGATCGGCGTGCTGGCAATGCATTTCCCGCAGTTGCTCGGCAATGGCAAGGGCCCCGCGGGACTGGCATTCGATGGTGGCCTGACCGTGAGTCTTGCCGCGATGCTGCTGGTGCTGAAGGTAGTGATCACCGCGAGCAGTCTGCGGGCAGGCGCGGAGGGTGGCTTGCTCACGCCGGGGCTTGCGAACGGTGCGTTGCTGGCGATCGTGCTCGGCGGATTGTGGAGCATCGTGTGGCCGGGGGCGTCGCTGGGCGCATTCGCGGTGGTCGGCGCGACGGCATTTCTCGCCGCCTCGATGCAAATGCCGATCACGGCCGTGGTGCTGATGTTCGAATTCACCCGCGTGAGCCAGGATTTTCTGATTCCCGTTCTGTTCGCCGTGGGCGGCGCACTGCTGGGGTTTCGCGCGTGTGCGAAGTGGGTGCCGGCGTTGCAGTCGAGCTTTGGCTTGAACTGGAGCGGGGCAGGTAAAGCGCGATGAGGATTCAGCCTTTGGCCGGGTGGCATGTTGAATGTCACTCTGCCGCAGGCGAAGTTGGGCAGGCATCAAGAAGCGTCGCCAGAAACAAAAAACCCCGCGAAGCGCAAAGGCTCAACGGGGTGCTTTGTTTCACTTGAAGAGGGGTGGTGCCCAGGAGAGGACTCGAACCTCCACGGTGTTGCCACCGCTAGGACCTGAACCTAGTGCGTCTACCAATTCCGCCACCTGGGCACGTCTTCAAGCTAGACCGCTATTTTAACGTGATGATGCAGCGTGTCAATCCCTACATGCAAACTAACTTCGCTTCACTCAACCGCCCGGATAAGTCGTGCAGCGAAGCGATACTTCACTGCTCGACAACCGTCCTGCAGACTACCTCCAACTACCTCTTGACCACGCAATCCCACTCCGAATAACCGGAAGCAGATCGCGATGTCTCACACAAAAAGTAAAGCCGCTCGTAAGCGGCTTTACTTTTGAATCTGGTGCCCAGGAGAGGACTCGAATGAATGATTTAATGTATTGATTATAAATTAAACAATTGTATGAATGCGCGCTTGATGTACTAATCAATGTACTATAAGTTCAATGGCTTGATCGGTGGCGCAGGGTGGTGGCCGACTGGCTTAGCGCGTTCTGAACTGTGGTAATTTCACGATGGTGCCAGCTGCGGCATCATTTTCCAGTGTTGCTCAAGCGCAACGGGTCAGTCGTCGTCGCAGAGCCAGCCGCAGAGCAAGCCGTCGTCCGGATGACTGAACCGTACAGATCGTTTCCGCGTGAAAGGCGCAAAAGGCACATTCCTTTACCAAACGGGTCAAATGCAGGGCGATGACCGCGATCCCCAGAGAGCACTGATTGTCGGCGTCAGCGGCATAGTCGGTGAGCCTTGGCGGAACGTCTGCTGTCGACCGGCTGGATCGTCCATGGGTTGTCGCGTGGGCGTACTGCCGGCGCACCGGGATCCCAGCCGGTCGTCGCGGACCTCACCGCTCCGAATTTGTCGCGGCCGCTACGGCGAACATCAACGTCAGCCATGTGTTCTTTACCGCGTGGTCGCGACAGGAGAGCGAGGAGGAGAACATCCGCGTCAACTGAGCGATGGTTCGCAACGTCCTCGATTCGCTCGGCCGGACATCGAAGCTCGAACATGCGGTGCTGGTGACGGGGGTGAAGCATTACCTTGGCCTGTTCGAAGCCTATGCATCCGGCGCCGTTCCCGATACGCCGTTTCGCGAATCACAGGGCCGCCAGCCAGTCGAAAACTTCTACTACGAGCAGGAGAAGGAAGACCGGCTCTTCGAGGCGGCAGCGCGCGACGGTTTCGCCCCTGAGCGACGCCCGGACATTGATAGCCAGACACTCACGCGTGTAGTTGTCGACGATCGTGAGCGTGCGCAAACGCTGACCGTCAAACAACGCGCCTGCGACAAAGTCCATGCTCCAGATTTCGTTGACGGTGGGGACTGTCTGCTTAGGCTGTCGCAATCTTGCTGACTTGTTTCGCCGGGGCCGCTTGTGCCGCAACGACAGGCCCTGCTCGCGATACAGCCGGTAGACCCTTTAGTGATTATCGCGCCAGCCTTCCCGGCGCAGCATCACGTGCACGCGACGGTAGCCGTGGTGCACACGAGTCTGCGTGATCTCCCTGATGCGTATGCCGAGCGCGCTTGAATCGCTTGCCACGGACTGATAGCTATACACAGAGCGGGACAGCTTCAGTACCCGATACGCATGCCGTTGGCTCGCGCCAAAGCGTTGCATCAGATCCGTTGCGAGTTCACGCAACCGGGAAGGCTTCAGGCTTTTTTGCCAGCACATCCTGCAATATCGCCTTGTCCAGCGACAGGTCAGCTACAAGCCTCTTAAGCTTCGTGTTCTCTTCATCGAGCTGCTTCATGCGCCGGACTTCCGAAGGCGACAACACGCCGAACTTCGTACGCCAGTTGTAAAAGGTCGCATCGCTGATGCCCATTTTGCGACACACCTCCGCTACCGGTGTACCCAGCTCGGCCTGCTTCAGCGCGTATGCAATCTGCTCGTTGGTGTACCTGCTCTTCTTCACGAGCATGACCTCCAGGTCACAGTTCATGAATCATGCCGGATTTTTCCATTTCTGGATGGTCCAGTTTTCCGGGTCAGCCTCACCAATCAGCGGCCCCAACCGATGCAACCGGCCTACGCTTGTCACTGATCGGCGTGAGCGTTTGAAGCCGTGCCGGCTCAACTGTGGCCATGGCGCTTGCCTGCCTCTTCGAAGCGGCCAACGCACGATGCATCATCGCGTGTGTTGGTTCCATGCTACGCGGCGCCTCCGCCGTTCGGATGTCGCACACCTCCCCGTCGTTCAACCGGAACACCGACACCGCTGCCGTCAATGCTCCGGCCTGGTCCTCGAGCGATTGTGCCGCCGCCGCCGCTTCTTCCACCAGCGCCGCGTTTTGTTGGGTCACTTTGTCCAATTGCGTGACCGCGCGTGCCACCTGTTCAATGCCGCTGCTCTGTTCCTTCGATGCTGCCGCTATTTCACCCATGATGTCCGTGACACGCTGTACTGCGCCGATGATTTCCGACATGGTGCGGCCGGCGTCACTCACCAGTGAGGTACCTGTCTGGACGCGCGTGACCGACGTGTGGATCAATTCCTTGATTTCCTTTGCCGCTGCAGACGAGCGTTGCGCGAGGCTGCGAACCTCCGCCGCCACGACTGCGAAACCTCGCCCTTGTTCTCCGGCGCGTGCGGCTTCCACTGCGGCGTTCAGCGCCAGGATGTTGGTCTGGAAAGCGATACCTTCGATGATCGTGATGATGTCGGCGATCTGTGTCGAACTTTGGTTGATATCGCCCATGGTTACGACCACTTGCGACATGACCGTGCTGCCCTTGTTCGCGATATCTGAGGCATGGGCCGCCAGCGAGCTTGCCTGATGGGCGTTTTCCGCGTTTTGCATCACCGTGCCCGTCAGTTCGTCCATGCTCGCCGCTGTCTCCTGCAGCGCCGATGCCTGCTCCTCTGTCCGCGATGACAGATCGGCATTGCCCGCTGCTATCTGCTTTATTGCGGATGCAATGGACTCGCTGCCCGAACGCACCGTGCGCACGGTGGTGACCAGACTTGCCTGCATCCTCGCCAGACCCGCGAGCAGTCGTCCCATCTCGTCATGCGACGTGACGGTCAACTCGCGGTGAAGGTCGCCAGCGGCGATTGCTTCGAACTGGGTAAGCGCTTCGTCCAGCGGGCGCCCGATCGAACGGCGCAGCGAGAGCCACGAGAGCACAGCGGCCGCTAGGCCGAACAGGATGGAGACGAGGCTGATCACGCGGAATACGCCGTATCCTTCCTGCGAAATCTCGTAGGCGCTCTTTGCGGAATCGAATTGATACTTGTGAAGTGCTTCGCCAAGTGCGGCCAGCTCGGTGAATGCGACCTGCATGGCCTCTGCGATGGCTACGACCTTGTCCGCATCGTTCGCCCTAATGCTGGCGTAACCGTCGTCCATGAGTTTTTGTAGCTCAAGTCGTTTGGCTTCGAAGGACCTGGCCAATTGGTGTTCTGCCGGACTATGGGGCAGCGCAACGTAGCTCGCCCACTCCTTGTCGGCCTGCGTGCGCATCAACGCGCCGCGTCCAATGGCCATTTCCGCGCCGGGTTTGGCGATAAGTAAGGCTGCACGATCGAAGCTGATCCGCTCCTGGGCGGCGAACATTTCCGCGTTGCCGGCCGCAATCGCGCTGGGCATCTGGTCCATGAAAAGGCCGCGGGTCGTGTCATTGCCGAGGCTCATTCCCCAGAGTCCCAGTCCGCCGATCGCGATCAACAACAGACCCAGAAGGGCCATGGCGATGCCAAGGCGGCCTTTAATCGTCGAAAACATGTTTGTCTCTCTTTGTATCACACCGATATCGAAGCGGTGGTGCGTCGATGCCAGGTAAACCTGACCGAAGCCGACGACGTTCTTCAGTCCAATCCCCTCAACGGCAACCATGAGCGTCATCTGAGCGAATGCTTGAATCGTCTTTACGTGAAGGCCTGCATTCCAGTGCTCCTCCGGCGGCGTAAATTAATCGCTAGTCTAGACATATGTCAATAGAGGCGTCTACGTAGTTGTCAGCTTGTTGGGCCCAGGTAAGCGTCAGTGGATCCTGTCCTGAATCTGGCGCTCAGGGGCGTGAGCGTGTTGCCTTCGTGTAACAAGCGACCTTGAGGGGCGTTCGCATCGAACTGGACGTGAGCAGGGTCAACGTCCAGCGGATCCTGCGATTCGAACTCGGAGGTGGCCGATCCTGATTGCCTCGGACGTTCGCGCTTACTTGGCCGGGTCCTGTGGTGATACAAGTCGATCGACTGGTTATTCCGTTCGTTTTCGCGGCGCGTGACCGCTCCACGTTGAATATTCTTCATCGGGACGGATCGGGCTTCGCGGTCTGGGGCAACTATTTTGAGTATGCCGGCTTCGCTGACGATCTTGACGCGCCGATGGATAACTAACCGTGAAGTTTCGTAACGGCTACGGGTTCGCACCGGCTTCGTCGAAGAATCCGGCTATACCGACCTTGTGCTCACCGTTTGGAGTAGTTGGCCGATCGGCTGACTATCAACGGGAACATCTTAGCCGGGCTTTCGCTCAGGAACGGCCGGGGCGTCAAGATCGATACTTCCATGAAGTAACGCCGGTCGCAGATGCCGGCGCGCACCGCGAAGCCTTCTGGCGGCGTTGCAAGGGAGCACACCCGGTTCGGCTGATCCCACGCACCGTACTCCGCGTCTTTGTCACCCCCTCCACTCACCAACGTGATCGATTCTGTTCCGCACAGACGACGTCGAAGTATGTGATGTTGCACTGCAAGATTGACATGTGTCTAGACTATTGATTAGTTTACTCGCCATGACAAGCGAATCCGCTTAAGAACGAGGAGATCTGGATGAAGGCTGCCGTCTGGCATTTTGGAAGAGAACCGGCGATTACCGTGGAAGAGGTCGCGTTACTGCCGCTTCGTTCGCGTGACGTAGTTGTACGCGTTGACGCGTCCAATGTATCTATTTCGGACCACCTGCTGCTGGCATTCGATCCGCGCCAGCTTGGCTGGTCCGCACCGCAGGTGCTCGGACACGCCGCGGCAGGAACCGTGGAGGGGGTTGGCGACGACGTGCGCCGCGTGAAGGTGGGCGACCGCGTGATCATAACCAGCACACCAAATTGCGGGGAGTGCTATTTCTGCCTGCATGGCCGTCCGGATCAGTGTGCGGCTATGGTGTTTGTGGGACCGGCGCACGCAGCTTTGCCGGATGGAACACTGATCTACCCGAACGCGAGCGTTGGCAGTTTCGCCGAACTTGCCGTGGTCCCCGAGATTCAGCTCACGTCGGTAAAGACCGACCTGCCGGCAGACCAGCTTTCGTTGCTGGCGAATCCCGTTGGTACGGGTGTGGGTGCAGCCTTGCGCACAGCCCCGATTGCTTCCGGCAGCACGGTTGCAGTCATGGGATGCGGTCCTGTTGGTCTGAGCTATATCCAGGGGGCACGTATCGCAGACGCCGCAAAGATTATTGCAATTGATCCGTTGCCGGCGCGGCGAGCCCTGGCGATGAAATTCGGTGCCACGCATACGGTCGACCCAGCAGAGGAAGATCCCGTCGAGGCAGTGCTGAATCTGTCCACGGATGCTGGTGGCCTGTTGCAGGGCCGGGGTGCCGATTACGTATTCGAATCGGCCGCAGACTCACTTGCTATCCAGCAGGCATGGGCCATGACCAGAGCAACCGGCCACGTGACTCTGTGCAGTGTCTGTCTTGACATGACCACTGCACAGGTCACCTTTCCGGCTCTACCGTTTGCACTGGCGGGTAAGACAGTGCATTCCTGTCAGTACGGATCCCTAGACCAGCGGCGTGATCTGCCCTGGCTGATCGGGCTGGCCGAGCGAGGAAAGCTTGACCTCGAGGCAATGATCGATCGCCGCTATCCCCTTTCCGGGACTCTGGATGCAATGGTCGATGCGAGTACAAGAAGTGTTATCGGACCGACACTGTTGCCATTCGCCTGAGCCGTATTGAATCCCATTTTTATATACCAGTACCGATCTCAAGGAGACTATGAAATGCAGGTGGAGCAACAATTGACGATGGCTGAACAACCGCCGATTTCACACGGCGAGAGTGACCAACGGATCCCTGATGCGGACACGCTGATTTCCAGGGCCGTGGCGTTGCGCGATACGATCCGCGCGCAAGCAGCGGAAGCCGAAGTTCTTGGCCGTTACACCCCTGGTATGCACGAAGCCTTCCTGGACGCCGGCTTCTATCATATGCTGACGCCCCGCATGTACGGTGGCTATGAGACCGATCTTCGGACCTTTGCCAAGGTTATTATCGAAGTCGGAAGAGGAGACCCGGGCACTGGCTGGTGTCTCTGTCTCGGCCATGGTCACGCGTTGACGACCGCGGCGCGCTGGACCAAAAAGGCACAGGATCACGTTTTCAACAACGATACCGGCTACTTTCGTGCCTCGCACAGTCTGGTGCCAGCCGGCAAGGCGGTTCCCGTTGACGGCGGATACCGGATCCAGGCCCGGTCGCCGTACCAATCCGGGGTGCCCTATTCGACTCATGCAACGGTCAACGTTCAACTGGTCGAGGACAACGCAGACCCTGACGCGCCGCCGCGCTTCCTGCAGGTTCTGATCCCAGCCTCGCAATTCGAGATACTGGATGACTGGGGTGGCGACAAGATCATCGGGATGCGTGCGAGCGGTTCAAATACCGTAGTGGTTGACGACAAGTTCGTGCCCAGCGAATTCGCGATCGAAATCGATTGGCTCGCTGAAGCTGAGCTCTGGGAGTCTGAGGGGACGCGTATTCACCACAACCCGATGTACCTTGGTGTCTCGCAGGGGTTTCTGAACCTTGAACTGGTCAGCTGCGTGGTGGGAGCTGCGCGAGCGGCTGTCGACGAATATACGCGCCTGATGCTGTCGAAGCCGGTTGCGATGCCGCCTTACGGTCCTCGTCGAGTAGACCCCATGTACCAGCGCGACCTCGGCACCGCAGTGCTGAAGACCAATGCCGCGGAAGCGCTGGTACTGCATGCTGCCGAAGTCTACACCGAGCATTGCGCCGATGCGGTGAACGGAGTTCGTGCATTCGACCGCAAAAGCGACATCGAGGTGTTCGGGCTCATGCAGGAAGCCGGAAAAATGGCCTGCGAAGCAGTGGAAACGTTGTTCCGCTCCGCGGGATCCTCCTCGGCCGGTAAAGGCCAGCCGATGCAGCGCTACATGCGGGACGTGCTCATGTATCGCACTCATACCACTGCGCAGTTCGACGTTATGGCACAGCGTGTTGGTGCGGTTCAGATTGGCGAACGCAACTCGGTCTGGTAAGGAGCGTCGCACATGGTACATCGTGGACTCACATCCAAAGTATTCATCATTACCGGTGGCGCGTCCGGTATCGGACTCGCAACGGTGCGTCGACTGGTCAGTGAAGGCGGCAGGGTAGCGGTCGTCGATCGTTCTGCGCAGGCATTGCAGCAGGTCGTGGGTGAATTCGACCAGAGTCAGGTTATCGGTATTTGCGCTGATGTGGCAGACCCCAGTGATGTGGAACGTTATTTTCAGGCAACTCTCGAACGCTTCGACCGGGTAGACGGCCTCTATAACAATGCGGGGACGACTGGAAAAAATAGTGAGCTGGTCGACCTTCCGCTGGAAGCATTCGAACACGTTCTGCGGGTCAATGTCGTTGGCACGCTACTCGGAATGCAAAGGATGCTCCAGTTAAGTAAGGAGCGGGGCACTCCCGGGGTTGTTCTTAACACAGCGTCGGGGCTGGCCGTACGGGCGGCGGTGCAGCAGGGCGCTTATGCCGCCAGCAAGGCCGCGGTGATCTCGCTCACCCGCACTGCCGCCCTCGAAGCGGCATCTTTGGGCGTACGCGTCAACGTGATAGTGCCGGGCCCTACGGCAACACCGATGCTTATGGCGAACCCTGCAGAGATGATTGAAAGGTTCGAGCAGCTCATGCCCTTCAAACGGTTTGGCGAACCGGACGAAGTGGCCGCGGCCGCGACGTGGCTGTTGAGTGACGAAAGTTCGTTTTGTACAGGTGCGGTGTTTGTCGTTGATGGAGGACAAGGCGCGTAGTGGCCCGTTCGTTTGGTCGGTGTGGCATGTGTACTTCGTTTCCCCTGACGTCGTGAGGCTGAGACACAAACGATGTTCCAGTTCAATCAGGGCGGAGGTGAGGATGGCGGACAGACATCAAAAGGACGCTGCCTCGTTCAGGGTTTGACTATCAGAGGAGAGTGAAAAGCCGTGAGGGATTTGACGGGAAAGATTGCCATCGTTACCGGTGGCGCGCGCGGTATTGGTCAGGCCATTATCAGGCGCCTGGCTGAGGATGGCGCAGATGTCGTTTGCATCGATATTGGTGCGTCGGATGAGACGTGTTCGATGGTGAAGGCCCTGGGCCGCAAGGCGCTTGGCCTTGTCGCAGATGTTTCGTCGCTCGACGAACTTGCGACTGCCGCCGCTGAGGTCGAAAAGCAGTTTGGGCCGGCCCATATTCTGGTCAACAATGCGGGACTACACCCGCATATGACGACCTTCGATAAGCTGACGCCTGAACTCTGGCGCAAGACGATGTCCGTGAACTTCGACTCGATGTTCTACGCTGCGAAGTGCTTCGTGCCGCAGATGCAGCGAAATCGATGGGGACGGATTGTCAACATGTCGTCATCCGTGGTCAATGTGGCGCCCCCCGGGGGCATTCACTACGTTGCCTCGAAGGCCGGCGTTCTTGGTCTGACCCGTGGTCTCGCCCGGGAACTCGGTGAGTACAACATTACAGTTAATGCCATCGCACCGAGCATTGTCGAAACCCCGGGCTTCGAGGCCATGGGCCTGTCGCAGGACATGCTCGATGCTGTCGTGGCACAGCAGTCCATCAAGACGTTGACACAGGTAAGCGACCTGACGGGAACGGTCGCATTCCTGTGCTCGCAGGATGCCCGGCTATACACGGGTCAGCACGTCCATATCGATGGCGGCATCGTGTTTGGAGATTGACCGGCGTTACCAGTAGGTCACGATAAACGAGGCAAAACCTTGCAATTACCCATTTAGCAGGTTTGGAGACCGAGGTGCGGGTGATTGCAGGGAAGGAGACCGCAGCAAAACACCTGGCAGGAAAATAGCGGCGACTATCGCTGCAGCTGCGACAAAATATAAATCTGGAGGAGCACGTGATTAACGAGAAAGGTCGGACCCTGCGACGCAGGCTGTCCGCGATGGCGTACATTCTTTTTTTCGCAGGGTCGTTATTGGCAGCGCAGTCTGCGCGCGCCGATGGTCCGCTTGCAGGTGTCGCGAAGGAGCTTGAGGATGCAGGGGTGACGCCAAGCCTGTTTACATGGAACATATATACCAACAACCTCGCAGTCGGACCACGAACTTACCAGTCAAGTCTTTCCACCAACGTAGCGGCTGGCGCTGACTTCGATCTCAACAAGCTCATTGGCATTCCGGGGGGGACGTTCCATTTTCAATATATTTTCTTTCCCGCCAACCGCAACACCGATGCGACCGCTCCCGACGGTGGGTATTTCGGTGCGGCTGGTGGCTACTATGCGGGTCAGCAGCAAAGCGACATCTCGAAAGGATACCTATCCAATTTCAGCTATGAGCAGAAGTTGTTCCACAACGTCGTCGACGTTACAGTAGGGCGGTTCAGTGGAGGTGTGGAGTTCTATCACAAAGGTTCGCTCGACTGTCTTCTCAAGGTCGATTGCCTGGATCCGGTCTTTGAGAAGTCGAGCGGCACATTGCCTCCGCCATACGGTAGCTGGGCCGGTATGATCCGGCTGAATCCTACTGACCGGTACTACGCCAAGGCGGCCGTATTCCAGCTCGACCTCAACCAGTACCTTGATAAAGGGAACGGCTTCGATTGGAGCTTTCATCACAGCCTTGCCTCCAGTCTTGATCTCGAACTCGGGTACGAAACGAATTTCTCTCAGGATCGATACCCTGCACACTACTGGGCGACGCTATTTAGGAATACATATGCTTTGACCTCGGACGACGGAAGCGGCGACCATGCGAATGGAACAAACGGTTTTATGCTCAATGGCCGCAAGACGATCTGGCGGGCTGATGGCGGTACGGGGGATTCGCCGTTTCCGGAGTCCATCGTGCTTTTTGGTTCGTACAGCGCTGTGATCGCTCCAGACACGGTATTGAGCCTGGAGCAGCGTCCGTACAAACATTCAGGAGAAATTGGAGTGAGCTATATCGGACCTTTCGGGCGTCCGCGCGACGTTGCCTCGATCGCCTTGTCAACGAGCTCGCTTTCTGACCGTTACTACAATTTCGTTAAACGTCTGGTTCCCGATGCAAAGCAAACGAGCTACGCGATACGAGGAAAGTACGACGTCATGCTTCCGCACGGGTTCTTCATCGAACCCGGCTTCTCGTACATCTTCAATCCCGACGATACGGCGAATGCATACGGAATTTTTCGTCCGTCCGCCACGCATCAGCTCCGCGACGGGTGGACGGTCCGCGTAATGATTGGATGGAATATCGGCCAGGCACTGGGCTTCTGATCTGATACGTCCTGACTGCACTCGAGGAATTTGGACATGAAAACATATACGGCACTTCCAATGGCAAGGCGTGATTCCAGAACCCCACACACCACAGGGGGATGGATCAGGGTACTCATCATTCTTTTGCTTTTGACCGAGCAGACTGGGCTGGCCACGGCGCTTTTTGCCTCGGCACTCCCACAACTGGGTGCATCGTTCCGCACGCCGCACGTCGTCTGGGTGCTTTCAATGACGACCCTGGTCGGGGCCATTGTGACACCGCTTGCTGGACGTCTCGCCGATCTTTACGGGAAAAAAAGGATTCTGGTCGCACTGTCGGTTTTCGCGACGCTTGGATCAATTGTGAGTGCTACTGCAGGTTCATGGGATGCGATGCTGGTTGGGCGAGCACTCAGCGGCGCATCAATGGCCTTTCTGCCATTGGCCTACGCACTGATTCAGGATATTTTCCCCGAGCGGATGAAGGCTACCGCGATATCCATTTCGAGCAACGGGCTGGGTCTCATTACGGTCATTGGGCCCTTGATCGCTGGGGAAATGATCGACCGTCTCGGTGTGATGTCCATCTTCTGGCCAATGGTCGTCCTGTCGTTGGTTGGCATGATCCTGATGATGCTGTTTGTGCCGGAGACGACGCTCCGCGCGTCGGGCCGTGTCGACTGGGTCGGTGCGATCCTCCTTGGCGCAGCTCTTGCGGCAGTTCTTTACGCCCTTGACATGGGGATGTCGTGGGGTTGGGCGAGCAGCAGGACCATCGCCTACGTTATGGGTGGGCTGGCGCTGGTACTGGTCTGGATCTTGTGGGAAAGGGCGTTCCCGGCACCGCTTGTGGACGTCCGGGTTCTGGGCAACAGGGTCGTGCTAAAGATCATCCTTGCCGCTGCAGCGGCGATGACTGTGATCTCGGGGATTGCCAGCATCTATCCGCTCATGTTGATGACACCGTCGGCACTCGGGGTGGGCTACGGGTTGGGAACGAGTGCGACGGACGTTGCCTTCCATACGCTGCTTGGCGGCTCGCTCCTTATGCTGGGTGGATTGTACGTTGGAGTCACCGCCCGGCGTATTCATCCGGGTGCGCATATCGCTACAGGCGGCCTGTTCTTGGTCGGTGCGTCTGTGTTCTTCGCATATATGCATTCCCAGTCGTGGCACTACGTCGTCGCATACGGGCTGATGGGCCTCGGGGGGATGATTCTCGCCGCCTGTCCGATTCTCATCGTTACCACGGTGCCCGCTGATTTCAGGGCCGTTTGCGCCGCCATGCTTGGTACGACCACGGCAGTCGCTGGAACGGTCGGGACGCAGCTTACGTTCGCAATAGCTGGTACACAGATGGTGTCGTTTTCCGGAGGACTCCCTGTCTATCACAGCTCGGCCTTCACCGCGGCGTTCCTGGTGTTGGCGGTCATCGCCGTTCTGGCTGTTGCAGCGGGACTGTCGCTGCGCCGGTTGTCACTGATGCCCAGGGAGATTGCCGCACAGTGCTGATGATGCAGTAATGCTCACGGTTGCCGGTCGGGGTAGCGTTTGCTGAACCGACCGGTCTCATTACCTATCGGCGTTCCTTTCGCTCATCATCAGCCTCGGGCTTGAGGCACCGCCACCAGATATCTGTCAGAGCGTCGATGAGGACCGGGCGACCCTGAGGAAGTTCTCCCCGATTCAGGATAAAACACATCCGGTCCAGTTGCAGTAGCAACATGCCCATCCGCATGCGTGCCAGCGGGAGTTCCCTGGTGCTGAAGCGGCTCAGATAGTTTGGCATGGCGTTGACCGCCTGGACATTGAGTTCGACCCACGGGCCTGTCATTTGCGGGTCGAGGGCCAGAACCTGGGCGGTAAGCTCGACCATGTCCGCCGACTTTTCCCAATATGACACCGCCTTGTCAATCCATTTCCGTAGAGCGCTTCGCGTCGGATAGGCGCCGAGCGCATCGAAGTCGGCAATTATTTTAAGAATGTCTTTATCGATCGATGTATGCCAGATCTCGACCAGCACTTCGACCTTGTTGGTGAAGTGAATATAGTAAGTCGCGCGACTGACCCCCGCCCGGCGGGCAATGCCTTCAATGGATGCAGTTTCGTAGCCGACCTCCAGAAACTCTGCCTTTGCGGCCGCGGCTATCCTGGATCGTGTTTTCTGACGTGGAGTCTCAGCGGTTCGGCGGTTGGCGGGTTTGGGTGAGATGGGCGAAGGGCTCATGAATTGTATTAAAAATGCGCAGTGTCGATCGGCGGAAGGATCGCACGTTGACAGGTGTCTGACAAGGTGTCGGGACACCCGTCTTGCAATAGTGATGGTCTCCGGTCAGGTTTGGAGCCGCGATGTGTCGGAGAGTGCGTGCCACGCCCGGTCGTGATAGATCAGCGGGCTCGCCTCATCACCGGACTGGTTCGCACGGGTGGCGCTGATTTCCGATGCGCGTACCGCGACCAGCGTTGATCCGTGGATGTCCATCTGATCGATGATCGTTCCGCGGATCCATACCGGTGCATCGATGAGCACCGGTTCTCCAGACGGAAGTCGTTTCCATTTTGACGTATCAGAAAAACGGTCCGCCCCGCTGGTGGCGCACAGGCGTGCAATGTCCAGTTGTTCCGCCTGCAGCAGGTGTACGACCAGGGACTTCGCTGCCTTGATGTGGGTAGCGCTTGATGAGTCAGCGGACAACGAAAACGCAAGCACTGGCGGATCCGCGCTCACCGAGATGACGGATGTGGCGGTCAAGGCGACCGGCCCGTGCTCACCCTCTGCCGTGATTATCGCAACCCCCGCTGCGTGGCGGCGGAAGGCGCCCTTGAACAGTTCACGCATTGCCGGCTCAGCCGCCTGGACAGCATTGCAGGGCGTCGGATGATTGAGAACTCCGTTCATAGTACGCATGTTGAATCTCCTCCGATGTGATGTCGTCGCCACGGACCTGGGGTGGATCGACAAATTAAAAATATACAACCGACTAGACATATGTCTATTATTGCACGTGTGGGCGGCACGATGCCAGAGCCTCGATTGATGACTCCCCCTGGAGATATCTCTTCGAGATCGTTTTGTTGCAGCGCATGATTGACATATGTCTAGACGAACGATTAATTTATACAAAACGGAGGAGCATTTCGGAATGCAGGCGTTCACATATGAGGCGTTGCCCGCTCGGGTTGTTTTTGGGGCCGACACATGTCACCGTATAGGTGATGAACTGGCTCGACTGGATTGTTGTCGCGCGTTGGTACTGACGACCGCAGCACAACGTCAGATCGGCGAAAACGTCAGGAGCTCTCTGGGTGAGCAGTGTGTGGGTCTGTTCAGCGAAGCGGCAATGCACACGCCAACGGACATCACCGAGGCGGCGGTAAAAGTCGCTCGCGACCTGGGTGCGGATTCTGTCGTCGCCGTGGGAGGGGGGTCTACCATCGGTTTGGGTAAGGCGATTGCCCTCCACACCGATCTGCCGCAAATCGTCGTCCCCACCACGTATGCCGGGTCGGAGGCGACCCCCATCCTCGGGCAGACCGAAAACGGACTGAAGACCACGCAGCGCTCTCTCCGGGTTCTACCGGAGGTCGTCATCTATGACGTCGATTTGACGCTCATGCTCCCGATCGGGATCTCGGTGACTTCCGGGCTTAACGCCATTGCTCATGCCGTGGAAGCGCTGTATGCCCGGGACGCCAATCCGGTGATCTCCATGCTTGCGGAAAAGGGAATCGCGGCACTCGTACGAGCATTGCCAGCAATCTGCGCAGCGCCTGAAGATCGAGAGGCACGATCTGATGCGTTGTTCGGCGCGTGGGCCTGCGGTACCTGTCTGGGGGCAGTCGGTATGTCACTGCACCACAAGTTGTGCCACACGTTGGGCGGCACGTTCAACCTTCCGCATGCTGAAACACATGCGGTCCTGCTTCCCCACGTGATCGCATACAACAGGGATTATGCGCCAGAGGCACTCGCGATCGTAGCGCGTGTATTGGGCGTCAGCGATCCAGCGGCAGGTATGTTCGATTTCGCAAAGCGTCTGGGTGCGCCGACGCAGCTTGCCGCGCTCGGGATGAAGGAGAGCGACATAGGGGAGGCCGTTGCCATTGCATCGCGTGCCGCGTACTGGAACCCGGGGCCAATCGACGCGGACAGGATCGACCGCTTGCTGCGCGATGCCTTTTCAGGAAAGCGTCCCATTTCACAACCGTCCGTGTCCAAGGGCGGACTATCAACCACCAATGAAGCTTGACAATCCAGCAAGGAGGAAACGATGGAACCCAATCCGCATATCCTTAAGCATCACCACATTACATTGAACGTCGGCGTGGCACAGGATGACTACGACTTTCACACGAAAATTCTGGGGCTAAAGAGCGTCAAGAAAACAGCGCTCTACGACGGTGATGAGCCGATTTATCACCTGTACTACGGCAATGACTTCGGAGAGGAAAGCACGCTGATCACCTGCTTTCCCATGCGTCAGTCCGGTCGTAAGGCAACACGCGGCACCGGTCAGATCAAGACGCTTGCACTGTCTGTGCCGGCGTCATCCCTGAGTTTCTGGGAACGCCATCTGCGCGAGCACGGTCATGACGTGAAGCGCAGTGAGCGTTTCGGCGAAGCACTGCTGAGCCTGGCCCATCCTTGTGGTATCCAGTACGAGCTCGTTGCGATTGACGATGACGACCGCAAGCCATACTCGAACGGGATTATTCCGGCGGAGTTTGGGATTCGCGGTACGCATGGGATCATTGTTTCTGTACGCGATCTCGAGATGTCTGACGAATTCATGCAGGTCGGCTGGAGCGGGAAAAACCGACGTACGGATGGGGCGTTCACACGTTACGAGGTTGGTGCGGGCGGGACCGGAACGATTATCGAGTTCGAGCACGAGCCAGATGTGCCACAGGGTTCGTGGGCATACGGAGAGGGCGTCACTCACCACTGCGCATTCCAGGTCGCGGACCTCGACGTGCAGAAGAACGTAAAGTTCCGTCTCGAGGGGCTTGGCTATACCGATACCTCGGACCGTAAGGACCGCGGCTACTTTGATTCCGTGTACGTCCGTACCCCGGGCGGTGCGCTCTTCGAGGCAACGGTGTCCAAGCCGCAGGGATTCCTCGTCGACGAGCCCTACGAGCGACTTGGCAGCGAATTGCAGATTCCGCCAGTCTTCCAGAGCCGCAAGGACAGCATCAAGTCCCACCTCGAGCCGCTTCTCTACTGATGAGCCAGAACAGTCATCTCCAGACCCCGCCAATCTGGCGGGGGGCGGTTGCCGACGGCGCCGGAATTGCCGGTATCCTGGTGCACGGCCGTACGCTGACGCCGGATTTCATGTTCGAGCAGGCAGAGCGCCTCTGCATGGAGCACATTGCCTGGTGTGCGCTGGCTGCACACGGAAATAGCTGGTATCCCGGCAAGTTCATGGCTCCGGTCGAAGAGAATCAGCCGATGCTCGATCACGCCCTCGCGTGCGTAGATCATGCGATCAGACAGGCCATGGCGAAAGGCTACACCCACGACCGCATTGCACTCGTCGGTTTTTCGCAGGGAGCCTGCCTGCTAAGCGAGTACATGTTCAGGAATCCAGCGCGCTGGCGTGCGTTAATCGCGTGGACGGGTGGGTTGATCGGACCGGCTGGGATGCAGTGGCCGGTTCGCGCCGACCAGTTGAAGGGGGTCCCAGTGCTGCTCAGTAATGGCGATGCTGACCCGTGGGTGCCGCTGTCGCGCTCCCGGGAAACTGCCAATGTCTTTCGCGGCATGGGTGCTCTTGTCTCCGAGCGAGTTTATCCCGCTCGCGACCACGGCATCAGTGACGATGAGATCGGGCAGGCCCGCGTTTTACTCGGAGGCTAGGCGATGAGACGGCGGTCCGGGTAGTCGGCCTCGCAACTCGGCGCGCCCGGACCATTTGAACGTCGGAGCTGGCCACCGTGGCCAGCCCGACCCGATTCAGTCCAGATTTCAGGTAGATCGTTGTGGCCTCGCGAGCACGATGGTCGGATGCGGCACAGTTGTCCCAAGTCGGCGCGAACCGATGTGGCGCCCAGCACCTGTCATCATTTTCCGATTCGAGTCGCGATGCTCCGAGTCCTGCCGTGATAGGAACCTGTCGGGCGTCGCGGTAGGCATCGGCTGCCTGTTGTAATGGATAGCGAACATCCAGTGAAGGAGAGAGGAGCAGCGCTCCCAACTCGGCCGTGAGAAGAGGTCCTACGTGCTGGAGCGCGACAATCATGTTGACCAGCGTGTTGCCTGACGCTGTCCAACATCCAGATTTTCTGTGCGCCATGCCCCCAGCCCAGCCGAAATGATGGCGCACACCCGTCGCAGACATACTACATCTGCAGGCAGCGCTCGCGTCTCGCAAGTCCGCTTCATCTTTCAGGACCGGGCTCGCCTATGAGCAACTGACAAGATGCTACGGCCGGGAAATGACCACCTTGCCAAAATGCCGGCCGTTCGCTGCATACCGGTATGCAGCTTTGGCTTCATCGAACGGGAATGCAGTGTCGATAACGGGTTTAAGCTGCCAGCGTGTAATGGCGGCGTTCATCTGCTCGAACATTTCACGGCTTCCCGTGGATATCGCCTGCAAGGTGAGCCGGCGAGTCAGAATGATGGATGGATCGACCTGGGAGCCGCCTGCCAGCACGCCGATGATGACGACCCTGCCTGTGACCGCAGCAGCGCGCATCGATCTGGCGAGCGTTCCCGCGCCGCCTACCTCAATGACACGATCCACGCCGAGGCCGGCCGTGATCCGCATGACTTCCTCGTCCCATTCGGGAGTGGCCGAGTAGTTGATGACGTCGTCGGCACCCAGCGCCTGCAGTGCATGCGCTTTCTCTTCAGTGGAGGTGGTTGCGATCACGTGGGCACCGATGTGCTTCGCAAACTGGAGCGCAAAGAGGGAGACGCCGCCCGAGCCGAGAACAAGCACGGATTGCCCTGGCAACAATGCCTCGCCAGCATGTATTGCATGCCATGCAGTCACGGCAGCGCAGGGCAGCGTTGCCGCCTCCTTATCGGAAAGATGGGCTGGCACCTTTACGATGTTTTCGTCAGTCAGCACGATGCTTTCGGTCAGCATGCCGTCTCGGCTGCCGCCGAGATCGGAGTCCAGCGCGCGCAATGGCATCCTGCCGCCGAGCCAGTTCTGCCTGAAGATTCCTGCTACACGATCGCCGACGGAAAATCCGCGAACACGCTCGCCAGCCGCCACGATTGTGCCCACGCCGTCCGACAGCGGGACGAGACCCGGTTTCGGGCTTGGGCCGCCATAGCCACCAAGCAGGATCCCGATGTCCCGCGCATTCAGCGAGTTAGCGGCGATCTCGATACGAACTTCGTCGGGACCAGGGACAGGTACATCGCCATCCCTTACCGTGAGCCCATCAAGGTCGCCAATGTGATCGATGTGGTAACTACGCATTCCGGTCTCCGGTTACTCGCCAGACGTTCGCGAACAGACGGCCGGGCGCGCGCTTGATTGGCGCGAACGGCCAGAAAATCGACGACGATATTGTGTCGCTCGAACTGCTCATAGGGCGCCCGGTACGGCCGGTTCATTCTCGAGCAGACCGAGCCGCGCCCATACCTCCTGGTCGGTTACGACGAACAGCCGTGCGGGCGCTGCTGACGTACACCGATGCGTGACGCGATTGCCCGCAGGAAGGGTAAATATATCGTTCGGTCCCCACGAGAAGGTTGATTCTCCAATGGTGGACTCGCCGTGCCCGTCTACCACGCAGCACACCGCGCTGCCGGTTGTTCTGACCGGCACGGTCGCCTGACCCGTGGGATCAATCTGAACGAACCAGGCATCCAGCAGCGAGACGCATGAGCCCCCGTTCAACGGGTTCGCATAGCGGACGCGACGTGTTCCGTCGGCGGCCAGGGGGGCCGCCGCGGCGGCCGCGCACGCATCGGCGTAGGGATAGCGAAAGACGGGCGAATAGGATCGGGGGACGCCGCTGATTTCGGGCACCAGATTCGGTACAGCGAAGGCATCCTCTGCAATCGCGTGCGGCATCTGGTCGGGCGGTCCAGGCTGGAATTTCGCGGACCCAAGATAGTTGTGCAGTGGTACGTCGAGTACATCGAGCCAGATCACGGGTCTGTCGCCGTCATGCCGGTGACCATGCCAGGTCCACGCGGGATTCAGGATGAGATCGCCCCTCGACATTGGACACGGTTTTCCGTCGACAACAGTGACTGCGCCGCTTCCCTCGAGAACGAAGCGAAGTGCGTTCATCGAGTGACGATGGGGACGTGCCGACTCTCCTGGCCGCAGGCTCTGGATGGCGGCGGCCAGAATTCCTGCCGTCGATTCGTCCTCGGGTGTGCGTGCTTGCGGATTGACGAGCTGCAATACCCGGCGCTCGACGACAGACGGCGAGGTGATGTTCAACGCTTCGGCCACCATGGGGCGCACCATTTCCCATTTCCAGAGATGGGCCGGGACCGGTCCGGGTGGCCGCTTGTGAGCGGTGGGGCTTTCCCATAGTGGCACCAGGTGTGCCGCTCGCCATGCCTGCCGGACTGCGTCGAAATCAAGCGTTTCTTCTTCCATCGGGTCTTCTCCTGCGCGTTCGGGACGCGCTGCGGTGAGATAGTCGGGCCAGGCGTTCCTGGTCGCGGTATCGGAATGCGTTGCGACCTTGTTTCGAGATGTCGCGACGAGGTAAAAGTCAAACAATCATAGATGTGACATTAAGAAAAAGTCAACGAAGCCACCTAGAATGGCAGCATATAGAGCTTCATCCGCCGAGAACAGATCGGGTAAGCTAACAATTGACAGCATACTGATCGTAACCTAATGTTCCCTGTGAACGTATTCTGACAAATACCAGTGCGGCGCATTGATGCCGAAGGAGACATGTGGATCATGGGCGAAATGAAACTTCGGACAGGCCTTGGGCTGAGTCCGGCAATTGCTGCATTCGTGTCACAGGTGCGCTATGAAGACCTGCCGGCGCCGGTGATCGACAAGCTGAAACTCTGTCTGTTCTTCAATCTCGGGATTGCGACTGCCGGTTTTCGCTCGTGCGCAGGCTCCCTGCAGGCGTTGCGCCCATTTGCCTTGCCGCAGGGCCATAGCGGAGCGCGGGTTCTGGTCGACGGCAGCCTGATGTCGCCGGCGGACGCCGCCTTCATCAACGCGACGATGATGCATGCCCGGACGCAGGATGATTTTCATCATGCCGCTGGTTCCCATGTGGGCGCGGTTGCGATTCCCGCGTGTCTGGCCATCGCGCAATGGCGAAAGACCGACCCGCGCAGGCTGATGGTTGCCCTGGCGGTCGCTTACCAGGTCGCCGCGGCGCTGGGAAGCGGATACGCGGCGGGCGTCGCATCGCGTGGTTTTCGACCGAGCGGCGTGTTCGCCAGCGTGGGCGCAGCGGCAGCCTGCGCAAGTCTGCTCGGGCTTGAGAACAACGCTATCGCGAACACGCTGGGCCTGGCGGCAAATTTTGCCTGCGGGCTGGGGCAGGCATGGATCGCCGGAACCGATGAATGGCGCGTGCATATCGCGCAGGCGAGCCGCAATGCCGTTCAGTTCGCCCTACTAGGTGAGGCGGGACAGACCGCTGCGCCAGATGTATTCGAAGGGGAATCGGGGTTTTTCGCGGCCTATCTGGGTTCTGTGCCCGATGTCGAAGCGATTATCGAGCGCCTGCGCGGGCCCTGGTGTCTCGACGCGATCGGATTCAAGCCATTGCCCGTCTGCGGTATCAACCTGGGGCCCGCGCGAAGCGCTGCCGCACTTTCGCGCGCGCATCACCTTCAGGTATCAGAGATCACGCGGGTGGAAATCTCGCTGCCCGTAGCAGAAGCCGTATTTCCGGGAATTGCGGCCACCGGCCCCATTCAGGGTACGGGCGCAGCCCTGATGCGTACCGCTTACGTTGCCGCCGTCTGCCTGTTACGTGGCAACCTGCGGTTCGTCGATATCGAGGAGCGAACCGATCCGGACATTCTGGCGCTTGCGGAACGAATTACGGTTGCGGGCGACCCTGGGTTGGCTCCCATGTCACACACGATCCGCATTTTTACCCCGCAGGGAATGATCGAAGAGCGGTATAGCCCGGGCAGCGCAGATTTTGAACTCGACCGGGAGAGCGCGGCTGCGGCGCTCGCGCGGGTCTCCGATGAACTCGCAGTTCCATTTGGATGCATCGAGAGCCTTGAGCGTGCGGTATGGAGCGCGGATGGGGTGGTTCAGCCTGACGCACTTGTCGACGCGCTGGTCCCCGACACGAACGGCGGCTGAGGCTGCTGGGCGAGCCCGAGCGCCACCGTAGCGCGCCTGGTTGCCCGGCCGTCCGTGTGTTCGAGCCGGCTCGAAAGTTGGAAGCACCAGACACGCCTGTGAACCGGCTGCGCCGATTGATTGTTCACGTGTAGATGCGGCTGTTTCCGCCGGGGTGATTGTCGGCGGTGCCCGCGCTAGAAGAAAGACCGCCGCGACAGTACTGTCCATTGCGCTGGCGAATGCAATTCAGTGTACTGATATTATGTGAATTTTTAACCATATCCCGAACTTTGGCATACCGGGGAATGTGGATCGTTGTGCGCAGTTTCGCTGAAGGATAGGGGGAATCCCTATCAAACGGGGATTGCCGTTCAGGGGAGATGCTGAGTATACTGACACTATTGTTGGTGTACTGAATGTATTGATTTTTGCGAAGCTGGATGAACCCGGAGGAAAGACAATTGTTTCCCCTTAACCAGTGGTATGTTGCGGGCTTTAGCTGGGAGCTCGGAGAAAAGCCGGTCGCACGGACGCTGCTCAACAGACATGTCGTTCTTTTCCGCCTGAAGGACGGTAGCGCAGCGGCACTCGAAGACCGATGCTGTCACCGGGGGCTGCCGCTTTCGTTCGGCACGCTTGAGTCGCGTGGGATCAGGTGCGGCTATCACGGACTGCTGTTCAATGGCGAAGGTCGCTGTATCGAGATTCCTGGTCAGGAGCGGATTCCGGAAAAGGCGTGCGTACGAAGCTTCCCGGTCGAGGAGCAGGATCAGATTGTCTGGATCTGGATGGGTAGCGAGGAGGGTGCCGCCGCCCCCGACTCGTCACCGCCTGCCTATCCATGGCACAACGATGCGCGATACGAATTCCGCGGCGATGTCTACCACTACGAAGCGCCTTATTACCTCATTCACGATAATCTGATGGATCTTAGCCATCTGGGCTACGTGCATCTGGCGACCATCGGTGGCAATCCCACCACGCATATGACGGCGGAAATGCGCATCGAGCAGACAGGCGACGTCGTGAATGTGAGGCGCTGGATGAAGGATTCGATTCCGCCAAAGACGTACACGGATGCGTGGCCGTTCGCGGGCAAGGTTGATCGCTGGCAGGAGATCGAATTCGACGTAACACACCTGCGGATCTGGACCGGAGCCGCCGAAGCAGGGGCCGAATCGCTGGAGAATCCAGAACGCGGAGGGTTCCATATGCGAGGCTTGCACGGCATCACGCCGGAAACCGATACGACGACCCACTACTTCTGGACGATTGCGAGCAACCACGCCGACCCCGAACATCGCAATATCGACACCGTTTTTGCGCAGACCGCGCAGACCTTTGGAGAGGACAAGGTCATTGTCGAAGCACAGCACCGGAACCTGGTCAGGTTTCCGGAGCATGCGGGAGTCGATATCCATGTTGACGGCGGGGCAAATCGCGCGAGACGGGTTGTGCAGCGTCTGAGCACGGCATCTGCGGCGCGGACGCCTCAAGTAGCCACGTCGCGCAATATCGACGTGGCGCAAAACGCTGCTCCCTCGCCGGCATCGTCTCCCACGGCTGTGCAATCCTGAACGGGCCGCCATGAAAGTTCTGATTCACGGGCGACGGCCCATTGCAGATGGAATCTGCGAGTTCGACCTGCGATTGCCAGATGGTGGACCGTTGCCTGTTTTCTCCGCGGGCTCGCACGTTGACGTATTCCTCGCCGGGGGAGTTGTTCGTCAGTATTCCCTTTGCAACTCGCCCGAAGAGCGGCATAGATATGTGCTCGCTGTGCTGCTTGACAGCAACACGCGTGGTGGCTCGAAAGGCATGCATGCGTTGAACGTGGGGGACTCGATCGAGATCGGTGAGCCCAGAAACCACTTCGCGCTCGATGAAACGGCCCGGCACTCCATTCTACTGGCGGGTGGCATTGGCATTACGCCGATCAAAAGTATGGCGCACAGGCTGGCATTGCTCGGCGCATCGTTCGAAGTACATTACTGTGCCCGTGAACCGGACAGGATGGCGTACGGCGAGGAATTGAAGCTGGGCCACCCGGCGCCACAGATGATGTTCTACTTCGACAGGGACGCACCGGACCGGCAACTCGACATGCGTCAGGTACTTGGCCAACGTACGCCAGGAACTCACCTTTATGTGTGCGGCCCCCAGGGGTTCATCGACGCGGTGATGAAAACCAGCGTCGAACTCGGATGGCCAACGCAAAACGTTCATCGGGAGTATTTCGGTGCAAATCCAGCGAGCCAGCGCGCCGGCGATCGTCCGTTCCAGATCAGGATCGCGAGTACCGGCGACGTGATTGACGTGGCGGCAGACATCACTGTCGTTCAGGCGCTGTCGCGCGCGGGCTACGCGGTGCCTGTGTCCTGCGAGCAGGGAGTATGCGGGACCTGTCTGACCCGGGTTCTCGATGGCATACCCGATCACCGCGACGCTTACCTGACCGATGACGAGCGGGCGGCGAACGATCAGTTTACGCCGTGCTGCTCCCGGTCGAATTCAAGCCTGCTTGTGCTCGACATCTAGAGCCGCATCGCGGGTACGTGTAGCGGCCGAGGTGTAGCGCCTTTTGCACCATGAATCCACATCGATAAAAAAGGAGAGAGCGATTGGGACTTTCATTGACAGTAGCATGCTGGGATTACGACCGGACGAGGGCGTTGTTTGACGGCCGCGTGAAGATTGAAGGGTGCGATGCGACGTTCCTGAATCTGCCGGTCGAGGAAACGTTCTTTCGCGCATTGCGTGGCAGGGAATTCGACGTCGCTGAACTATCGCTGAGCAGCTATACGATGCTGCGGTCAAGAGGCGAATGCCCGTATACGGCGATCCCCGTCTTTCTGTCGCGCATGTTCCGGCACTCGGCGATTTATGTGCGCCGTGGGGCGGGAATCGAAAAACCACAAGATCTCGTGGGCAGAACAGTGGGTGTGCCGGAATACCAGCTGACCGCTCCGGTGTGGGTTCGGGGCATCCTTGAGGACGAGTATGGTGTGAAGCCTTCCGATATACGCTGGCGCACGGGTGGGGTCGAGAAACCGGGGCGCCACGAGAAGGTGGCGATGCAGGCCCCCCCGGGAGTAGAAATCAGCCCCGTCCCGGCGGGCGAGACGCTTGTCGACTGGTTACTTGACGGCAAGCTTGATGCGCTCGTCGCGCCTCGGGCGCCAGGCATTTTCGCGCAAGGGCATCCAGACATCATTCGTCTCTTTCCAGATTTCCGGGAGGTCGAATCGGGATACTTCCGCTCAACGGGGATCTTCCCGATCATGCACGTGGTGGGAATCCGCAATGAACTTGTGGAGCGCAATCCGTGGTTGCCGTCCAGCCTCCTGAAGGCTTTTACCGCGGCGAAAGACCATGCGTTGCGCGAGCTTGGGGAAGTCGGCGCGCTGAAAGTCTCGTTGCCATGGCTGGCAAGCGATTATCTCGACGCGGTCAACGCGATAGGGCGTGATTTCTGGAGCTATGGCGTGCCCGGGAACGAGGCTACGTTGAATGCGTTCCTGCGCTACCACCACGGACAGGGACTGTCGGCGAGGCCAATGACGATCGAAGAACTGTTTGCGCCACAGACACTGGAGCAATTCGTTATCTAGGGCAATGCTGATCTAGTCGGGAAATCGCTGGCTTCCCGAGGCTGCAAGGGCTAACAGTAATACGACTCGCTTTCACGGTGAAATGGCGACGAAGAGTCGATGGGGCTTCGGTTTCGTGACCTGATCAGCCCGGCTTGAAAATGTATGCCCAATTTGGAGCGTGTTGCTCGTCGTGGAATTACCTTTACGCGACATACCTTGCGTCAGGGGGCGCTCCGAAAGCAACACTCGGTAAGCGCGCCTCTGGTAAGCGCCAGGCCCGATCGGAATGAGCAACGCACAGTCGTCGGCTCCTGTCGTTTTATGGCGTTCTTCGCATGCGTGAGACCAGTGCGAAGACCGGACGTGTTGCCCTCTCTCATCGCCGGGATCGACCGGACGGACGCCGCCGATGACTTGGGTGGCTTCACGGCGAGGCTGCAGTGTCTGGCGCCCCCCGAATCATCCCCGGCGTCTTCAGATGCCGGTGCTGGACGGATTCCGAAGTCGAAAACGGCGGCTGTTTCCCGACAGGACAACGCCGTCATCTGCATGAACGGCAGCACATTCAGCTTTTTCCAGAACGCTTCATTGCCGTGCCTCCGCGACGCCGCGCCCCATTTTTGCGCACGGTGCCATCGTCAACGTCATGCCGGCGGGCAACGTGCGCGCTACTGCCACCTCTGCCAGTCAGATAGCTTTTGACAACGGAGCGCTTGAACTGCGCGCTTTACCTACCCGTGAAAAAAACACCCCAGATCGTTGGTTGGGCATCCAACGATCCGGGGTGCAGTTCATGCGAAGCACATCGACGTGCGAGCGTGGCCCGACACGTTTATCGGGGGCGTTCGCGATCCATGACGGACATGCGGTGCATGACGCGCAACTGACCGGCATAATCGTTCACCGCATAATGGACCAGGCAGCGGTTATCCCATACGCCGAATACGTTTGGCCGCCAGCGATACCGGTACTGGAATTCGGGGCGCTGGAGATGGGCGACGAGGTAATCCAGAATTGGCCTGCTCTCGGCGACTGTCATGTTTTCAAACTGGATTGCGGCACCCGGATCAACGTACAGGCACTTGCGGCCGGTCTCCGGTATGGTTCTGAACAGCGGATGGGGGCAGGGCGGCACGTTCTTCAGGGTGTCGTACGCATCGTCGCGCGCAGCTGGCGTCGTTCCAACGAGTTCAAGATATTTGCCGGTGGCATTCAGTAGCCGCACGCCATCGAACAATTTTTTCATCCCATCGGACAACGCATCGTACGCGAGATAGAGGTTGCAGAACATGGTGTCGCCACCAAATTCGGGCGTAATGCGCGAATAGAGGGAATTTGCGGCGACGGGCTTCTCGATGAAAGTAAAGTCGGTATGCCAGGCGCCACCATAGTTGTCTTTCTCGGTCGGCTCCTTGCGCAACTCGTGCACGAACGGATAGTCCTTGTTGACCGTCTTGAGATACGGGTGGACAGTCGGTGTGCCGAGTCGCTCCATGAACGCGATGATGTGCTCGGGCGACATCTGCTGGTCAGGGAAAAAGATCGAGTGATGTTGCAGCAACGCGTCGTGTACGTCCTGCCACGTCTCGGCGGACATCTTTTTCGAAAGATCCACCCCGAATATTTCTGCTCCGCCTGCGCCCGTGAGGCGTCGTACTTCAATACTCATCTGTCGTCTCCAAAAAAATCATCATCCGCGCCCGGCAGGCAACTGCCGGGTGCAAAACAGGTTCTTCAATGTAGTGCGAGCCGGGCGGCACGGGCTACCAGGCCGCGTTAGCATTGCAGTCTACAGATCGATCTGGCTAACCGTCGTGCACATGCCAGCCGAACTTCCCGGCTTCCCACCGGCATACCCAGCCTTCCTGTCGGGTCGTGCTTCCGGCGAAGCATCACGAGTCGCTATCAAATTGCAATCAATCCAGTCGATCAGTCCACTGAATGATAGGTTAGATGGGTGCGAGCGAGATGTACTCGTTTTCCCTGACTCGCACCGGCTGGTCGGGACGAAAGACTGCCAATAATCGCCGGAAATCCCCGTATTGTCTCGCTTATTCCCGTAAGCGTATGTGCGAAAGAGGTGGTCATGCTGGCATATTTCCCTGATTGACAGTGCTATGACGATCTACTATTGTCCGGAACATAGTCAGACACAGCGCCGGAGTGCGGGAGCATCCCTGGTGCGGACAAGGGTAATGGAGACAGTCCGATGATGGCGGCAATGGCGCAGCGGGTTACGTGACGGGCGCAGCGGCCGTCGGCCGCATTTTCCTTCTTCCTGTCGATGTCCAGAGATACGAGCCTTTGTGCTTGCACGGCGCGCGGTTGCGGTCTGGCAAATTCTGACGCGCTGCGCATGCCTATAGATGAACGATCCTGAGGAGACTGTTTCATGACACGCGATGCAACGCTTTCGGTTACCGGGCAAAGACACAGGCCGCTGCAGAGGCCAATGACCCGCGGTGTCCATCATCTGGTGCTCTGTACCGACGACATGAAGAAGACGATCGACTTTTATGTCGACGTCGTAGGAGCTCCGCTCATTCACGTGATGAAGGTGCCGCCAGGTCTTGGTCTGGGTCCCAGGAACCGGGGCAACCCGCCGTATGAGAACTGCCGTCACTACTTCTTCGATATGGGCAACGACAGCATGCTGGCGTTCTTCGAAATACCCAGGGGAGCCGAAAGTCAGCACAACCGGAATGCGATAGGCGCCATGCAACACGTTGCGTTCGTGGTGACGGCTTCGCAGTTTGCTGGGCTCGAAGCCCGTCTCAGGCAGCACGGCGTGCAGTATATTCCTTCAGTCGAGCAGGGGCCGGGCATGTTCGGAATCTACTTCTATGACCCGCATGGTGCGCGACTGGAATTTGCCTGCCAGCCAGAGGATGGTGACGAGCAGCAGATCGTCGGTTTTTTTACCCAGACAAAGTCGCAGGCCAGAGCGGAACTTGAGTCGCTTCCCGGGGTGACGGACGAGTGGGTCGCGCGCCGACTCTCCGCCATGCCCGGGCAGGATTAACCTTTAGGCACGCTATTGCGTGTGAGCAGACACTCAACAATCGGGGATGACTATGAGTAAACGTCTTGATGGACAGGCAGTCGTGGTGACGGGCGGTGGCTCGGGTCTTGGGCGGTACATCGCGGAACGGCTCGCGGACGAAGGTGCGCGTGTTCACGTCTGTGATATTGACGCGGTCGCGCTTGATTCGTTGCGCGCCAGCAACCGGGGAATAACGACGACGGTAGCGGATGTGAGCGATGCGGAGGCGGTGAACAGGCTCTTCAAGGATGCACTGGAGTCAATGGGCCGCCTCACCGGACTCGTGAACAACTGCGGAGTTGCCGGGCCTGTGGGACGCGTGGAGACGCTGTCGCCTGAGCAATGGAACGCAGCGATGGCCATCAACGTAACGGGCTCATTCCTGTGCATGCAGCACGCCATCCCGCTCCTTCGTGATGCAGGTGGTGGCGCGATCGTCAATATGTCGTCAGTCGCAGGGCGGGTGGGCTTTGCGCTGCGTGCATCCTATTGCACCACGAAGTGGGCCGTCATCGGCCTGGCGAAGGCAGTTGCGCAGGAAGCCGGAAGCGAGGGCATTCGGGTGAATGCGGTGCTACCCGGCGCTTGCGACACCGACCGGCTGACACGAGTGCTCGCCGCGCGTGCGCCGGTCGAGGGCAAGTCGGTCGACGAACTGCGCAAGGAGGCATCGGAGATATGCGCGCTGCAACGGCTCATCGATCCTGCCGAGGTCGCGGCCACAGTTGCCTTCCTGATTTCGGCGGACGGTAAAGGCATTACCGGCCAGGCGATCAGTGTTTGTGGCGGCGCCATTGGCTCCTGATGTCGGGTAACCAACTCTCATGCGTGCCGCTGCCTGCGGCGCGTTTTTCCCTCTTACGGGCGTCGCTGCGGACGCTCAACTAACACAGCGTGATCATGATCGATTGCTATGCTGCGGGAACCACGAATGGGCAGCGCGCCGTATGCGTGCTCGAGGAATCTGGTCTTCCGTACCGCCTTCACGACGTCGACATCGCGGCGGGCGAACACAAGAGCGCTTCGTTTCTGGCGCTCAATCCTGCTGGCCAGGTACCGGTGATCGTCGACCCTGACGGTCCGTCCGGGCAACCTCTGACACTGGCGCAATCCGGCGCCATCTGCATTTACGTGGCGGAAAAGTCTGGTCATCTGCTTCCTCGGGACGCCGCTCGGAAAGCACAGGCGGTGCGCTGGCTTATGTTCGTATTGACGGATCTGGGTGCGACTGCGACATCGCTGTTCCATCTGTCGCTGATGAAGTCGCCGCCCGAGGACGCCATAGCGCTGCTACGCGCTCGCCTGCAGAATTTTCTGAGGCTGGCGGATGCGCAACTGGCAACCGACGGAAATTTCATCGGGGAGTTCTCGGTCGCGGACGTGGCGCTATATCCGTTGATGGGGTTTCCGGTCGTGAGGGCGGCCCTTGAGGGCATTCCGGAACTTGTCCATCTGAAACAGTGGCAGGTGGCGATGGCGGCGCGACCGGCTATCGCGCGAGCGATGAATTCCATGCCTGCGCCTGGCTCACGCACTCGTGCGCCCGCTTAAGGAGAATACGATGACTGCCTATTGGCTTGCACGGGTGACGGTGAGTGACCCGGAGCGTTTCAAGGGATATGCCACGCGGGTGCCACACATTATCGCCCGGTACGGTGGACGCTACCTGGCCCGAGCCGGCCGCAGCCAGGTTCTGGCCGGCTCGCCTGGCTTCGACCGCTTTCTGGTGATTGCCTTTCCATCCTTTGAACAGGCACTCGACTGCTACTCGTCCGCCGAATATCAGGAGGCGAGCAGTTTGAGGGAAGGTGCCGCCGAAGTTGAAATCGTGATTGTCGACGGCGTCCCGGAGGAATAGCCGGCCCGTTCGGCTATGTCAGCCGCGTTGTGGTTGCATTGACGGGGGGTAAATCGGATGTGCGTGCGTCGCCCGGATGCCTGGGTGGAAGGGCGACAACAATATGAGAAATCTAATAAGGATAACTATACGGCAAGCAGAAAAATAGACATCTCGATCAGAGATGTCTAGCGCGGAGCGGTACGCGGGGTGGCCAGGTTCAGGAAAAGATGGAGTAACTGCTGTACGGCGGAGCAGAAAAATCAGCGACCGCATGTACATATGATGGCAGAAGGGACGCTATCAGGTAGATCAAGGCGCGCGAGTAATGCTTCCTTGAGACCGTCTGAGCTGCCAAGTTTCGAGACGGACAAAATGCGGAATTGTTGGGCAACGTGAGCCTGCCACATTCCATACATCATAATCTAATTAGATAAATTAGGAGTGGAAATTAATATGTAAAGATGAGGAAGCGGGAAAAGGAAATACATTCCAGTAAAAAATATATGGAGGCGACGTTGAAAAAGTTCTTGATTGTACTTGCGGCAATCTTTGGCGTGAGTGGAAGCGCTATGGCACAGGGCAGCGTGACGCTCTATGGCTTGATCTCAGCCGGACTGCAGTATTCGAATAACCAGGGCGGCCACTCATCGTGGCAGATGGCCAGCGGTACCATGCAACCAAGCCGTTGGGGAATAAAGGGTTCGGAAGACCTGGGTGGCGGCCTGAAGGCGATCTTCACCTTGGAGAACGGGTTCAACGTGATGAATGGAACCCTGATGCAGAACGGCCGTGAGTTCGGACGGCAGGCCTATATCGGATTATCGTCCAATACCTGGGGTACGGTCACGTTCGGCCGCCAGTACGATGAGATGGTGACGCTCTGCGGTTTTTCGTCGGAGTGCCAGTTTGCGTCGACAGCGGCGCACATTGGCGATAGCGATAACGTGTTTGACACGTTCCGCATCAACAATGCCATACAGTATAAGACACCACAATATCGTGGACTGCAAGCTGAAGGACTGTATGGATTTTCTAACAATCCCGGGGGCTTTTCAAACAACAACGCATATAGTGCCGCGGTTCAATATCGGACGGGGCAGTTCTCGGCAGGCGCCGCATTTCTATTGATCAACCGTCCAAACGCGGCAACCAATACCAATGGCGCAATCGTGAGCGACTATGGCTACACGTCCCCCTTCGTGACTAACCCGGCAACGCAATCCGGGGTGCTTAAGCAGCGCGTTTTCGGGGTCGGAGGTGCCTATTCGTTCGGCACGACGAATGTATCTGCGTTGTACACGAACGTGCTCTTCGATTATCTCGATGCGTCCCGCCTTTCGCTGCAAAATTATGAGGTTTCGCTGACCCACTATGTCACACCTGATCTGATGCTTGGTCTCGCATACATATTCACCACAGGCCAATATCATCCTCAGGACGATAGTCCAAAGTACCATCAGGTAAATATCGGCATCGACTATTTCGTGAGCAAGCGGACCGACTTGTATCTGGCGGGCAGCTATCAGAGGGCAGCGGGTGACGCAAAGAATGCCGAGATATACCTGCTTTCGCCATCGACAACGCGCTCTCAGGTATTTGCTGTAGCCGGCATCCGACACAGCTTCTGAGGCTTCTTCTTTGCGGTGCGGCATCACATGCCATGCGTTGCGTTCCCCGACGCAGTCCGGTCGCCTTCGGCTATGGAAGCCGACGGAGGAAGAACTCACGTACCGCATCGAGTTACCTGGTGGAAGCACGCCTCATCGCGGGTGCGTTTCCGTCTTGATTCCTAGGCTGAATGTCAGTATAGTGAATGTACGGTTTCTGCCTATCTTGCAATTTTGGCCTGATGCCGCGAAGTGATCTGTCGTGGAGCTTCTTCCGTCGGCATATTGATCAATCAGGTCTTCAAATCCATCGGGAAATTACGCGCCGATGACGGATCTGTCGGATCGGACGGCCTGATGGACATTCCTCAAGTACGAAGGTTAAACAGGGTAACGAATTATCATGACAACAGCGAGCCAGTTCGTAGAAGTCCAGCCGACCGTCAAGCGCTTTCTCGAGCGTGAACACGGTTTGCTGATCGGCGGCAGGTGGGTACCAGCCAGTGACGGACGAAGGTTTGATGTGGAGGACCCGGCCACGGGTAAAGTGATTGCTACGGCCGCGGCGGGTAACACTGCTGATGTCGATGCGGCGGTGCGCGCGGCGCGTGCGGCTTTCGACGGCCCATGGTCCCGGATGACTCCGCCACAACGGACCCGTTTGCTGCTCCGTCTCGCGGACCTGATCGAGGCCAATGCTGCGGAGATCGCGCTTATCGAGACCCATGATGTCGGCCAGCCGGCGTGGCTGTCTGTGGCCGGGGCAGCCGGCGCGCCGGACGTAGTCCGCTATTTTGCGGGCTGGAGCGGAAAGATCGGCGGTGAAACCGTTACGCCGAATGCCGCAGGCGAATGGCATGCGTATACCGTGCGCGAGCCGATGGGTGTAGTCGGGCTGATCGTGCCGTGGAATTCACCGTTCGGCACAACCATTCACAAACTCGCTGCGCTGCTCGCTGCGGGCTGTACCACGGTGATCAAGCCTGCGGAAGAGACGCCACTTTCGACCATCCGGTTGGGTGAGCTTGTACAGGAAGCCGGCTTTCCTGAGGGCGTGGTCAACATCGTAACGGGCTTTGGCGAGACAGCGGGCGCGGCGCTTGTTGCTCATGACGGCGTCGACAAGATTTCGTTTACCGGTTCCACGGAAACGGGCAAGGCCATCCTGCGCGCATCTGCGGGAACGATGAAGCGGGTCACGTTGGAGCTGGGCGGCAAGTCACCCGTGATCATCATGCCCGACGCCGATCTCGACAAGGCGATCGAAGCGACGGCGGGCGGCATCTTTCTGAACTCGGGGCAGATCTGCGTCGCGGGTTCCCGACTTTTCGCGCACAGGAAGGTGTACGACCAGATCGTTGAGGGTGTCGCCGCGCGCGCGGCGCAGATGCGGGTCGGACCGGGTACCGAAGCGGAGACGCAGATGGGGCCGCTCGTCTCGCGTACCCAGCTCGAGCGCGTCATGGGGTATGTGGAGTCAGGCCGCAAGGAAGGGGCAGAGGTCGTCGCCGGTGGGACACGTCTGGGCGAAGATGGCTATTTTCTGCAACCGACGGTACTCGCGGACACGCAGTCGACGATGGCCGTGATGCGGGAAGAGATTTTCGGGCCGGTGTTGTGCGCGACCGCCTTTGATGACGAGACGATCGACCAGATCGCTGCAGAGGCAAACAACACGATCTATGGTCTTGCTGCCTGCATCTGGACACGGGATCTGAGCGCCGCGCACAAGCTGGCACGACGAATCAAGGCCGGTACTATCAAGATCAATACGCGGGAATTTCCCGAAAACACCTTGCCGTTCGGTGGTTTCAAACAGTCGGGCTTCGGGCGCGAGCGCGGCCGCGCCGGGGTCGAGATGTACACCGAAGTCAAGTCCGTCCTTATTGGCCTCTAGGCTCGCCCCCGGGGCAAGCTTCTGCTAACGCTTTCTACGTCGGCAGAAGCACAACAACCCTGCAGAAGCACTATACGATTCCAGGAAACATGACATGAAGATTTGCCGTTTCGAGCCCGATCGCGTCGGGCTTGTTCAGGGAGACGCCGTATATGACATCACGCAAATGGCCCGGGAGGTGGAACGTCAGCGCGATCCTTCCCTCCCTGGCGACCCGCTGATCGCTCAGCTAGAGCAGCTCCGATCGTTGATTCCCGCTGATCTGGACGGTCTTGCAAAACTGGACCTCGGCGGTATCAATCTGCTCGCGCCCGTTGCGAGACCAGGGAAAATCGTCGCAGCGCCGGTGAACTACCAGGAACATATTCAGGAAATGCAGGAGAACAATGTTTCTCCGGGTCACGATATTCCGGAAATCGGCAAGGCCGGCCTGTTCCTGAAAGCCGCGTCGTCACTTGTGGGGCCGTCGCAGGGCATCGAAATCCGTTTTCCCGAACGTCGTACTGACCACGAACTGGAACTCGCCCTGGTCATTGGCAAGACCGCAAGCGAGGTCGAATGGGAGGACGCGCTGTCCTATGTAGCCGGATACTGCATTGGGCTCGATATCACACTCCGGGGCAGGGAGGATCGCAGTTTCCGTAAATCGATTGACAGCTATTCGGTACTTGGGCCATGGCTGACCACTTCGGATGAGCTGCCATACCCCGATGCGCTCGATCTTCGGCTGAGCGTCAATGGAGAGGAGCGGCAGCAGGCGTTGACGAACCAGTTGATCTTTGACGTGCGAAAGATCATCCAGTTCGCCTCGAGTTTTTACACGCTGCATCCGGGCGACGTCATCTATACCGGCACCCCAAAGGGCGTTGCACCGATTGCATCGGGGGACGTGATTGAAGCGCAATGCCCACAGCTCGGTCTCATGCGGGTGAGGGTACGTGCTCACGAGTCGGCGAAGGCTCGCAGCTAATAATCTGACATAGGGCGCGCGCGTTGTGCAACGGCATCTACCTGTTGCCAGCGGAGCATGTAAACGGGTGAGTCACCGCGGTAGCGGTTGCGCGCGCGTGCCGGACGCGTGCGTTCTGTCGTGCCGGTATCGGTCTGGCAAGATGATTGAATCCAGCTGTGTCGCGTGGAGGCAGAGTGCGAGGGGGGGCAATGGACAGCAGGGCCTCAATATTGGGTCCGGATGTTAGCCCCGGTTCTGCTTGCGGTCTCGGTGTGCATTTTGCCTGGATCGTGCTGTCTTGTGATATTCCGGCGGTACGAGCAGGAACGCCGCCATCCAATCAACATCGGTGTCAGTACACTGATCGCAGATTGACCCGTAAGACTGCTGGAAGTTATGATGGATTGTTGCTGACCGACAGCAGCCCGCGATGAAAGCCGCGGGTGATTCCGCTGACCCGGATAACCTCCGGGGTGTGAAGGCTACGAGCGGTCGCTGCAATGCTGTGACTGAAAAAGGGAATAAAAAGATGACGAAGGATAGCGGGAGCGCTGTCGAAACAGCGTTTGAAGACAGCCAGCGTGAACTGTACAAGCATCCTGGCTACCTGATACGTCGATTGCACCAGATATCGGTTTCCATTTTTCTGACCCAGGCGCAAGAATACGATCTGACGCAGGTGCAATGGGGAGCGCTGACTATGATTGACGCCAACCCCGGCATCGATCAGACCGCGCTGGGTCGGCTGATTGCAATCGATCGCCAGACAGTCAGTACGGTCGTACAGCGGCTATGCGAGAAAGGGCTGTTGCGGCGTGAGCAGAAGGATCGGCGTTCGAGCGCCCTGTTCGTGACGGGAGCGGCAAAAGCGCTGATCAAGATCATGCGTGAGCAATTGCCGGCAGTCGATCAGATCCTGCTTGAACCTCTTACCGCGACCGAGCGGCGTGTTTTTATGGAGCTTCTGACCAAGCTCGTCAATGTAAACAACAGTCTGAGCCGGGCGCCGCTGGGACCCGGCGAAAGTCCGAAGCGCAGCAGGAAGGTGTCGACGGACGCAAGCGTAATCTGAAACATTGGCGCAGGGTGCCTCCCGTCGTCTGGCGGGAGTTCTTTGAAAACCACCGCCTCCGTTGCCCCAAGGTCAGCCTTTCAACTGGCGGTGTCTGTCGTTCCCTGCTGTGCGAAGGGTTCCTCATTGACCGACGGCATTGAGAACCGGCCACTACCGGCTTCACTGACGCACAGGATCATCGATATCGTCGCGTACTGGCCTAGCATGATCGTCAGGTCCGCTACCCCCTGTTCTCCAAGCACGCCAAGTACCGCGGCAAACCCGTCATCGGGGACGGGGCGACGGTTTACGAGTCGCACGGCGAAATCGAAGATACTCCGTTCATCATGCGGCATTGTCGCTGGCGTTTGACCAATCCGCAGTGCCTCGATCGTATCGGCGGTGACGCCGCAGGACGCGGCACGCCCGGCATGCATATCCCACTCGTACTGATCACCCCAGATGCGGGCGTGCACGAGGATGGCCAGTTCCGCGAGTCGTTGCGGAATAGCGGTGCGAAAGCGCAGATAGTCGCTTAGCTGAAGGATGATATCCGTGGCGTCCGGGCTTCGCAGCATCATGTTGAACGGCCCGTTAAGACCGTTCAGCGAAAATCCCAGGATCTTCTGTGCTACCTCCTTCTGTCTGCCTTCGAGCTGTTCGATGGACAGGCCTGCAAAGCGTGGGGGTCTTGCATGAGCATCTGTTGTTGCCATCATTTCCTGTGTTTCCAGTTTTGTTGATGTCCGCGCCTTGCCAGCGCGAGGAGCGCGTTCGGGCAGAGCGGAGAGCCCTGAATTTTAATCATCACAATACTGCCATTTTGCGGAATAAACCGCAACACACCCGACGCTGTCCCTTCGGGAATTAAGGGTCGTGCATTGATGCTGGAGGGTTTTCCGGCAGCCGATATTGATGGAAAAAGCCAGAAAATTTGCCCAACTGTGTCCCACTGACCCGTGGATCGAGCATCTCATACGGGAAACTCCCTAGCATCTGCGATTGAATGGTCTGCAGGCTTTTCGCTATACTAAAAATACATTCAGTGAACTGAGTGAATTAAATTCCGGCGGGGTGCGCGGCGAAGATTCTGGCCGTGGCCTGTCATCCGATGGCGCGCACATTGGTAAGTGCCAGACGCGAGGACGGTATCGCCGCCGTATCTAGTACAAGGAGTGCTTCCGGTATTGCCGGAAAGCGCGACTGGAGACAGGAGGAGCACATGGAGTCGTTGTCTGCCGCGGGGCGCCGTCTGATAGACCGTAAGATCCTGCTGGTGTTCTGTCTGGGGAACTTCATCAGCTTTGTTGATCGCATCAACGTCAGCTACGCCGCGCTCGAAATGAACCGGGAGATCGGCCTGACCCCGGAGCTCTTCGGTTTCGGGGCAGGTCTGTTTTTCATTGCTTATGCGGGCCTGGAGATTCCCAGCAGCTATTTTCTTGTGCGCCTCGGTGGGCCGAAATGGTTTGCCCGCATCATGATCTCCTGGGGAATCTGTTCCGCTGCAATGGGACTGGCCACGGGCCATGTGAGTTTCAGTGTGCTGCGTTTCATCGTTGGTGCTTGCGAGGCCGGGTTTGCGCCGGGGGCGTACTACTACTTTGCGAGATGGTATCCGGCGTCACAGCTCGGGCGCGTCTACAGCCGCTGGATACTGGCCTCGATCATTGCTTCGATCGTTGCAGGGCCGCTTGCCGCCGTTCTGCTGAATGTGAACGCATTCGGTCTGAGCGGCTGGCGCTGGATGTTCTTCGCAGAGGGTATTCCTGCTGTGGCTCTTGGCCTCTATATCCTGAAGTTCCTTCCCCGGGATCCAGCGAGCGCGCAGTGGCTTGCGCCCGGAGACCGGCGTGTCCTGCTGCAGTTGGCGGAAGTCAGGGACGGACATGGTGTAGCGCTGCGCACCTTCTGGACGGCATTTCTTTCCCTTCGGGTCTGGACCTACGCGGTCTGTTTCTTTGTGTATCTGTGCTTCGGTTTCGGATATACCCTCTGGTTGCCACAGGTCGTCAAGTCGCTGTTCGCGGGTTCGTCGAGCGTCTTCATTTCGTTGATGTCGACAGTTCCGTGGCTTTGCGCAGCGGCCGGAACCCTGCTGCTCGGGTGGAGCTCGGACCGTCTGGGGGACCGTCGGTGGCATCTCGCGGGCGCTGCGTTCTGGGCTGCGACCTTTCTTCTTGTCGGTATTTCGACAAAGGGAATGGCCACGTTTATCATGCTCTGCCTCGTCGGGTTCGCCCTGAATGCCTTTATTGCGGTGTTTGTTTCTGTTCCGACTGCGGAGCTCAAAGGGGTAGGTGCCGCGAGCGGACTGTCGATCATCAATGCGGTCGGCGGTATCGGTGGCTTCATGGGGCCATACGCTTTCGGCGCGTTGCGCCAGGCTACGGGGTCCTTCTATGACGGAATGCTGTTTTTTGGTTGCATGGCCATTATCGCGGGCCTGATCCCGGTCGTGTTCAAGGGTGCGTTTCCTTCGTTTGGTGCTGGCAGGAAAGCGGGCAGTGTCGGCGCCATTGCCGTCGGCGAGCTGGATTCCCCTTGAAGCGAACGCCAAGTCTTATCGGAAAGAGCATCAGAAGAGGGCGCGGCGGCCAGTTTCTGCCGGCCAGACGAGAGATATTTGATGGAGTGGAATGTGGAATTTGATTACATCGTCGTGGGCGGCGGTTCGGCTGGTTGCATAGTCGCGAACCGGTTGTCCACATCTCCGACGAACAGGGTGCTTTTGCTTGAGGCTGGACCTGATATCGTGGAAGGGCAGGTTCCACCGGACGTGGACGATACGTACGTTGGCCTGGCGTTCAACAATCCACGATTTCACTGGCCAGATCTCAGCGTCACAACGCAGGGCGCGCCACCGGCGCAGGCAGGGTATCCGACGCAGCCATTACCACGCAGGAAGTACATTCAGCCGCGCGTGCTCGGCGGTGGCTCGACGATAAACGGGCAGGCTGCGAACCGCGGCGCGCCCGATGATTACGATGAATGGGTGCGGTTGGGTGCGGCCGGCTGGAATTGGGATGCGGTTCTTCCCTACTTCAGGAAGCTGGAGACCGATCTCGATTTCGACGGCCCCCTTCATGGCAAGGATGGTCCTATCGCCATTCGCCGTATCCCGCGTGAGCACTGGTGTGGACACGCGCGTGCCGCGGCACAGTCATTCGAAATGGCCGGATACCGTTACCTCCCCGATCAGAACGGCGAGTTTCGGGATGGGTATTTTTCCATGGCAATATCCAATCGCGATGAGCGCCGTGTTTCAGCGGCGACGACTTATCTGGATGGTTCGGTGCGCGCACGCACGAACCTGCGCATCATGACCGGAACACCCGTAACGGCCCTTCGTTTCGAAGGAAAAGTATGCGTTGGTGTCGAAGCGCTGGTCGATGGCGCTCCGACATCCATTCGCGCGCGCGAAGTGATCCTGTGCTCAGGGGCGATCTATTCCCCGGCTCATCTACTACGTGCGGGCATCGGGCCAGCGCACCACCTGCAGGACCTCGGTATTCCCGTTCTGGCAGACCGGCCCGGTGTCGGGCGCCGGCTCATGGATCACCCGGCGATTGCGGTCGGCTGCTTTGTGAAACCTGAAGCGCGGATGAATCATCACACCCGGCGCCATATGCAGGTGGGCTTGCGCTATACGTCGGGTATTGGCGATCGTCCCAGCGATATGTCTGTGGGGGTCGTGAGCAGAACCGCATGGCACCCGGTCGGTAGCCAGATCGGGGCGATGGCGCTGCTGGTCAACGGTACGGAATCTGACAGCGGCGAAATCAGGCTTGCGAGCCCGCACTTCGCGGATGCTCCTCTCGTTGACTTTAATCTCCTGTCCAATCAGCGCGACGCCCAGCGCCTGATGGACGGATTCCGCCGCATGGTCGAAATCCATGCGTTGCCGCCACTCAGAGCGGTGTGTGGCGAAGTGTTCCCGGCGTCCTATACCGATCGCGTCCTTCAGTACGGAGCAGTCACTGCCAGGAACAGGCTGGTGACGGGCTTCGCGCGCATGCTGCTTGACGGCCCTAATGCGATCCGTCGGTACATCATCAACAATATGGTCATCGATCAGTTCGATCTGGCGAGCCTGATGGACAGTGATGAGCGTCTCGAAGCATTTGTTCGAAAGACCGCGATCGGCGCGTGGCATGCGTCGTGTTCCGCGCGCATGGGCCGGGCAGACGATCCTATGGCGGTGACGGATCCTGCAGGTCGCGTTTACGGCGTATCGGGACTTCGCGTAGCCGATGCATCAATATTTCCAACGGTCCCCCGCGCAAACACCAATCTGCCGACGATGATGTGCGCGGAGAAGATATCGGATGCCATTCTCAACGATACCCGGCCGGGCATGCTCCCGGCGGGCGTTCTGGCATATGCGCGGTAGAGGCGCGAGGTCGCCCACGTGAGGCCGGATGGGGCCGGGTATCCGTGCTCACGCGATGGTGCAGGCGGCGTATTGGACACAATCGACGTTTTCTGAGGGGAAGCATGGTGAATTTCAGGATGGGCCACATGACGATAGACAAGATTCCGGAGCTCGAATCCGTGTACATGCCCTTGTCGTTCGCGCTGCCCGACATCAACGGAGAAGACGTGCGCCGCCTGCGCGAATGGTACTGGGACGAGGGCATGAACGAGGATCTTTCTCTCGCGAAGATCCATATGCCGTTTCAGAGTTACGTGCTGCGCGTGAACGGCAAGAATATCCTGATTGACAGTTGCAATGGCAATCACAAGACGCGGGAGCTTCCCTTCTGCAACAGGCTCGACACCCCATACCTGGCAAGACTGCAGGAAGTGGGACTTTCGCCGGCTGATATCGACCTTGTATTGTGCACGCACCTGCATTTCGACCACGTTGGCTGGAACACGCAACTGGCTGACGGGAAGTGGGTTCCGACATTTCCCAACGCGCGATATCTGTTCACCCGGACCGACTATGAATTTTTTGAGAGCCGCTATTCAGACACGCTGAACCGGGCGGCGTTCGAAGACAGCATTCTACCGGTTGTCGAGCATGGCCTGGCCGATCTGGTTGAAACGGATCATGTCATCGAACATGAGCTGGGTAGCGGAGTGTGGTTGCAGGGTGCGCCGGGGCATACGCCAGGTAGCTGTATTGTTCATGCGCAGTGCGACGACCACAAGGTGATCTTCTCCGGTGATGTGTTTCACCATCCTCTTGAGCTGGTCCGTCCTGAAACGCGATTCTTTGGTGACCACGATTCCCCATTGGCGGGCCGTACGCGAAGTGAACTCTTCGAGAAATACGCTGATAGTTCCACGGTCTTTTTTCCTGCTCATTTTTCTGGCGTTTCGGGCGGCCGGGTCTGTCGGCATAAGGGGGCGTATAGGTACGAATACCTGGATGTCCCACGGCCGTCGTGGCAGTCCACTGCAGTGGCGGCGCACCGCCGATGAGGACGCGCCTTCAACGACTCTTTCTAAACGAAACGCGTTGAATCCAGCCAAGTTTGCATAGGGCCAAATTCGAGTGTTGTTCGGCGGCTGCTCGAACTGGTGTCGCCAGCTCAGTTTCAAGCGGTAGTGTCGACCGGCCGAACGGTACGTGATTCGCCGGGCGCGTTTCGATAGCCACAGTGCGCCTTGCGCGGCGGCTCTTGGTTGCCGTGACTGCGACACGCAACGAGCCATTTAGGCTGGGCAGCTATTCCGTCATGCACGCGACTTGCGGCCTACAGTCGAGAAGCGCATTCGCGCCACGGAGGGTGATTGCTAGCGGATGCAGGTACGTGTCGGGGACATCGAAGGGACGTGCGGGACATGTGATCGTTTGATGGCCACCAGTTTCCCTACAGAACGCATGGTGCTTTTCATACGATATGCCCGGGAGACATGTTGTGGATCGTCAACAACTGGAAACGCTGGCTGCAGTTATCGAGCACGGGAGCTTCCGAGGAGCGGCATCCGTCCTGAACATTACCCCGGGCGCGGTTTCGCAGCGGATTAAGGCTCTTGAGGAGCACGTCGGATGCATGTTGCTGATGCGGGAAGGGGCAGTCACACCGACGCGTGCTGGTGAAGCGATGTTGCGACACATCGTGGCGCTGAGGTTACTTGAGGAAGATACCCTTCAGTCGATCCGACCGGATCAGTTTCCTCCCGTCTCGTTTCCGCTGGCGGTCAACGCAGACTCGCTTGCGACTTGGTTCGAGCCGGTCGCCTGGGAGCTCGCGAGGCATCATATCGCGCTAGAACTTATGGTGGACGATCAGGACCATACGCTGGGCGCGTTAGCCCGGGGCGATGTTATGGGCGCCATCGCAACTCAATCGGATCCTCTGGTCGGCTTTATTGCCAAGCCTGTCGGCTGCATGCGCTACCAGTGTGTCGCGACGCCGACCTTCAAGCACCGGTACTTTATGGACGGGTTCACGGTTCCGGCGGTGTTGAAGTCTACCGCCATCCTTTTCAACCGGAAGGATGCCTTGCACGACACGTTTCTGAACTCGTTCTTTGGCCTTCGGGTCGGCCGATATGTGAAACACTACTTCCCTTCACCTGTGGCGTTGCTTGGCGCGATCGTGGGGGGAATTGGTTATGGACTTGTGCCGTCACTTCAGGCTGCACCACTTATCGGGAACGGTGTGCTGGTGGACCTCACACCATCGCAGGCGCTGGACGTGGAGTTGTACTGGCATCACTGGAAGTCAGAGCTACAGCCGATGGCTGGGATCAGCGAAATCGTGATGAATGCGGCGCGCGCCGCACTCATACAAGCGACGTAGGATGATCGGCACTGCGGGCGCCTCATTTTAGCTGGATGGGGCGAAGGCGAATCAGCTCGCTGATCACACCAGTGACCACAGATGCTGACAGGCCTGCAACGAGCGGAGTGACCGATGGTAGCGTGACCAAGTCGAACCACCGGACCATCTGGAGTCCCATCGAGGTCGATAGTCCGGCGATGCCCATTGACCACGCGCTGCGAGGCGATATGGGAGCCTCCACCTCGTGCAGGATAAATAAAGCACCGACCGACGCGACGTACGCGATGTTCATCGACACAATTGTTTCAACCATTGGATGGTTAGCTGCGGCTACTGTTCCGCCTGTGCCAAGAATGACGATAGAACCGATGGGCCGACGCAGCAACGACGGGGACCCAGCAACTGCCGAGAGGGCGTCGACCATGGCGCGCGTGACCGCCGCGGCCGAGCCTAGCGCGGCAGCAAGGAGAATTGCCAGCATCGCGAACTCTGCGTTGTGCCCGCCCGGAGCGGCGGATTGCGACAACAAAAATGGAATGACCTGCGCGGTATCCGTGGTTCCAGCTCCGCGCAGGCTGGCCTGATTCGCGAGCACGGCGCTAGCCGGAAGAAATCCCGTCGCAAAGAGGATGACTGCTGCCAGGATTGTGCCGAGGTACGCGTCCCTGGGGCGACGCGCGGCGATGATGAACTGCTGATAGTCGGCGCCTGTGACAACGAGAAATGTCACCGCGACGACCGTCGTTACGACGTCGAACGGTTGCAGTTTTCGGGTATCTTGTGCGAGTTTGGGGATGGCGTTGGTGTAGATGCCAAGTCCGTTCGAGTGAATGACGACGTATAGCAGGACCAGGTTACTGGCGAGCAGGCAACCTGCAAAGATTGTTGCGGCAACGCCGAGCCTGAGCGATGTGGCCGTTAGCACAAGCGCGAGGATTACCGCCAATGCGACGCCGTGCGGCAAGCCACACAACGTCGCAATCGCGACGCCCCCTTTGATCTGTGCCGCCAGTACACCCGTCATCCAGATCAGAGAGAGCACGGCGATGCCGTTTCCGACCTTTGCGCCGTAGGCACGTCCGAAAGTGCCCCAGATTGGTTGCCCCCGGAGCCACAGCGGGCGCGCCAGGAACGCGAGCACCACCATGCCGCCCGCGGTGGCCAACGGGTAGAGGCTGCCAGCCATTCCTTCACGCAAGGCCATCTCGCCCGAGCCGAAGAGAAATCCGATGCCGCAGCTGGCCGATACCAGAAGCGTCGCGACCCCTAGCGGGCCAAGCTCTTGTTGGACGATCATTCAGGCCTCGTCGGTAGTGGTCCAGGCTCGCACGACCGCGCCATCTCCGCGAAAGTACGCGTCGGAAATTGAGGCGAGGCCTGCAAAGCCGGGAAGCGTCCGGAAAATCCCGTGTGCCGTCGCAAGTCGATGATAGGGGATAGACGGTATCAGATGGTGTGTCAGGTGATATCCATTACTGCGGGGGTGGATGACCAGGGACCATAGATCTGAGGCCGAGACATCACGAGTGAAGCTGAATATGCCACCAGGCTGAAGGCCGAAATGATCGGACATCTCCCGGAAGGTCGTGACGAGATGGAACGACGTTGCTCGGGCGATGATCCAGATCGCGATCAACGTGATCGCGCACCCGGGGGCGGCGGCGAGCGCGATCGTTGTCAGCAAGGCTGTCCACCAGAGCAGGATAGCAGCGCGCTGCAGACGCGTAGCAGCGGACGCGTAAAGATGTCCCAACAGCGAACCCAGCCATGCTTTCCTGGAGCATAGGACGCGAAGGTAGTGCTTCCACCATGGCCGGCTTTCGCCCTCGTGCTCAGTCGCAATGTAGTCTGGATCCCGTCTGGAGTCGCCAAGCCACGCATGGTGGCGAGCATGCAACTCTCGATAGACAGCAAGGCTGTTGCAGAGCGCCGGTGCCAGAAAGATACGCGCAATCAGATCGTTGACCCGGGACGAAAGCGCAAGGTTTCGATGGCCTGCATCGTGTAGCAGGTTTCCGAGTGCGCGTTGTCTGTTCCCAACCCACATGACCGCAATCGGACCCAGCCACCACCCTGTCCGGTGAACGGCGAACACCATGAAGACAATACTGGCCCAGTCGAAGCCTATATCGGCAAACACGCGTCCGACGTTTGGACGCTGGAGCGCACGCAAATCCAGGCCGGCCGCCCACAGCATATCGCGCAGCGCATTCTGGTCCGCAATCACGGAGGAATTTAGATTCGGCTTGTCCATGGGCTGACCTCACCGTGCATGGTCATGGCAGGCTTCCGCGTAACCACGTGACATTCCGACCGTTCGCGAGAGCAAGAATGTCACGGAGATCATCATAGGAAAGGACAGTACGCGGAGAAGTGAAAATAGGAAATTTAGACGGCGCTTAGTTTTGTTGAACGGTTGCTATCTTCGGGCCTGTTCGACGTAGGCTATGCGAAAGGGGGAGTCCCATGCGCGGAGAATGTGACGTCGCGACGCTTTGTGCGAGCCTGCAACCAAGGCGCGCTAGTTCGACGTGCGTCTACTGTTGTCTACCGGATTTTGTCGTTCCCGACGGAATCGGCAACCAGGAGGCGCTTCTTGTGTTCCGCGAACGGGAAGGTCTGACGTTAGTCATCGAAAAATCCGCGGCAAAGCGCCTGGAACTGGCATATGAATTCGAGGCAACCCTGATCACGCTGGATATCCATTCGAGCCTGGATGCGGTCGGATTCATCGCGACCATTGCTGCGGAGCTTGCACATGCTTGTATTCCGTGTAACGCCGTTGCTGCCTATTATCACGATCACCTTCTTGTTCCGGAGCAACGCGCATGCGAAGCAATGCGGGTGCTAACCCGTCTGCGCAGCAGGGCACGCCGCGAACTTCAGGCGGACAACAACAAAGCCGCGGGCTAATTGTTGTCTGGTCGGCTTCCCTGGCAGACGGTTACTTCGACGCGCCACGGTCCCAGCGCGGTATCGGGAGGGAATATCTGAACGCTGACGTGGCCCTGGGGAGGTGGTGAGGCGGTAATCCGCGGGCTTCCTCGCGTGGTCTCAATGTCCGACACGATTTCCCTTTCAAGCTGCTCAAGTTCGGCACGTACATCTTCGAGTCGGCCCATGGGTTCCTCTCCCCCCAGTGGTTATCAGAAAATAGATGGCAACATGATGAACGCCATGTCTGAAGATTAACGATGTGCGGCATTTTATAACCAGCGTTTAATTCTTCTTCTGCCCGATTAGCGAAATGTGCGGATGATGGCGGTGTCGGTTCTAGCGGCGCGGTCGCGACCGTAGCATCGTGGTGAGTAACGCATCGTCCAATGAAGCTTCGGCTACCTGAGCGAGTAGCTGGGACTGCTCATAAAGGAGTCCGATAAGTCGTGACTTTCGGTTTGCGTCGAGGGATTTTCCCAGTCTGTTCTCGATGCGATCGACTGCGGCGACGACGCGGTCGAGTACGCGCTGTTGAAGGCGGTAGCGTACGTCAGGATCAAGGATCATTGGTCCATTGCCGGTAAGTAACCACACGGGATCGACCGAGAACTGTTCATACAGCGCGCGCACCAGTTCGATGGGAATCGAGCGCTCGCCGCGCTCGTAGTTGGCGTACGCGCGAAGCGACGCGCCGAGACGCTCAGCCATTTTCTCCTGCGATAGTGCGAAGTACTCGCGCACCTGCGCGATACGTTCATGATAGTCGCCACGATCACTGATGCTTGACATGTTTGCCCCATATTCCTAGAGTGATTTTGTGCCTTGATTATAGGCACCATTGAGTATTGGACAAAGCTGGACGTACCTGGACGGAGGAAGATAACGCTGGACAGGTTGCGTATCGCGGAGGCTCTGGCAGATGCGGTTCTACACACTGGAGGAAATTGCGCGCGAGTTGCATATCGCACCTGCCACCGCGCGTAACCGGTTGACGCTCGGGCAGCCCATGCCCCCGTCGATCCGCATCGGCCGCCGACGCCTTTTCCCTGCGGACGAGTACGAGAAGTGGATCGCATCGCAGCTCGCGCGTTCCGATGATTTCGATGAGACGAGCCACCATCCAGCTCAGACAACCAGATCCTGACTTCACAGCATGACGTTGCAACGGAACATTCACCGTGCCGGTCGTTATCTCTTTTGTCTCCACCAAGGGCGGCGTCGGTAAGACGACCGTTGCCGCTAATCTGGGCGGCCTGCTCGCAGCCTTCGGCTTGAAGGTCCTCGCGATCGATGCAGACGTCCAGCCGAGTCTAAGCCGGTATTTTCCCGTCCATTACCGTTCACCGCGTGGTCTGACTGCCGTGGTGACCTCCGGCGGCAATCCGTCCGCGGACTGCATCAGCCGCACGATCTTCTCGAAACTGGACCTCATCTACTCGGACACTGCAGACGCGGGACTGCAGTCGTGGTTGAACCGCCGTGAGGACCGCCTGATGATCATGCGCAGGGCGATGCGCAGTCCAGTGCTTGAGTCGTACGATGTCGTGCTGATCGATACACAGGGTGCAGTGGGGGAATTGCAGAAATCCGCTGCGATGGCAGCAGACTACATGGTGTCCCCCGTCAAGCCCGACGCGCTGAGTGCGGGTGAGTTTGCGTCCGGCACGCTATCTATGCTCGATGAACTGAACCGTCTCGCGGATTTTGGCACGTCGTTCCGGTCCGGCGACCTTCACGTGCTGATCAACGCGCATGAACGGACCGTCAACGCGCGGGTGCTGACGCAGGCGGTGCGCGAGCGCTTTACCGGATATCCACGGGTCCGCGTACTCGACACTGTGATTCCGTCGGCCGCCGCTTATGCGGGGGCAGCGATGTCACGCGTGCCGGTGCACGAATATGACCGGCGCCGGGTGTTTTCACGCTCCGCATGGAACATCATGCATCAGCTCGCCTGGGAGCTCTTTCCGTCGCGCCATGGCCAGTACATCGATGGCAGCACCACAGGCCGTCCTGCAACGAGGGATGACGTGTCGCTGGAGCGCGTGGCATGAACGGGCTGTCACAGGTCGATATCCGGCGCACCGGGCAGGACGGTGACGTTGCTGAAGGCGCGGTTGCACTTGCCGTAGACCGGATTGGTGTCGAAGCGCCAGGGCCGCGTACCGGCGAAGCCGCGCTGGTATCGACCATCCGGCTGAAGGTGACAGAGGTCGCGACTTACGAGCAAAATCCCCGGCGGGCTTCGCCGGACCGTATCGTTGAACTGAGGGAGTCGATCCGCGTCAACGGCATCGAGCAGATCGTGACGGTCACGCGGCGACCGTCGGACGCGCATTACGTGGTCGCCAAAGGCGGTAACTCGCGGCTGACGGCGGCCCAGGCGCTCTACGCGGAGACGCAGGCTCCCGAGTTTCTGTATCGCGACTTCCTGTACATTCCCTATCCTGGCGAAGCAAAGCTGCTGGCGGCGCATCTACGCGAAAACGAGCAGCGGGCAGACCTGTGTTTCTGGGACAAGGCTGCCGGATATCTCGCGCTGAAGGCCGATCTTGAGCAGGAGAGGGGCGGCGCGCTGTCGTTGCGCGAATTCGCCCGCCTGCTCGCAGAAGACGGTGCGCCGGTCAGCCACGTGCTGCTGTCGCTGTTCCAGTTCGCAACGCAGCGTCTGGCCATGCTCGGTCCTGCAACGGTGCTGCTCAGCCGCCGCAACGTGGTCGACGTGATCCAGCCTGCGATGGGTGCAATGACCCGACTTGTCCGGCGCTTCGGACACGACGACGACTGGCTGCAGCATGAGGTGGTCAACGTTGGATTGGAACAGTTCAGTCTCGGGCTGAAGGCAGAACCTGCATGGGGTTCTGCCCAGGAACGTCCATTGGACGCTGAAGCGCTCGTGATGAGCCTGCAGCGACGTTGCGCAGAAGCACTGGGCGCGCCGGCGGCGGCCGTGAAACCGATGCTCGCGCTGCTGGCGCGTGAGCCTGAAATTTCACCGGACCGACTGCGCGAACTGGCAGGTCGGCCGGTGGGCGACGCCGGTGCGTTGCTGACGACGGCACGCGCGCTCGCCGCCAGTGCAATATCAGGTCAGGTCGATAACTCGCAGCAGGGACGGGATGGTGCGGGTGGTGATGAACCGCAGGCGGTACCCCGGTCGACTTTTTCCACTCGCGCAGACGCGCAAACTCCAACTGCCGTTGCCGGGGATGATTGCGCTGGTGCACGCAATGGGGAGATCGACGATGCCGATGTCCGGGTACCCGGCGTGGTCGTATCCTCCGTCGAGATTCATGCCGGGGACGATCTTGTTACCCTGCATCGGGACATCAAATCTTTCGCGGCCCTGTGCGGTCTCGAGAGCACGTTGCACGATGCACCGGAATTGCCGTACGGGTTTATGGTCGATCTGCCAGACCCGACGCAGACGGACCCGCCCCTTGACACGCAGGCCAGACAGCATGAGGAGGGGTTCCGGCGCTACGTGGGCTGGTGGTGGCTCGTCAACCTGTCGCGGCAGAACACGCCGTGTGGCCTCGCGCATCTTCCGGCCGGCACGCGGTTCGGCGAGATCACGGGCAGCGAGGAGCCCTGGTCGCATGCGTGTGATACCCACATCGGTGAGCCGCTGCTTGCCGACCGGTTTGACCTTTTCTTTGACACGGCCCTGAACCCGGCCAGCGAGATCGGCGGCCGCTATCTGGAGCTGGTCGGGATCGCCCGCAGGTTCCGCGCGCGCCATCCTGAGCGTTTCCAGCCGCCGCGATGGACCGAACTGGATGCCGACGAACTGTTGCGCAGGGGAGAGCGTCGATGAATGAGCATCTTCTGCCACTGCCATATTCCCCGCTGCAACACATGACGTTGTTGCTTCTCGTCGCAAGTGTCACCCGCAGTGAAACGCATTGGACTGTCCTGAACGATAAGGATAACAAAGTTTCATGTGAAACATTGAGGGGCGGAGATCGCGGGTCCTCACCCGCTGTTCCACCTGTTGTCGCCCGGGTACTGGGCGATCCACGTGTGACGCAACAGATCGATGACCTGATTGCCTCGGGCGCAATACGGCTTTTACTGGACGGGGATCTTCTGGTTCGTCGGTGCGAACTGATCGAGCGCCAGTGGCGTGACGAGTCGCTGCTCACTGGTTTTGTACGGGCGCGGGCAAGCCTGCCGATGATCCGCCGGTTTTTCCGCACCGCGACGCGCGCGAAGGTGACGCAGTTGCGGCAGCAACTTGTCGTTGCGGCACCCGTCAAGCCACGAGTACTGGTGGGCACGGACCTCGATGCGTTGATGGATGCGTGGCGGAGCCGCTCGAAGATACAGGACGTCCGCGAGCGTTATCTCACCATTCACGATTACTACGATGGCCGGTACACACTGGCCACGATTTTCTCCGCGCTCGACGCCGGGCCGGAGCAGCGCGCTTCTGACTGTCTGTCTTCAACGACGAGCAAGGAGCCGTGCGATGTTTGACATGCGTGTTGACCCCGAAGGAAATCTGCTACCTGGCAAGACGTGGGACGATTCACCGGGCCTGCCTCCCGCACAGACCCATATGCTGCTGTCGATGCTCGACGCGCCGATCACCATCGACCGGTGTTTCGTTGAGGCGTGCGAGGATTTCGTGGCCGGTGCATTGCTGACCGAACTCTCGGCGATCGAAAGCGAGACGACGGTCCCTGGTGCCTGGATCACCGTCTCACCGGAAGACATCGAGCGACGTATTTCACTTCCGGCCGCTCAGCAGGTTACAGCGCTTCGTCTGCTGCTCGATCAGCGACTCATCGAGCATTGCCCGCGCGACACGCAGGCGGATGGGTTCCGAATCTGCTGGCAGGAATTGCTCGCGCTGATCAAGCGCCGCGCGCAGGAACGTACCGCCGGCATTCCGTGGCCACCAAAGCGGCCTGATGAGCCGTCGGCGACCGAACCCGCCGTGGTACCGGGAGACCGGTCATGAGCGCAGCCGACTACCTGAACCACTTCGAGGACCTGTGGCTGCGCCTGAAGCCTTTTCGCCCGATTGCGTTCGGCACGCGTCTCGCACGCATCACCGGTCATCCCAAGGACGCCATGCTGCTCTCGCAGATGGTGTACTGGACGCGACGTGGACGGGACGTCGGCGACAACGGTGGCTGGATCCACAAGACGCGCGAGCACTGGCGTATCGAGACGGGCCTTTCGCGCGATGAGCAGGAGGGCGCCCGCGCGCGTCTGCGCAACCTGAACCTGGTGTCGGAGTGGCGAGGCGGGCGACCCGCCTGCCTGCATTACAGGATCAACGTCCCGCTTATGTCCGAACTGATCGATGGCTGCTGTACGTTCGTCCGCCGTCTGCCGATGAGCATCGAGGCGATGCGCGAGGACGAATCGGCAGCAAGGGAACTGCTCGGGCCAGTGGTGCCGTTCAGGCGCGCGCTGGTTGACCTCACCGGCAGCTTCGCTGCGGGCCTCGTGCTCTCGCGCATGATCCAGGTGCAGCGGCAAACGGCCGACCGCCAGGGCATCTGGTTTTCGCTGACGGCGTGGGAGTGGAACCGCACGACCGGCATCAACCGGCGTCAACTCGACAATGCGAAGCGGCGGCTTCGGCAGATGGGCGTGCTGCGCGAGGTGAGATACGCGGGACGGGGGACGCGCCTGTGGAGCCAGATCGATCCCGTGCGGTTGCACGCGCTGCTGGACGAACATGCCACGCGCACTGCGCGCCTCTCGCCAGCCCGTAAGCTCGCGCGCGCCGACGAAGCTCCCGCCGATGGCTTGCCGCGCCTGTTGGACATCGAGTCTCCTGTTACTCGGGGTAACGCGGCGGTGCGCGTTGCTTCTTCGCCCGTTGAAAGCGTGATACGCGGTCCTGCCGCCATCGGAATTTCGCCAACCAGAATTCGCCAACCGGGGGCCGCACGGTGTGCGCTGTTACCGTCGGCGGGTTTGATCCGTTACCGTTGGCGGCAAACGTACGATCCCAACGCGCGCGCGTATACGAGGATTACATATTCGACTACAACCACCACCGGTGCGATCACGTCAGGATGGCTGCGCATGCTCGGAGACGGCCGGCCGGATGTGGGGGTGGGTTTCCCGGATGGTGGCGATGAAGACGGGGCGCAGCCCGGCGCTGGTGTGCTGGTGTGGCCCCCGGTGGTCAGTCCAGCCGAGCGCGGACCGGTCAGCCAGTACCTGGCCAGGATTCCGGCGCATGACCGGCAACTGTTGCTCGACGAGATGGCTGCGGGCCATCGGCGTCAGACAGTCCGCTTTCCCGTCGCCTACATCGGCGAGCTCGTGCGCCGGTATCTGGCCGGTGAGTTTGTGCCCGCGCGGGGGCACCGTGTAGCCGAGGCTCGCCGGCGATCAGGACGCCACCGTCGCGATACGTGCCCAGGCGACGCGCGCGTCACGCCTCCCGAGATTGCCCGCGCCCATCTTGCCAGCCTGCGTGCACAGCTCGGCTGCGGTAGCACCGGAGTCTGCCATGCGTGATCCGACCGTTTCCGCACCCGCCCCATGGCGTGTTACTCCGGGTAACACGCCGGCTTCGGTAGCTCGACCGCCTGTTACCCTGGGTAACAGCATCGCCGGTGGGCCAGTCCGGCACTGTCCACGACTGCGCGTGGCCGTGTTACCCGGGGTAACACCGCAGGTTCAGCGATTGAGGCACGCGGCGTCAACCCGACGTGTTACCCCGGGTAGCGGTGGGACAACCGCGAGGCACTGCGTTGTCGGGCAGCGGGTAGCCTGGCCATACACCGTGTTACCCCGGGTAACACGGCGATTTCGTGGTGGGCATCGTCCGCGATCGCGGCACCGTGTTACCCGGGGTAACACGCCACAGGGCGTCGTGCGCGTACCGGCTATCCATCAGGCGCGGCTGTTACCCGGGGTAACACGTCGGGAAGCCAGCCGGACCGCTGTGCCAGACCGCTTGATTCCGGTGAGGAGGAACCTCCCATGAGCAACGAGACAACCCCGGCCGACGTGTCCCTTGACGCCTTTGCGCGCTCGACGACGTCCCCGTTTCCCGACGGCTACGACATCGAGGCGGAGCGCCGCATGCTGGCGCAGCTTGTCGAGGCCGATGACCCGGACCCGGCCGATCCGCTGTTCGGGCGCTACCAGCTTTTCCTCGAGCGCGAGGAAGCGCTGCGTGGTGCGCAGGCGCGAGACGCATTGCGACAGTCTGCCGACCCGCTCGTGTCGACCGCGCAGGCGCTGGAGATCACGCGCATCGGGCAGCTCACGAGCGAGGGCGGTGACCGCATGCACCTGCATACGCGCGATGCCATGCGGCTGTTTCTCGGGCGCACCGTGACGCCCGGTGAAACAGGGCACCCGATGGCAGGCGGCCGGCGCGTCGCCGCTGCGCTTCGTGCGCTGTGGTCCGTGTCCGGCAACGACAATCCGTACGCGGACTGGAAGCTTGTCGAGATCGCGGAGCGCATCGCCGGCATCCGGCGCGCGGGAGAACTCGAACTGCAACACGCGAACGGTTTGCTCGATGCGGCACGGCAGAAGGGCCTCGACTACACGATCCTGCAGTCGCGCGAACCGGCGAGCGTGTCGCTGGGTTTCACGTCGCCGTATGGCTACATGGTCGTCATGCTGCTCGTCGAACTCGATTACCTGGTGCGGGTGATTCGCTCGGCCATGCTGCGCGATCTGCTTGCATCAGGAGACGGACAGCGGCGGATCGGTTCCGCGCGCCATCGTTGCCTGTCGGTGTTTCATTTCGCGGTGAACTGCCAGCGCGTGCTCACCCGGCCCGAGCTGCTGCCGCTTGCGCGCCACGACTTCCTGCCGGGGGCGGACACTGCCGCAACGCGTCGTGTCGAGGCGGCGAGGGCGTTGCTTGGTGTGATCCCGCGCGACATCTTCACCGGCGAACGGCAGCCGCGGCACAGCCGGCGGCGCGTGAGCCGCCTGTCGGATGCGGAACTGCGCCTGCTCGACAGTGTGCCGTTGTCCGGCGACGACGCCGTGCCGGAAGCTGCGGCAGCGGCGCTGGTCCAGTGACATTGACTTCGACATGAGGACTGCGGCAATGACGAACCGGTTTCCGCCTCTGGATCGACGTTCAAAGGCCTTTAAGGGTAAGGGGGATAGCACCGTGTCGCTGCCCGTCGCCCAGGTGGCCGGACGCAGCGCCTTTCGCGTGCTGCTGCGTTCGTACGAGAGCTGGCTCGACGACACCGTCGCGCAGATGCAGGCGCTGGCGCACGAGAGCAGCGAAGCGGGCCTTGATGCGTCGCTGAGATGCGCGCGCATTGCGTTGGCAAGCGGCGCAACGCGACACCGGCTTGACTGGTTCCTGCGCGGGGAGCCGCATGCGGTGCCGTATGCACGGGTGCAGTCCGGTTTCGGCCGCATGCCGGCGCCGCTGCGCGCATACCTGCAGCAATGCGACGCGCGATCGCGTGATCTCAACGCCCTCGAATCGGTCTTCCGCTATGCGGCGAGCCAGATCGCCATGTACCTTGACCACGGCACCGTGAAGATCCGGCATCGCGAGGACTGATCGCCGCAACTGCTGATGACGTATCAGGCAACACCAGGCTGCCGCAGAGCGGCCATATACAGCAGCATGGAATGGACAGCGCGTTCGTAGTACAGGGGTTTTCCTTGTCCATGAACGGAGTCCGCAATGGGTATCTATGCAGAACTGGTCGGCAACGTGCTGGCGTCGCCGACGATGAAACAGGTCAACACGGCCGGTGGCACGCGGCGCATCGTCGAGTTACGAGTGATGTCCGCGAGCTACCGGCGCCTCGACGACGGGACGCTGGAGCAGCGTGACGGGCGCACGTTCCCCGTCGACGTGACGATCTGGAACGAGCGTCTCACTGAACGCGTCCTCCAGCACATCCGCACGGGCGCAAGCGTCGTCGTGCGGGGCGACTTCCATGTCAGCCCCTGGATCAACCGCGACAACGAGGCGGACGCCGGCGCGCATATCGACGCGGAATCCATTTCGCTGAATCTCGTGCGTATCGATCAGGTGGTCTATCGCCCGCGCCAGCCACGCGAAGGCGCCGATCCGGCATCGGAGGGAGCAGCGGACGATCCAGCGGCCGGTGTCGATGCTGGATCACGGGAGTCCACCGCACAGGCTGGAGACGAACCGCCCCAGGGCGGCGGGGGCGACGGTACCGGCGCACAGGGACAGGCTGCCGGCCGGCGTTCGCGCCGTGGCACCGGTACCGCCGCACGATAGTCCACGTTTTCATTCCACGCGCACGGTGGGTCGATATGTACTGTGCGCGGCTATCCTGGCGGAGGAAGACGTGGAACTCACGTACGTGGTGTGTCCGGCATGGCCGGACGCGGCGGAACTCAGGATGTTGCGGGCCCTGGTGGCCGAGGGCGCGACCGCGTCCCGGAGGCGCGCGTATTCCGCACGGTTTCACGGTTGGCATATCCACGTCTGGCGCGCTGGCGGCCCGCTGGGACGTCTGCTGCAGATCGAGATCCGGTGTCCTGACGGAGCGTTGTGCGCGCGGACCTGGCGGTGGGTGGCATGCGGCCTCACTGGCGAGGTGTTCCCATGACCGCGAAACGCTGGATCGACGCCTGCCACTTTGGGGACTGCCGGTTGCTGATGGCACGCATGGCAGCCGACGGGGTGCAGGCACACACCGTGGTGACCAGCCCGCCTTACTACGGGCTGCGCTCGTATCTGCCGGAGGACGCTCCCAACAGGCAGCACGAACTCGGGCTTGAGCGGACACCGCGTGAATACGTGGACCGGATGGTCGACGTGTTCCGGCATGTCTGCAATCTGCTGGTCGAGGACAGTACGGTCTGGTTACGGCAACTGGTGGTGCGCATCAAGGCGCAATGCGGCAAGAATGGCGGAGGGCAAGCGGTATCGATGACAGTAGCGGCCGTCACGTGTCCGGCGTGTGGCGCTCCGATGCGACGGATCAAGGGTTCGCGCGGTTATTTCTGGGGATGCTCGGCGTTTCGCGACGGGTGCCGCGCCACGTTACGGGACGTTGATGGAGTCGCGGTGCAGGCACATGGGTAGTGACCATACGGGGTCCGCGTCGCTCCACCGGCCTGGGCCGATGTTAGCGGCGGCAATGGTGACGGTGCAGTGCCGTTGATGAAGTCGCGCAAATCGCCTTCCGCTTGAACGATGGCGTAAGCCGGCGCCGTATCGAGCTGGCGATCATGGAGTTGCAGGATGTGTTCGAAGAACGGGTATCCGTCTTCATCCAGGCACCAGAGATTTTCCAATGCACCTCGTCTGTTGGCGATTTCCATATACTGTTCGGCAGCGTGAAATTCTTCGAGCGGAAGGTCTCCGTATCCGGCGCGTTGCAGAAACCAGGAGACGTACATGACGCTTGCCAGTTCGACCAGATGTTCGGTCGAGCCAAATCCCTTGCGGACGGTGGTCAGATAGGCGTGAAACTTGAGCGAGCGCGCACGGGTCGCCGCGAGAGGAAGGGGCAGAAGCAGCTCGCGCGAATAGCGGGGGCTGCGACGCTTGCGGCTGTGGGCAGATTGGGACATACGGTCGTGCGGTCGGCGAGCAGGGGCGGGTGAACGCCGCGATTTTACGACAGCTTTTAGCGATGTCGGGAAGATCACGATACCCATTCCCCGCGAGACCGGTGTGCTGGGCGGCCAGCTGTGGTCGGCAGGTCTTGTGCGGTGAACCGCGTATGCGGTACGGTACGCGGGTTGCCCTGCGGCCGCTGCCGCTCGGGTAGCCACATATTGGGAATGTAGCAGTCAATCTTATTTATCGACAGAGGATGCATTTCATGAACAAGCAGGAACTGATTGACGCCGTCGCATCTGCAACGGGTGCGAGCAAGGCGATTAGTGGAGAGGCTATCGACGCCGTGATTGGTGCCATCACCAAGGCTGTTGCCAAGGGCGATACGGTACAGCTGATCGGTTTTGGCTCGTTTAGCCAAGGCAAGCGGGCAGCCCGTACGGGCCGCAATCCGTCAACCGGCGAAGAGATCAGGATTGCTGCTGCGAATACGGTGAAGTTCACGGCTGGCAAGGCATTCAAGGATGCGGTGAACGGCACCGGGAAATAACGAGCCGGTTACCTGTTTGTGGCGCGCAGCAGCGGTGCACCCGCCAGGCGCGCCACGGCTTCGATGCTCTGCCGCTGGATGTTAGCGAGTGCGAGATCGGAATCGAACCATCCGTTCGACTGGCTGACGATCACGTCTGGTTTGTCCAGCAGCGTGCGCCAGTGCGGCCACCAGAGCAGGTCCTCAAAGCATAGTGACATCGCGGCGCGGTGGCCGGCGATCATCACATACGGCTGGTTGATATCTCCCCTGATGGCACTGATCCGTCCTCCGGGTCGCCACAGGGCGACCGGGACCGGCTGCCGGCTGTCGAGCCGGCCGCGTTCGGCGCCAGTGATCACCGTACTGTCGGTGTACCGGAGGGGGCTGGCTTTCACCGTCAGGTCCATCCCGAGCACGAGTGTCTGTCCGGCGGCACGCATGCGGTCAATGTCGGCGTGCCACCACAATTTCATCGCGGGACGCCACAGACCGGCGATCTCTTCCGGCAAGATGACCACGCTTGCTCCGTCTGCGAACGAGCGCCGGACGATCGATTGAAGCTGCAGGGTCTGCGCATAGATTGACTGGTAGCTGGATTGGTCGAAGCGTCCAAGCGTGGTATCAACGGAGAACCATCTGGTTGGAGGCGACCGATGGGGTTCCTGCCAGTGCGCGTAGAGGGAAAGTCCGGCGAGGACGGTGGCACATGTGACCCAGGTTGCGGACTCGCGAGACCGTACGGAAGCGGTACACAGTGCTGCGAGTCCAAGACTCATGCCAGTGATTCGCCAGCCAGGATACAGGGTGCCTGCCACGTGAATCGGCGACAGCCATCCAATGATGCCGAGCGGCGGAGCCGTCACGATCAGTGTAGCCAGCGACGCCCGACATGCGTAGCTGAAGCCGGATGCTGTACGTTCTGGTTTGAGTATCGTCCAGGGAAGCGCGAGGACCGCGGCCTGCAGTAACCAGAAAGCGGTGCCCTGAGTGACGGCCATGCCAGCGCTGAGTTCCTGATGGCCGACGAAGAACCGCTCACAGACCACTGGTATGTCGCGGGCTCCTACAAGATAGTAGGTTGTCCAGAGCGTGAATGCGGCGACCCTGTTCGGCAGCCTGGACCATAGGGCGGGAAGGGCGAGAAGAGTGATGGGGTAGCTTCCAGGGTACCAGGCCAGGAGCGCGATGATGATGCCCGCACCGAACGCCAGCAGGCGGTGTGAGCCGTTGTGAATCGCTCCAACGGTCCCGAGCAACAGTCGGGATTGAGATTTATGCATGATGGTCAGCAACGCAATAGTGGGCGGGTGTCGGTTACATGACGGACACCCCTGTAGGTGACGCGCGCTGCTGATTGCCCGATGGGACTTGATATGGGACTTGATCAAGTTGAGACAGGGTCTGAAGTGCGTTCACCTGCCTGTTGATATGTTAGTCGTTCCCGGTCGGCGGTAAGACATGCCTGATGCCCGATCTGCAAATGAAAAGCCCCTGCGCTTGCGAGACAGGGGCTGTGCGGATGGTGGATGATGCAACGGCTCGGGTGGCCGGATTACGTTACGCGTCGGGCTTGACTGCATCCACGTACAGATGACTGGCGTCTGCCGTGATTTCCAGATTGCAGCCGTCGGCTACGACGCGATCGAATATGGCGTCGTCGTGCCCGAAATACTCGGCAAAGTCGTCGCCGCCGAATTCGTCGCGTGCTCGGTCCCACCATTCGTCGAAAGGTGTCGTCTCGGGATTGCATCCGACGGCGTACGCGATGGTTCGCGGGCTGCCGCTTCCCGGGGCGTCGCTTTTCTCCGACATCATGTAGACACCCTGGTCCTTGACGAGAACGATGCGGCAGCCGTGCGCGCGGGCTTCGACAATGACCGGATGTAAATCCGAGGCGAGAAACTGAATCATGATTGATACCTCCAGGTAGTTTACGGAATGTGCGAAGCCGCGGTCCCGACACTGGAACAGGGCGTCAGCTTCGCGGTCAATGGCGTTGATTGCTGTGAGGATCAGCGGTGACCGGCGATGCGAGTCAGGCCGGGCTACTCCTGATTCACCAGTTGTCGCGCAAGCGCGACTTCGATGCTCTCTCCACCCTGGTTCAGGATGTCGAGACCGGATTCCGGCATGTCGCCGGAGGTAGATTGCGAAACGGCGATCTTCCGGGCCATGAGCTTCAGGCATCGCATCTGCGCTGTGCCTTCATACCCGAGGAACCGCACCGTGACGTCGAGGGTCTGGCCAATGCGCCAGCTTCGTCGTGCTGCCTGTTGAAGCGTGTATACGTTGTAGCCGGACTGAAGGAAGGCGATGGTCGGGAATTCGAGCAGGTCGAGTCCCGTCTTGACCAGTTCGGGATTGGTGATGATGACCTCGGCACCGCGCTCGAGCTGATCGGCGACCCAGTCCTCACGTTTCTCGGCGGCGACGCTTGCGCGAAGAACCGATGCCTTTACGCCGACTGCATCGAAGAGATTTTTAAGCCGGATCGACGTGTCGCGCGTGCCGGTATAGGTCGTGTAAACCAGCGTGCGCCGGCGGTTCAGCAGTTCACCGCGGACGAGACCCAGTAGTTCAGCTTCCTTGGGACCAGGCTGGTCGTCGCGCAGCAGGGCGGGCACGCTGGCGAGAATCCGCTTCGTACGAGGATGACGCACGATTTCCGGCCGGAAGCAGCATTCCGGCCATGCGAGCAGCGCGTTGAGCACTACACCGAGCAGGCTCTTGTCGCCACAACGCAGTGCGGCGCGTAACTCTGAGGTCAGCGTCGATTCGAGTGTCCGGTATGCCGCCGCCATGTCCTCGGTCAGCGCGACCGGCAGCAGGGATTCGTCGTAGGGAGGCAAAACGTTCTGGCCGATCTGCGAGAGCTTCAGGAACGCCGTATACGGCACGACGTAACGCATGATGCCCTTGGGGCCGAAGCCTGGGCCTTTCACCGTCGAGACGCTTTTCCGGTCGCCCTTTGCAGTGCGGTGAGAACCTTCATCGACCTGCTTGTGAATGTCGATGAGCACGCCATGCTCGCGCATGAATGCCATCGTGGCCGCAGCCATCGAACCGTTACTGTTGTAATTGAACCCGTCTTCGATCAGCATGTTCGGGTTCAGGCGGTAGAGCAGGTGATACAGGTCGTCCGCGTAGCCGCCCATGAGTGTGCCGGTGAGCAGCAGTGTTCTCGATGCCTTTCGGGCCAGGACGCCCATGGCCTGTCCCTGGGCTGAGTTTTCATTCTTGTATTCGTGACCTTCGTCCGCGATAAGCAGACCGAAGTAGCCCTGGGGGAGATAGCGTTTGATGAACTCGGATGCCTGATAGCCGCCCTGTCCGAAAGAGATCTCCGTATGCGCCAGCGCACGTTCCATGCGGCGCGCCTGCCGGTCGGAGAAGATCAGCTCACCCTGGTCGTCCATCAGGTTGATGAACTCGTAGAGGTTGTCCTGAAGCATGTCGGCGAGCATGGATTCGCCGAAGCGGGAAAGCAGCCGCTCCGCTGTCTTGTCGCCCACGGTCGGCATCTGAAGCAGCGCAGCCTTCACGAGTTCGCGCATCGACCGCGTGCCTTGTCCTTTCGGAGCCAGGGTCCACAGCCGCTCACCGCAACTGCATGCGCGGCGCTTTTCGTTGAGTGCAGATCGGGCGAGCATAGGTGTCAGCGGATTGCCATCCTCGTCGACAACGAATTCGCCACAGGACGGGCAGCAGGCAAAGACACGGGTGATCGCATCGGTCTCCATGTCGAGTGTGGCGATGCGGCGTGCGAAGGCAGGTTTCCAGTCGAACCCCATGCGCATGCGCACGCGGCCGAGAATGAAAAACTCCGGTACTTCCGGCCTCATCCGCATGACGCGGAGCTGGAGCAACTTGCGCAACGTGTCCGGGCCATTGAGGATCCAGACCCGAGCGCCGGGGACCGTTGCCTTGATTTCCCGACGCCACTTGTAGACCAGATGCGGTGGTGCAATGACCAGTGTGCGCGGATAGCCACAGTGATGAAGCAGGACGGCCACACCGATACCCATCAGTGTCTTGCCCGTACCCATTTCGCCGTTGATGACGCCGCCAGGCGCGTGCTGGGTGAGCAGCGTCGTGATGGCATGAATGACCTCGCGCTGGGCGGGAAACGGCTGTCGCGAGAGCTCATCGAGCAGCGCGTCCCAGCGCGCGTCACACCGTCCGTTGTAGATGGAGGGGTTTTGCTGACGTACGGCATCGAGCAGGCCTTTGCCGAAATTCGAGATGAATTCCGGCAGGGCGATCACGTCGCCACCGGATGGATCGTCCGGTATCGCGTCCTGATCGACAGGTGGGGGTTGCAGATTTTCCATGATGCGTCTCCAGGAGAGGCGGCGCACCTGTCCCCGTCGGGATCGGTGCCCCGCGGGTTGATGAAGTGATGAAGCGACACCGGCCGTCGCGTAAGCGACGATCGGCGTTCATGCAGCGAGCGGATTCAGTCCAGGCTGAGCGAGCCGCAACCGACGAAACGGGAGATGGCCTCACTGAACGAATCAGGCAGCGTGATCCGGGACGCGTGGATGCGTCCGATGCAGGCATGCGGAGTCTGGTCGAGATGGCTCACGAGCTGGTCACCGAGCATGCCGAGCACGAGCGAACGCCAGTGCGGCAACAGTGGGATAGGGCTGAGCTGTTCGATCAATGACCAGGACCGCTCCTCCAGCGATGCTTCGTCGTGGGCCTGGGTGTCCCGGTCAACCAGCATCCATGCCGAACCTGTCGCCTTCGACGGGGTGAGAAGTGCTTCGTCATAGATCCACGTGTGGACCAGGTTGCCGAACAGGTTTTCCTTCGGCAGACGACCGCTGTATTTATCCAGCCGTCTCGGATCGCCAATGGGAACAGCGGCAATCACCTGGCTGGTGTCGGGGTTGATGAGCGTGATCTGACGGATGCCGCCTTCCTGGATGCCTAGGTGCAGCGAGGCATACAGTTGCTGAACGGCGCCGTCGCGGCCGAAGACGGAAACGAAGGCGAGCTCGCCGTCGGGAGCACGTACGCAGGCATCGACGAAGATGTCCTGCAGTTCCTTGATGGGATACAGCATGTGGGGCTCCTGAATGAACACCCGCTGCACCCACCGGGCGCAGACCCGGGCGGGTTGAAGGAAATTCCGGGCTTTCTGGGGAAAGCCGCAGCCGCGCAGACGAAGGCGCCGGAAGGAGGCTGCTGGTTGACCGCTAAAGGTGCCGCGTGACGGACGGCGACGGGTCTGCTGCCGGCAGACCAGCGGGAAACGCTTTCCTGGCGCGTCCACTCGAACGTTCCGGGAAAGCGTCCCATGGAAGGGACGCGTAATGGGAAGCAACCGGCTACCGAATCAGCAACGGGCCAACTTCGTCAGCAAGGCGCGAAGCTCGCGTACCTGTCCGGCGGTGAGCGTTGTGGACACCAGCGCTTCGGCGTGCCACGCCTCGATCGGTGATGCAGCAGGCAGACGGTTGTCGACCAGCCGGGCAAATGCCAGCAGGCGGTCGGCCGCCGCATGCACCTGGGCCATGCGTGCCGACGCGTGTGCGACTGGCCACGCGACGACGGCCGTGGCATCGAAACGAAGCGTCTGTCCATCGAGTTCTTCGTAATCGTCGTAGAGCAGCGGCATGTCGGGCGTGTCATCCCACAATGTGCCGATATCGAACGCTGCGTGTGCGTGGCGGCAGGCCTCGTCGGCGCTGGCTGCCCGGACCCCCACCACGACGCGGTGCGAATAATCGAGGGTGTATCCAATCATATACAGGCCCGGGGCTGTTTCAGTATCGTCAGACAGGGGCATCATGCTGTTCTCCTGTTGAAGACGGGCCCCCGCTCCTGCGGGGCGGGGCCCCGCAAGGTTGAAGGTGAAAATCCGTGCTATCGGATCGTGACAATCCGGCCGAGATTGGGGCCGGGCGTGAAGTCGATGCCCGCAATGGTCGGAACGAACCGGTCACGCATGACGATCGTGGTCCGGATGTCGCCCTTGTCGGTTTCCTCGATCTGAACTTCCTGCTCTTTCTGCTTGATCGTGTCACCGCGGATCAGCAGACGTGTGCCGTCCAGCCCGGTCACCACGCCAGTGATCTGGCCGGCCGCGAGCGCGAGGGCAAGATGCCAGTCGGACAGATCACGCAGTGGGCGCCGGGGTGTGACCGCCTTTGCGGCAAACATCGTGGCGAACTGCGGCCAGAGCGTCGCGTCCTGCAGACGCTGCAGTTCGTGTTCGAGTTGCGGTGCATCGATCCGGGTGGACACGAAGGCGTGCTCACCTGACACCGAAGGAATGCGATACGGTTGTGCTGGCCAGTTTTCAGGCAGTTCCGGCGGCAGCTCGCCCCCGCTGATGCGGGCTAGCCGCGCAGCCAGTGAACTATCAACACCATCAGCCCGGCGCTTGACGCCGAACAGCACGAACTGTTTGAACGCCTGATCGGGCGCAAGATAAGCCTCGACGTGTGCAAAGTTGCGGGCGATCATGGTCGCGAATTCCCGATCCATCACGTAGTACGGCACGATCAGAACGAGCACGCCACCGAACGCGAGCCATGGAACCGTCTTCAGGTAGAAAACCTTCTCCAGACGGTTCGGCTGGCGTTCCCCGGTCTGTGCCTTGTCCGATACAACATCACCGTATGGTGGGTTCAGGAACAGCAGGCCCATGCTGCGGGCGGTGATGAACATGTCGTGGACGTCGGCGTGCGCCACGGTGTTGAGGACGCCCTTGGCATGCCACGCACGTTCGCGATCGTATTCGACGCCCCATGCGCGGACGGCGTCGGGTGATGTGGAAAGACTGGCCAGCGTTTCCTTCACGTCATGCAGCGCAGCGCCCTCGCCGCAGCACGGATCGAGCAGCCGCACCGGTCGATCGGGTTCGGCCAGTGCGAGAGCGGGGACGATACGTTCAAGCGTGACGGCATCGGTTGGGAAGTACCCGTTTTTTACAAAATTTCGGGCGAGGCGGGGAAAGATCAGGGCCATAGCAACCTCCAGGGGAAGGGGGCGTGCCTGGCCAGGTGGCCAGCCACGCCAGAGACGGAAGAAATCAGCTCTTCAGCCAGGTCTGGCTGGACGCCTGGAAGGCGTAGCCGAATGCGCGAAGCTGGTCGCGCTGTTGTCGGAATACGCCACGGTCGACTGTGGGATCGAGCTTGACTGGCGCACCGGCGACGATGGCGTCTGCCAGTTCGATTCCGAAGAGATCGGGGAGAGACAGCTCGTCTGAATCAGCACCCACCTGTGTGGGAGGCGCTGCTTCTCCGGCAAGGGCCGGTGGTGCATTGTCGGGTGAGCGTTCTTCATCGGCCGGATCCGGCTCGCTCGAAGACGGTGCCTGTCCGGTTTCGCTGAACGGCTCGTCGTTGTCGAGCTGCACATCGGCGAGCCTGGCGCGGATCTCGACCGTGACCTTGCCGAACCACACGTAGCTGTGCGGATAGATCTTGTCGATGAGAAACGTGCCGGTGTAGGCTCCGGGCTCGAACTGCTCGAGCACCTTGTCCTTGACCTTGAATTCGCCGACGGACGTCGTGAGTTCGCCGACCTGGAAGGGGCCGTTGCTGCCTTTGATGGTCCGCACATCGAGCGTGCCTGAAAGGGAAATCATGATGCCTCCACGAAGTGAGGCGGGGCCAACCCTTGCGGGTATGGCGGCCCGCTGGTTGGGGAAGATGGATTCCGTCTACCCGTGAGGGCAGGCAGCTGCGCAGACGGGGCGCCGGAAGAACGCTGCGGGTGTCGCATGACGTAGCGACGTACGGACCTGCATCTGGCAGATCACAGGAATGGGTCATTCCGGGAGAGCCGCGAAGACGGTCCTTCGGGAATGACGCCTGACGGGTTGGCAGGCGTAACGGGGCACTTCTGGCGGATCAACTGGCGGGTTGCGTAAGGACTTCATCCGCATGGCGTTGGTCAACGATGTGACGGTAGAGCCGTGGTGGAAACCTGAACAACCGGCCGCTGCTCTCCACGATCCACGTTCGATGAATCCGTCTGACGACCACGGCTTCGGTGATTGAGAGCCCGCTGAGCGACAGGATGTCGCCTGCTGCCAGCGTGCGAGAGCGCGCGGCATGCCAGGCGGGGACCAGTTCGCGCCATGCGGGCGCCGCCGGCGGAACCATGTCGAGGTAAGCGAGAGGGCAGGAGTAGAAGAGGGGGTGCATTTCCTCGCACAGATCCTTGTAGCCCCAGCCAGAGCAACCTTTGTCCCAGGCGAGCAGATCGCAGCCGATATAACGGAAGGGGGCAGTGCCTTCTCGCCCGATCTCCCAGACGGTCCAGAGTACGTTGCCACTGAGGCAGTGGCGCAGGCAGCGACGCGTGGAGCTTTCGTGTTCTTCATCGCGCGTGAGACGCGCGATCAGTTGTGCACGCGTCTGTCCATGACCAAATAACCATCCCATGATGCACCTCGCAGAATAGGGCGAGGCACCTTCCCCTTTTGCGGGCAAGGTGCCCCGCGGGGGAACGCACCGTCGTCACGGTGCGTATGAAAAGGAAATGTGAATGGGGAACGATCCTGGTCGCGATTACACGCGACGCTGTGAGCGAAGGTCGCGGCCAATGACCGTCCGTACCGAGCTGATGATGAAGACCGTCCAGTCCGCGAAGTACCGGCCATCGAAGACGATCGCGCCAGAAATGAGCCCGAGCTGGATCGGGAGCGCGAACCTGCCTGTGGGGACATGACCATCGCGTCCAGCGACGATTTCCATATCGGGGAAGAACCAGCGGCCTTCGAACGGATCGAGGAATTCGAGTCTGACTTCGCGAGCCTCGACGGTGTGGCAGTAACGCAGTCGTCCGATCAGCGGGCCGTCGAAGCGTGCGTCGATTGCAGACGTGAACGGATTGTCCCGACCGTTGAAGAGTCCGAGATACAGGCCATCGGGGAGATCGACACTGTGGACCGTGTAGCGCGGAAGCGACCGCCCGTCGCGGCACAGAAAATCCTGTTTCGACGGCATGCCATCGTCGTCGGGGAGAGGCGCGGCGTGTCCCAGTGACTCCGGCTTGCTCGGGTATTCCGTGCTTGCCGGCGGCCGGTAGTGCATGCCCGTATCAGCGGGCGGTTGGGGAAAGAGCGAAATGCAGGCCGACATGATTGTCTCCGGAAAGATCGCAGAGACGCACCCCAGCGGGATGCGTTCCGCGGGGGATGAAGGAAGGGAGATGTGTCAGTCGATTGCGGCGAAAATCTTGCTGGCCTCGGAGTGAGACGAGACGAAGGCGAGCAGCCTGTCATAGAGCCTGGTAAATTTCTCGTCTTCGGTTGCCCACGCCATCGCGTTCAGCGCAAAGAGCGTCGCGACGATGCCGGCCGCATCGCAGCTCATCTCGCCGTCGTACCCGTTTCCGTCGCAGGCGATGGGGAGCGGACCATCCAGGCGGGGCACCATGTAGAACGCCCCGTTGGACAATTCGACATAGTCCCAGAAGCCACCGGCGTAGGTCGTGCACAGTGACGTCATGGCGTTGTAGACAGCGATTTCTCCGCGAATCATGTGTTTGCCGAAATAGCGTGGCAAAATTTCCATGCGACGTTCCTCGGGCACGATGGTCGCGACGATGGAACGTGTTTCAGTAGCCTGGTTCATGACATCCTCCAGAAAAATGCGGAGGACGACTTTCCCGGCGGGGAAGTACATTCCCCGCGTGGGTTGAATAACAAGGGTGCCGACGATGCGGAGCTCAGCCCGCAGTCGTGAGGCATCAGAGATAGCAGTGACAGTTGCGCGCGGCTGGAGATCAGGGGTTTTCCAGATCGTCAGTCAGTTGAGACCATTCCTCAGCCAGTTTTGCGATGGATTCGGGCACGTCATCGACGGCTTCTTCCGTATCGAGACTGACCAGACAATGCCCCTCGCCAGGGATGGCGCCGGCGTCGTACTCCATGCGGTAACCCTGTGTGGCAAGTTGTTGCTGGATTTCATCGCGACGATCTTTGGGCAGATCGTCAGGCCCTACCTGACCATGTTCCATGGTTTGCTCCAATTGAGAATTGAGAGAGGTCGATGCGTGGTTGGTTGGTGCATCGGATCCTTCGAAGATGGCTAACGCAAGGGGCGTCGCGTCAGCGGACTAGCGTCATGCATCGCACCGGCAACCGGTTTCGCGCAGGTATCCATGGTCATGCTCCTGCGGAGAAGCAGAGGGCAACGAGGAATATCCGTGCCGGATGTGGAATTACAGGTTGCAGGATGGACATCGGATGCTCCTTGAAGAAAAAAGGGGCATCCGGGCCCGTCGGGCGCGCGAACGCCCCTACAGGAAAGAAAGTGATTCCGGACCGGGTGTTTTGATGGCACCAGGACAGCCGTGCAGACGAAGGCACCGGAAGTAGCTGTGCGCTATCGCCGTGACGTGGCGATGGTCGAGCCTGCAACTGGCAGGCTGGCAGTGAAAGCGTCATGCGTCATTGGCCATCAGGCGAATCACGCATAACGCCTGGCAGTCGGTGAACTGCCAGGCTCCTGTTTGCGCTCAGGACAATCGGCCCGTCGCAAACGGCACGGCGCAGCAGGGTCGCCGTGGACCCGTGAGACTACGGGAGGAATCGGCACCGGCTTTCCGCAGCGATCGGGTTATCGCTGTGGATAGCCGGCGCGATGGCCGGGTGTGGGAATGCAGTCCCCGCGCGAAGCGGGGAATAGAGTCGATGAGGAGGCGATGGCCGCTTACCGGTCGCTGGCTGCGGGCCGGCGGCTGTTTCCATCGCCATTACGGCGTAGCAGCGGATAGCGGTTCGTGCGTGGTGCGACATGCCCGGTTTCCGAAACGTCTTCACTGGACTGGACGGTCTCACGACGGTTGTCCAGCGCTTCGGTCCCGGATACGCCGTGCTCGTCGGGTTGTTCCGATGTTGGCGGTGCGCGGTTGACGGTTTCACGTGAGGCATCGGCGTCGGCTTCGGTGTCTTCGCCTTCGTCGCGATATACCTCCTCGCCATTGAGCTTGATCCAGAAGAGCTTGAGCAGACGTCCCTTGAGCACGGCGCCCGTTTCACCGGCGCGGTTGCCGGTGCGTTCGAACGTGCGGATATAGTGATCGCCGGACCGGAAGGCCACGAGCACCTTCACGTCCGGATCGTTGGCGTCGTCCATGACGGAGCGGACTGCCTCCTTTGCCTTTTCGCCGGGGACGATCAGGTCCAGGGGCAGGTAGACAATGCCATTTTCGATGTTCGGATCGCCATGAAACGCCGAGATCGAGCATGCGAGAAAAGGCTTGGCCTTGCTGCGGCCATTGCCACGCGTAGTGACATCGCGCACGCGGGACAGATATCCGAGGCCGCGCAGATGAAGATCGAAATACTTGCGGGATTCAGCAGGGTGGTTCATGACGATTCTCCAGAACGAAAAAAGGGGAATCGCCAGTACCCGCGTCGGGGAGTGACAATTCCCCAGACGGGTCAACAAGGAAGCTTCTGGTCGGAAGACCTGCGGTGGTCCAGACAGCGGGACGAAGCAAGACCGCAAAAGGGGTCGCACGGGCGACGATACTGCAAAGGATGCTGGACGAACTCCAGCGGGCAACTTCAGTTGTGAATCGTAGCCAGCAACACCAAAAAGTCAAGGCAACTTTGTTAAATATTATTCGCAGTACAAATTAATATATCGAAGTTTAATTCAACCTCACGATATACCACATTGCCTCATCGTCGGACCCATACCGGGGTTGCTCGCGGGACATCGATCCAGGAGGAGGTCCCGCTGAAGACTGGCACGCGGCCGGCGCAGGTCCTGGCCCATGCCCGGATCGCTCGGCGTAGCGACCGCATGCGTAGAGGGAGGCCCGCTGGGCGGTCGGTGCAGTTACAGGTTCTGTTTGCGCGTGCGACGTTTGCCAGCGGCCCGGACATTCGTGGTCAGGGCGATGGCCTCATCCATGAGATGCTCCAGTGCATCCTGCTGGAGTGGGCTGAGCGCCGAAAGCTTCTGATGGATGCGCATTGCCCGGTCGGCCGGACCGGTGGCAGTTTCCCCAAGGAAGTCCGACAGCCGGCATTCAAGGATGTCAGCGAGCTGAGCCAGGCGCTCAAGGCTGGGGGACGTCACGCCGCGTTCGATGTGAGAGAGCGATGCCTGAGCGAGGCCGGCAGCTTCGGACAGCTGTTCCTGGGTCAGGCCGAGCGCCTTGCGTCGGGCGGAAATCGCCTTGCCGATTGCCTTGACCAGTTGTTCATGCTCGCCTTGCTGCCTCGTCACTGCCGCTCCCACGCTGAAATGCGCCAAGTGTGCGTGGACAGACGAAAGCAAAGAAGGACTTGAAAACTTATATTATGTGTAATACGTTATAAATCGAGGCCCCGCCAGACCGATGTGTGGCCTGGCAAGTTTCCGGAATGAGTCAGAGGCCTGCTCGCGTTGATTCTTTTGGCTTGTACCCGCGCAGTGGTGGATGCTTTAGCGGGAAGCCGCGGGGTAATGTCACGCGAGCTCACTAGAATGCCGGGTATCTTTCTGATTCGTTCACAATATCGTGTTAATGAGTGTTGGATACCGACCGTGACAGCCGGTATTCCAGTCCGACGAAACCTCTTGCCCGACGGGGAGCGCGGTGAGCCAACCGGTTACGAATCTTGAGCAGCTGCTGGCGTCGATGCAGCCGGAGCTGAACGAAGGTGCCTACGTCTTTTCTTCGGTTCCGCCGGACAGGGACGTGTCGCGACTGGCACCGCTGGCAACGTTTCGCGAGCGCGAAGGGCTGACCATCATCGTCGACGAGCCGACTGCATTGCGTGAAGGCTTGCCGGTGCTTTTCCGCGCAGCCTGGATCACGCTGACGGTCCACTCCGACCTGCAGGCCGTTGGGCTGACCGCGGCGGTCGCTGAATCACTGACCCGGGCCAGCATCAGCTGCAACGTCGTGGCCGCCGCGTTTCACGATCATATTTTCGTGCCCATCGAGCGCGCGGCGGATGCGCTTGCCCAACTGACCGGACTCCAGGCAAGGGCTGGGCAGGCTGCGGCGGGATGAGCGCCGCAGATTGACGACGTGCGCGCTTTACCCTTAATGGTGGACCGCAGCGAGGAATTCCTGGCGGAGCGCGTCGAAGAGCTGGCCCATACGGTCGGTCGAGTCGCCACCTGAAACCCATGTGCGGCTCGCCATCATGTGTGTGAGTATCAGCGGTGAGGGATCGTCCGGTGCGAGCACCGCAAGTATCTGGTCGCGGACTTCCGGCGTCACGATCGCGGCCATGTCCCGGCCCAGGAGCGCGGCACCGGCCACGTCGGGGTCGTGATCGTGCCGTTCGATCAGGTCGAAACCCTCGTCGGCATACAGCCTCTCAAGGTTTCCTGCCTCGCCATACCACGCCAGCAGAAAAAGTAGATCAGTGGCGTCTTTACGATCGATCGCGTGGCGGTCCTGCCAGGCAATGATCTTGAGCATCGCCTGAGACGGAAGGGAGGCGACAGGCACGACGAGGTCCACGTCCATGCGCACTGGCACCGCCGCACGCAACGCTTCTTCAAAGCCGGCAACGTTCATGCGGATCACCTGATCGGGCGGCCACGCGATCTCGCCACGGTCATCTGCGATACCCCCGAATGGCACGACGTCGAGCCATGTCCTCGCACCGGTTGCCGGTACCCGGTAATCCAGGCGGTGGGTCACGTTGCCTCGCTGCTCGAAGTGACCGGACGCAAGCAGTTCCGCTCTGAGCGCTTCATGGCCATCCCAGCTTTCGATGGAAATACCGATGTCGACGTCTGCCGTGGCCCGTGTCGGCTCAATGTCGTGAATGTGCGTGAGCAGAATGTCGCGCGCACTTGCTCCGCCGACAAACCAGGGAATGCCCCTTGCAGCGGCCGCCGTTGCGACCTCGCGCAGCAGGGCAACCATCTCTGGTGTAAACGGGCGATGAGGACGAGGATCAAGTGGGGAGATAGCGTTCACGGAGTAACCGGGCCGTTTCGAGATTGCGTGAGTCGCCGCTTGCAACGAGATCCGCATAGACAAGCAGGGGCGGAACTACAGTTTGCGGGTAGTCGGCCGCGGCCGCGAACCGGATCGGGGACTTCAGGAATTCGACGTTACCATCGCGATCACGACGTAGGCGAGCCTTGGCGACCCACTCCTTCGGCACCTCATCCGTGCAGTATATGGTGAAGGCGGCCGGTTTCAGGTAGTCGGTGAGGATGGCAGCTGCGGGCTCGCCGCCGAACCGGCACCGGTCGGGCAGTTCGGGAACGCTTCGCCACCAGTCGGGGACGTCTGTGCGGTAGTGGCCTAGCGTCAGTGATCCACGCAGGAGCGCAGGGTACAACATCGCCCACTCGTCAATCAGCCTGCCGGCATCGGCGAACTGCATACCATGTCCATCGGGCCGCTCCATGAGATCCCGGCGATCCAGCATGCTGTGAATTGCGTTCTGGACAGTACCGTGGCTGACACCTGCTGCCTGTGCGATATCCCGATAGGGCTTTCGCAGCAGCGAAGGGTCTGTGAGCAGGGCGAGCGCCACGCGTAGCGTGGAGCGCGTCCAGGTTGACCGGCTCGACTGCGCGTTGTCGGGGCGAGGCCGGCCGGACACGAGAACGACGCTGTCGCCTAGCAGAAGACTGGCATTGCCTGCGAGATCCAGCGCGTCGACCTGCAACTCACGACAGGCGTTGATCATATTGGGGGACAAATACGACGTCACAAGCAGCAGCCTTTCGTCATGGCGTGGCGTGGCGTGCGCGTTCAGCGCAGCCAAGGTGCCGTAGCGATCGATGGTCTGCCTGACGAGAGCCGGGCGCTTGAGGCGGCGCGCACCAACATGAAATTCCAGTTCGGTGTCCGCCGGCGACCCGCGCGGCGCCTTGCGCGGATGGACAGGAATGCCGGTCGCATCACGAAATGCGACTGCGGCGGCTTCCACCAGGGTGGACAGATCTTGGTCGGCAGGGCGCATGGCAGATACGACGTTGTCCAATTTATTTCATTGTACACGTTACGTGGATAGATCGAAAAAATGAATTGTGCGCCGTCCACGGCTTTCGCGCGTTCACGTTCCGTGTACGGATGATTTTATTGGACAGAAAGGCCGGTCCATCTGTCGAACGTCATGGAAAGTGAGAAATTCCGGTGAGTGTCGCGCACGGCATGAACACCCAATCGGAGCATCGATTTTCCGTTGCGCTAAGGCCAGCCGGCGTCCAAATGCGGCCATGAAGCGACATTCGTGCATGTGGGTAAAATCGTCAACAATCGGCCCAAGCCCTTAGGGCCATTTTCGGTTTGCGAGACGACGTGATGCAGATAACGATTACGTACATCGAAGGTCCGGACATCAATAACTGACTACCACAAGGCAAGCAGGCTGGCTGGCAAGTCTGAGGTTTAAGGATAAGAACAAGGACGAAGGAATGGCGACGGTCATTGAACACGCATGGGAAAGCTTGTCGAATACCTTACGGCTGTTTGTCGAGGCTCATATGGACTTTGCTGCGCTCTACAACGTTGACCGCCCAGACGCAGTCACGAGACAAGATCGCACTATCGAGGGAAAGCTTGAGAAGTTTCATACGCTGTACGACGTCACTAAAGACCTGCAAGGCTTTGACTACTTCAAGCACGCGGACACGGCTCTGCTCATCTTGCTGCGTAACGCCATCCATCATCGTGACCACGACCTTTTCGTGAGCTGGGATGCGTTCGTTCTGGCGCACGAGGAGACCCAAAAGCTGCCATCAAGCAAGTATTTGTTCGCTAGCCTGACGCCTGAGACAGAGCGTTTCGTGCCGCGCTATTACCTGCCACTCGATGACTTCCGGAAGCGCTTGCCCGATGCAAAATTGAAGGCCGCAGACAGGGTCACCATCGGCGCGCTGTGGGAGCGAGACCTGCGCTTCGCCGACATAACGACCGTGGCAAAAAGGGAAGGCTTCGATGTCGCGAGTGTGTATGTCGATCTGATGCCGGTCTTCATCTCAGCGATGCACCGGGTGCGAGGATGGCTAGCCACAACGAGCTTTGTCCCGAGTGGCAGCGATGGCCGCATCTACTACCACTCGTTCGGAGCTGAGCCGCCGGCTCAACAACTAAGCTTCAGGGCACTGGCGGCACCGAACAACTAAAAGGAAAAGACGTGCGAGGCGTCAGCAGGAAAACCAGCACATTTGCGTGAGCAGAACGACAGTTTGGCACGACGGCAGCTTCGGAGAACTACTACCACAGTACCCGTGACAGTTGGCTTGGGGTTCGGCAAGGGAACTTCGCGTCGAGGCAAACGGCGGCGGCATCCTCCCGACGAACTCCCCGGGCCGGCCACGAGCGGCCCTTCGACTCCACCGCGCGAATCTTCGACAATGCCCGTGTCGAAACAAGCCGGGTCACGCGGACGGAGAGCAAAAGATGGACGAGGCACTCCAGCCAATATTTATCGATGTTGCATGGACACACGACTTCGAGGCGGAGCCAATTCGATTTGTCTCGCAGCTTGACATCCAGCATTACGAGGTTCGCAAACGGGAGTTTTTCCGCGACGGTCGCGTTGGATACGCTGATGGTCACAAGTTGGCAATGGGAACCCAGCTCGGAAAGCTATCTGTCCCGCTGTTGGCCGAAATAAATTCCGATGACCAGGTCAATGCTCGCCTGATTGAGTCAGCGCTGATCGATCGCCTGTGGTTTCAGCACTCACTCAGCACCGGCGGATGCCACGCGCAGCCAGTCCGTCGGCATTTCATTGCAAAGGCGGACGGCGGGCTTCGTGGGCTCGGCATTCCCTCCTTCGAAGACAAGGTGGCACAACGCGCCATCGTCATGCTTCTGGAGCCGATCTACGAACAGGACTTTCAAGACTGTTCGTTCGGTTTCCGACCTGGTCGTAGTGCTCACGAGGCATTGCGGGCAGTGTGGAGGGGGATTATGTACCGAGGTGGGCAGTGGGTGCTGGACGTTGATGTTCGGAAATACTTCGACAGCATCGACCAGGCCAAACTCAGAGCGCTTCTAGCCAGACGAGTCACCGATGGTGTAGTTAGAAGGTTGATCGACAAGTGGCTGAAAGCGGGCGTACTGGAGGATGGTCAGCTGTTTTATCCTGACTCCGGGACTCCCCAGGGCGGGGTGATTTCACCCTGCCTTGCCAACGTGTTTCTGCATTATGTTCTGGATGAATGGTTTGCTGCTGAGGTGCAACCGCGCCTTCGTGGTCCGAGCACTCTGGTTCGTTTCGCGGATGACTTTGTCGTGATATTCGCGCACAAAGACGATGCGGAGCGTGTCTGGCGGGTGCTGGAAAAGCGACTGGGCAAGTACAGCCTGGAATTGCATCCGGACAAAACCCGGATGATTGATTTCCGCTTCCAACCTCAATCCGGTCACGATGATTCGCCGAAGCCGTTGGCCACGACCTTCAACTTCCTCGGCTTCACCCACGTGTGGGTGACTTCGGAGAAGGGCCGGGCAATGGTGCGGCAATTGACCGCCAAAGATCGCGTCGCGCGTACGCTCAAAGCAATCAGCCAGGTTTGCCGTAGCATGCGGACCCGGCCGCTTCGCGATCAGCACCAGCGCTTGAGTCGGATGCTTAAGGGGCACCATGCCTATTTTGGCATCAGCGGGAACTACGAGCGTCTGGCGACCCTGCCTTATCAGGTCGCACGCATCTGGCGAAAATGGTTGTCGCGAAGGTCGAACGAGCGCTCCATGCCATGGGTTGCCTTCACGCGAATACTCCAGTTATTCCTGTTACCGCAGCCTCGAATTGTCCATCGTTACGCCAAACCGTGAGCGAGTCTGCATGATGAAGAACCGGATGCCTTAATTGGGCTCGTCCGGGTCTGTGAGGGGTGAGGGGGGGGACCTCCTCGCCTACTCGGAGAACGGCGAGGAATTGCCTGACTAAGGCAAACCCATGGTTGTGCACTAGATGTCCAGATATCCAGCATCGGCTGAAACTCAGACGGATTGTCCAGCGTAGGGAAACGGATGGACATAACTTCTGGAGCAGTCTCGCCACGCGTGAACAGAGGAGAGCCGCAATCGGAACAAAAGCTGCGAGTCGCAAGCCTGCCCCTGCCAGCACGAACCGAGTACGTCTTCGGCGTGCCGGTGATGGTTATGTCCGACACTCGCACGATGAAGCCGGAAGCAAAAGGAGCACCACTTGAGCGCTGGCAGTCTATGCAGTGGCAGTTTAACGTCGCAACTGGCGCGCGCGAGCATACATAGCGGATCGATCCGCATGCACACCCGCCGAAAAATGGAGCAGTCATGTCGCTGTTTCCTCCTGCCGCCTAACTCGTTTCACGGGCATCTGACAGATGCCCCCCTGGAAGCTTGCGACTTGGCACTCCCTCATCGCGCGCAGTGTAGCGTCGCGGACATCACAAGGCAAATGGCCCGTTTCACACTCGCGAACGTCCGGTTAAGGTAATCTTGACTGCCCGCTACGGGTAGTACCCACTGTCGGCTGGCTGCTCCCGGGGAGCGAAATTCCACTGGCTGCTTTCCGGCGATGAACTTGTGGAAACGGGATGACGCTACCCGACCGAGGCTGTGTGAAAACGCAAATCTAGCTGGTTTTTACCCTTCCCGAGTCGCCACCAAGCCAATACAGCGCGATCTGAAGGGTCGAGTTTTTCGACTGGCGCGATCGACGTGAGTTTTCACACAGCCTCGACCCGGAGTAGACGGCCGGCGCGGCTCCTTAATAGGGACGGTTTTTAAGCAGCTAGTAATCCAAGACGGCCTTCGAGCGTGAGGCCGTGCACAGCGTCACAAATTTGGTATAAGCGCTTAAGAAATCAAGAGGGCAGCCGTTAATTAAAGATATTCCATCTGAACGGCTTTCCTGATCCTAATTTCGAGATGCTGGACCGAGAAATAATATTGGTTCTGCCCGATGCGGGCAGAGATGAGCTACCGCTCTCGACTCGAGAAGTACATCGCAAGCTCAGTGTCAATGTGCTCGACCCACGGTCCTTGCGGACGGTGCATCGCGAACTGGACGAAATGCTCAAACGCGGACTGGTCGAAGTGGAATGGCGCGGGCGTTGCAAGTATTGGCGCAAGGTGGCGGGCGCGAGTGGTCTTGCCGCGAAGGCGGCCGGCATGATGACGCACGATGAGGCGCTGGCCCTGCAGACCCTGCGGCGCTTTTCGACGTGGCGGATTCCGACGCTGGTTGCAGAAACGCTCGCGCCGTTGTTCGATGCGGCGGGCAAGCGGTTGGCGGCGGCCAACAGCGAGCATGAGCGGCGTTATCGCAAGTGGATCGACAAGATTGAGGTCGAAACCGGCGCCTTCTCATTGCAACACCCCGAGGTCAACCTTGAGATATTCACTGCGGTTTCGCAGGCGCTCTTTAATGAGCAGCAACTCGAAATCGTCTATCAACCTCGTACGAAGACTGACAATGCCGATGCGAAGATCGTCCACCCGCTTGGGTTGGTAGAGGTGGGTGGGTTGGTGTATCTCGTGGCGGCGATGTCACGCCATCCAAAACCCGCGATGTACCGGTTAGATCGTCTTGCTCGCGCAAACATGTTGCCTGAGCCGTTTGCCTATCCGCGTGGGTTCCGGCTTACGGCATACGTGCGTGAGCAGCGCCAATTCGACTTCATGGTAGAGGGCGAAATCGACCTGAGACTACGTTTCAGGAGTGGGGCGGGGAACCATCTGCTCGAAGCGCCGATGTCTGTCGATCAGCAAACTGTCCAGAATGGCAACACGCTCGATGTTCGTGGCACGGTGCTGTCAACGCAGCGGCTGCGGTGGTGGCTGCGCGCATTCGGGCCGAACGTCGAGGTGTTGCACCCGCTAAGCCTGCGGGCGGAATTGGCGGCGGAGGCCAGGGCATTGACCGCACTCTACGAGGTATAGCGTAGCGCGCGATCATCTGTGTCGGTTGAGGTTTCGGACACGATTTGTCTTATGCGGTGGCTATCTTTATAGGGCAGCACGTCGATGCTGTTCTATTGAACCCCTAGCTAGGAGCGAACATGCTTACGAATTGCAATTCTTCCCCTCTGCAACATTTAGCGGCATTTGCGATTGTTTTTGTGGCTGCGGTGCTGGGTACTGCGGCAGTTGGCGCTTACGTCGATTCGGTGAAGGCCGATGCGCAGCGGGGATAAATCGATCTGCGGGAACGGTTGGCGGGTTCGACGTGACCCACCAGATATCACAAGGCGTCTGCCAGATACCCTATGCCAATACGTCCAACACCTTTTACGTTGAAATGCAGTCAATGCGGATGGAAGCACACGTTTGCTCCGCAAAGCGATGTTCTGCTGCCGGAAATAGATATTCGTTCGCATTGTCCGCGATGTGGCGCCGTTGCATTGGCACGGTCACGGGCGAATTTGATCGAGCAGGTGTCGAACCAGTTGAGACGAGTTTGGCGGCGCATATGACTGCACCGAGAATTGCTTTGAACTGTCTCCAGAATGGGTGATTGATGGCGCGTATTCTTCCTGACGGCTGGAAGGCACTGCGTGCGACCGGAGGGGCTGCGCGCGAGATCGAAACGCTGGAGCAGCTCGAAACCGGCTTGCCCAATGGCTACACCGTCTATCACTCCGTACACTGGACGCGGCTCGCGAAGGGTTTCTCGGTGTTCGGGGAATTGGACTTCGTGGCCGTCAGCCCATCCGGTCGGGTCATGGCGATCGAGCAAAAGGCGGGAAGCCTAGAGGAAACCGCCGACGGTCTCGTGAAAACCTATTCCGGCAAACCGAAGAGCGTGGCGCAACAGATATCCCGCTCGGTGTCGGCATTGCGCGGCCGTCTGTCCGACGCATTTGGACCGCGCAACTACGGTGTAGAGGAGCTGCTATATTGCCCGGACTACACGGTCATCAATCGTGACATCGCGGGTGTGCATCCTGCCCGTATCGTGGATGCGACTCGCAGCAAATGGCTGGCAGACATTGTCCAGCAGATATTGCCGGCAGACGAGCTGCCGCTTCCCTGCCGTGACGGGATTCATCCGTTTCTGGCGGGTGAGTTGTCATTGATGCCCGATGCAGGCGCGATGATCGGTACGGCATCGAGGCTCGTGACTCAGGTGTCGAGCGGATTGGCCACGTGGGCGCGCAACATCCACTTCGAACCATTCCGGCTGCGGGTGAACGGCACGGCCGGCTCGGGTAAGACGCAACTCGCAATCGGTGTGTTGCATGACGCGGCGACAGCGGGCAAGCGTTCGCTGTACGTGTGCTTCAACCGGCCATTGGCCGATTACGTCGGGTCTATCGCGCTGGATGCCGCGACGGTTACGTCGTTCCACAAGCTCTGCCGTGGACTTGCAGACGAGGTCGGCGTGACTGGTGAACTCGATCTGGACGACCAATGGGTTTGCTCGGCCTTGAGACAAAGGCTACTGGAGCAGGTCCAGCAGTCGCTCGCGCGCTACGACGTGATCGTGATCGACGAAGGGCAGGACTTCCTGCAGTTCTGGGTCGATCTGATGGAGGTATTGCTTGCGCCCGGTGGGAGTTGGTGGTGGCTCGAAGACCCGATGCAGAACCTGTATCAGCGGCCGGCGCCCATATTGCCGGGCAGTTGGGTCGAGGTGCGGGCGAAATCCAATTACCGGAGTCCACGCGATATCGTGCGATTCATCGCGCAATTGCAGGGACTGCCGCATGACGTCGAGGCGGAAAGCCCGATTGACGGGTGGGGCGTGGAAATCGAGGCTTACCCGGACGGCGCGGTCGTCGAGTATACGCGTCGTCAGTTGGATGGCGCGATAGCGCTCGGCTATCGCCCATCCGATATCGCAGTTCTTTCGTTCCAAGGGATAAAGAAGTCTCTATTGGCTGGCATGGACCGCTTGGGCGACTGGAGTCTGCGTCATCCGACCGGTGGGTACGACATGGCAGGCAATCAGCTGTATCGCGATGGGGACGTGCTGTCCGATTCGGTATTTCGCTTCAAGGGGCAAAGCGCGCCATGCGTGATTCTGACCGAGGTGGATTTTTCGCAGTTCGATGAGTTCGCGCAGCGCTTGCTTTTCGTTGGCGCGACTCGGGCGACCATGAAACTGATCGTGGTGATGTCGGAGCGTGCGGCAGGCGTATTGCTGCGTCGAGTTTGATTGTGCATTAAGCAACGTGGAGCATGAAAAACATGACTGTGCGAAAAAAGAACGAGTCCACAGGGAACGCCCCGGCTGTTTCCGTCAAGTCGCGTTTGCAGGAAGTGCAACGGGTGCTCGACCTGGTGCGGTCGCAGATCCGGAAATTTGACTTCACGCCGGAGCAGGTGTTCGGCTATCAGGCGAAGGCCGACGCTGCGAATCTCAAGGATGAGGTGTTGGGCCAGGCGCCAGTGCTTCCTGCTGCGAAGAAGACTGCGGCAAGGAAGACCGCTGCTGTGAAGCGCACGGCGTCTGGGGGCGCCACCGCCCGCAAGACGGGCGAGCGCGGTTCCACGGCGAGGCGCGTTGCAGGGGTGGCCAGCGTTGCAGAAGACACGCCGCCGGCAACACCGGCGACGGTGGTCAAGACGTCGCTCAATCCTGCGGCCGCATGGCCGTTTCCGACCGGCAGTCGCCCGTGATTTGCGTTCAACCCGGGCGGGGCGATGCGGCCCGCTCGCCTTTCGTCATTCATTGTGCTGAATCCATGGACTTGACAGTGATTTCAGAGCTGATTCCGGAACATGCGGCCGACGCCGCTCGCTTCAAACAGCTCGTAGATGCCGGGAAGTTGCCGGTCGTGACGGTTTTAGGGAAGTTCAACCACGGCAAGAGCACGCTGCTGAACGAGTTGATTGGCCAGAGAGTGTTCGCGGTGTCCGACGCGCGTCAGACCACGAACCTGGATGCTTGCGACGAGGACGGCGTGCGCTGGCTCGACGCACCGGGACTCGACGCCGACGTCGAGTCCGAGGACGACCGCCACGCGTTGCGCGGGAGTTGGGAGGAGGCGGACATCCGGCTCTTCGTCCACTCGGCGCGCGAAGGTGAACTCGATGGCAGCGAAAAGGCACTGCTCGCCGAGCTTGCCGCCGATGCCGGGCATTCCCGGCGCGCGGCGCTGGTGGTCGTTACCCAGATCGAAGAAGTGGGTGAAGAAACGCTTGCGGGCATCCTCCGCATCATCAAGGAACAGGCTGGTTCACTGGAGGTCATTCCCGTTTCGGCGATCCGCTACCGGCGTGGACGCGAAGGCGGCAAGCAATTGCTGATCGAGAAGAGCGGCATGTTGGTGCTGCGAGAGCGTATAGCCCATGCAGTCCGCCAGGTGTTCGCTGCGCGAGCCGAAGAGCGGCGGATGATGGGCATTGTTTTGCGCGCGCGACTGGCCTCTGCGAGCGCTGATCGTTATGGGCGTCTGAAGACGCTCACTGCCAGGCGTAACGGGCTGATGGCGCACTTCAAGCAAGAGTTTGAGAAGCTTCAAGCAGACATCCACGACAAAATCGGGGCGACCTAACCATGGGATTCTTCTCCAGTCTGGGCAGCATGTTGGAGTCGGTCGCCGAAACGGCACTCGAGTCCATTGCCGACGGAATTCAGAAAGTGGCGGATGCGATTCCTTCGACGACGTCGTCGTCCAGTAGCACCGCGTCGTCCGCCTACGCGCAGGATCTCGCGAAAAGGGCAGGACTGCGCCGCATTGCGGAGAGCGAATCGGCGGTCATGTTGAAAAGCTTCTTTCAGAAGCACCACCTCCCAGTCACGGATGCGGAAATCAGCGAGCTTGTCAAAGCGTGCTTATCCACGTCGACGCCCGCTGTATCGGTGAAGTTCGAGCGGCGGTATCGGGAAACGACTGAGATGCAGGCGTCTACAGCCGAGATGGACGTTCTGAAGGGCGAGCTCGAACGTCTTGAGCAGGCAGCGCAAGCAATTCGTTTGATGATGGCACAACAGGATGCAACCCCGAACGTAGGTGAAGAAACAGTAGTGACGCAGCCGCGAGCAACGACCGTATGACCGAAACACCTAATCGAATAATCCACGGGGCCAGGAATTGAACGGGACGACAAAAGCGCAGACATCAGAGGCTCGATTCATTGAGAAGTTGAAGCAGTTCGAGTTCGTTACACAGGACATGCAGACCCGAGTCGATGAACTGAATAGCTGGAAGGACAAACTGGAGGCGAAACTCGTTCTTGAGCCCAATGACGTCAAGGGGATCAAGGCAGACAGCGCACTCGCTCGCCAGATCCACGAGCTCCGGCGTCAGATCGGCGAATGCGTCGCCGGATGGGCGCGCGGGCTGGACAGCAGCGGGCCCATGCGACAACTTAGCGAACAGTTCGGAGACAAGGGTATCTTGCTTGTCTTCGGCAAGGTGAATGCTGGCAAGAGTTCCTTCTGTAATTTCCTTGCGGAGCGATTCAAACGACACGGCGAGCCAGTTCAGTATTTTTATTTCGAAAGCGGCAAATGCATTGAAACCCTGGAGCCGTTCGTCGAAGCGGCAACGGAGGCCACCGCGCGCATTCAAGGAATAAGGCTTGGCAACAAGCTCATTTTGCTTGACACCCCGGGCCTGCACTCGGTCACAGAAGAAAACGGCACGCTGACGAAGAGCTTCACCGACAGCGCTGACGGTGTTCTGTGGCTCACGAGCTCGACGTCGCCGGGCCAAGTGCAGGAACTCGACGAGTTGCGTGAGGAGCTCAAACGTGACAAGCCGCTGCTTCCCGTTATCACGAAGAGCGACTTGTCCGAGGAGGACGAGCTCGACGGTGCCATCGTCACGATTCTGAAGAACAAGACGGCGGCAAACCGCAAACTGCAGCAAGACGATGTACTCAAGCGAGCGCAAGCCAAGCTGCGCCAGGCTGAGATGGACGATGGCCTGGTGCGTCCCCCAGTGTCTGTTTCGGCGCTGGTGGTTCGCAAAAGTCTGGAGCCCGATGATGCTCTGGAGGAGGCGGGGTTTCAGCGCCTGTTCGTGGGGCTCAGCGAGATTGCCGAGGCGGCGACGGAAATCAAGAAGCGCAAGCCGGCCGTACTCATGCTCAATCACCTTCAAGAGGATGTGATAAAGCCACTGAACGAGACGATACGCCCGCAGCTCGGTGTCATGCGCGAGAACGCAGCGGGCGCGGCGAAATCGCTTGATGCAGCAGCGCCAAGAATCTCCAGCAGCGTACTGGACGAGGTGCTCGGCGACCTGGCCGAACTGCTCGAACGCCACAAAGCGACGCGTGACATGGCCGCAGTGCATCGCGAATTGAACGTGGTGGTTCACAGGATCGTGCAAGAGCACATCGCACGCGAGCTCGCAGAATACGCCCATGAGATGGACGCTGCATTGGTCGCGATGAACAACGACCGGTATGGCGGTTTCGATGATGTCGCCGAGGAGTGCGAAGTCGAGCGGGGCCGCTGGAAGAAGAGCGCGGTCGCCGGAACGGCGGGGGTAGCCGGTGCGATCCTCGGCGGACTCCTCGGCTCCCTTGTTCCCGGAGCGGGGACGATCGCGGGCGTGGGCGTGGGTGAGGCCGTCGGCGCTGTCTTGGGCGGCGCCTTAAGCTCGTGGCTGGGCGAAAAGGGCGGCGGCTCTCTCGTCGAGACAAAGCGTTTGCGCATTCCCGTGGGCGTGAGCTACACGCGCCTTTATGAGGCAATATCCCAAGGGTTGCGGGAGCGCCTTCCGGGTGCGGTCGCCAAGGTGGTCGAGCGGTGTCGCGACAGCGTCGAGCAGGTGATGGCAGAGGTCGAGCGGATCGAGTGCGTCCTCGACGAAAGCGGAAAGGATCTGGATAGATTGAAGGAGGAGTGCAGGTGAACCCGTTTGAACAATACCAGTCGTTGCTCGTACAGGCCGAGCCTTTGGCAGTGCGATACTATCCCGAGGCCGAGGGGATCATCGCCGAATGGAGGAGGCGCATCGAGGAACAGAAGATTCACGTCATGTTGTTCGGCGCTTACAACGCCGGCAAGAGCACACTAATTAACGCTCTTGTTGGGCGTGAAGTGGCGAAAGCCGGTGATGTGCCTACGACGGACGCAGTGGACTTCCACGAGTGGGATGGCCACATGTTGCTCGATACACCAGGGGTCAACGCACCGATCGAGCACGAAAAAATCAGCCACGAGCAGTTGCAGCGCGCCGATCTGATCGTGTTCGTTCTGCGCCAGGAAGACCAGGATGCGAGCGATATCATGAATCGCATCTTTGACCTTCTGGAACAGAAGCGGCCTCTCTTCATTGTCCTGAACTACGAAGATGGCGATCCGGCGCGTATCGAAGCGATTCAGGCACGCTTCACCCATACGCTTCTGACATACGCCGAGCGACGTGGATTCGACAAGGCGAGTCTCGCCACGGTGCCCACGATTCTCATGAACATCAAGTCCGCTTGTCGCGCACGACTCGAGAACAAGCCCGCGCTGCTCGAGCATTCCCGCTTCGATGTCTTCATACTTCGATTCCGCGAATGGCTTGTGCAATACAACAGTGAGAAGCAGCTTCTGCAGCAGATCTACACGGGTGTCGAACGCTCACTGCTAGAGCCGGTGACCGCTTCGATCGATCGGGAGGCCCAATCGCGCGGCGAAATGCAGGAGGTCGACGCGCAGATCGATCACATCACGCGCGAGTACCGGCTGCTCACGAACGCCGCGTCCAGCAAGATTCGCACGGAGCTGATGCAGCGGCGCCCGAACATTGGCGATGCCATTGCACAAGGCGGTTCGAGCGACATGGTGCTTGCCGAATTGACGAAGGTTGGTGAGGCGGTAAGCGAGAGTCTACGGATTTGGCTGGAGGCGGAACTCAAACAGAACGTCAAGGGGCGCATCGGTGCGGCACTCGCCGCCGAGGGGCTCGGCCTTCCCCCGGGCAGCGACGCGGGCGGCAGCGAGTTCGGCAACAAGATGCTCGACGCCGCGCTTGATGGGATGAAAGGCGTCAACAAGGAGCACGTGAAAACGCTGTTGGAGTACGGTCGCAAGCTGAAGATTCCAGGCCTTAAGGGCCGCTGGACAAAGACGCTTGGCAGTTGGGCCGAAAAGGCCGCCCCCGTCATCCAGGTGGCTGCGGTGCTGGCAGAAGTTGCGTTCGACTATTACGGCGAGGAGCGTGACGTGAAGGTGACCCGGGACCGTACGTTGCAGCGCGGCCAGTGGATCGAAGAGGCGTGCTCGCAGCTTTACTCGGGTCTGATGCAGAGCGTGACCGACTTGATTGAGCATGTTCAGTCGGAGCATCTACGGCCTGTGGAAGCGCGTCGCAGTGAATTGCGCGCGCAGTCAGGTGCGAGCGACGTGGACCGGAGCGACTGGGCGGCGCTGATGACAGCGTTTCAAAGCGTCGCATTTTAGGAAATAGGGATGGGTTCGTTTCTTGATCGCCAGTAGATCTATCGCTTCGAGGAAAGGCGAGTTCTTTCCATGAGGCGCGATCTGCCGTCGTAGGATCGGTACGATATCCCCAGGTAAATTGTGAACAAGACGAGGTCGAGTATGGCTACATGGGACAAAGCAAAGTCCGCCCTGAAATACGCCAATCCAACTGCCTGGCTTGTTGTAGAAGGCGTTGAGCTGGCAGCCAATGCCGTTGCCAAAGCCTCGGCGCAAGGCGTCGATGAGCTGCGCGCCGAAGTGGCGAAGCAGGATTTACAGATGAAATTCGCGCAGCACCAGGCACGCGTTGCGCAGGAACTGGCAATCGCAAGACGAATCGACAACGCAGACGAAGTCGAAATCGAAGAGTTCTACAATGCTTCGGGAAAGGGCAATATGGGGCTCTCAGTGGACGCTAACGAAGCAACCGGATCGTTGGGATTGAGTGGGGAAGGCAGTAAAGTGACAAAGCGTATTTACCGCTTCAAGGGACTCAACAAAGAGGCACAACAAACAGTCGCGCAGCATACCTGCGACGACACCTCCAATCCTTGACGTTAGTGGAACTCCGGCTGTTGGGCCATGGTATCAACGGTCCCCGCTGCCGGCATTTTCGCGGTTCGATACGCACCCTTACCTGCTTTTTTTGCCGTATATAGCGCGCGATCTGCCTGATCCAGAAGACATTCTGCACTGATCCGTTCGCGTGGCAAAAGGGCGATGCCGACGCTAGCACCGATTTGAATGACGTTGCCGTCGCCAAGCTCGAATGGCGTCCGGAGCTGCTCGATGATCTGTTCAGCGAAAACGGACGCGTCGTGTTCATTCGCGATCCGTTCCAGAACAATAACGAACTCGTCTCCACCGAGACGCGCCAACATATCGGAATGCCTGATTCGGGTGTTGATTCTCGTTACGACTGCTTGCAGCAGATTGTCGCCGGCGCGATGGCCCAGCGTATCGTTGACCTGCTTGAATCCATCGAGATCGACATACAACACGGCGCTTGGGGTGTCAATCGGAGGCCGGTCAAGCATGCGATCGAGACGCGACATCAGCGATCGCCGATTCGGCAAGCCTGTAAGCGGATCCTGATGAGCAAGGCGAATCAGCTCGCGCTGTTGCTCGGACAAAGGCGTTTCGTCGGTCAGCGTCCAGATCAGGGCGACGGTCTTCCGAAGCTCGTCCTGAATGGTATTGATGCGCAGTGAATGACGGCGCATGCAATCGGGCATGAACGGCGCGGGTACTTCGCCCTGCCAGTAGCCTGTAGAAGTGACGGACGTGCGAATTGCCCGGTAGAGCGTTCGGCCCTGATTCGCAATCCACGGGCAGAACAGACTTTTATTGAGGAGTTCATCGGGGCGATACCCGGCGATACGCGTGAACGCTGCGTTGGATTCAAGAACGAATCCTTTCGCATCGGTGATCGCGATCCCGTCCTGACAATGCTCGAACAGCATTGAGCGCAGACTGAGACGCTGTAAGGCAGTGATTGGCGAAAGAAGTCTCTTCCGTGTCAAGTGGCCTCCCGTTTCATCCATTCGTTCCACAGCTTGCAGGTTAGCTGGGGCGTGAGACAAAACATGTCTTATGAGATCACCGGGGGAGCGGTGATCTGTGCATGACGGGGTGATGGAGTGGGCCAACGCGCGCCACGACGGGAACTGCAGCGCGCATACCTCATAGTGGCGCTCGTCGCTGCCGAGCAATCAGGCATCCACCATATTGCAGGCGCTGCACCAACCCACCCGAATGTCGGCGGGCGTATGTCACACGGCCCAGCGCCCTTGCGGCATTGGAGATAGTTTTCTTCGGCATTCCCAGCCCCGTCGTCCGACCTCAACAAATTACTTTCACCGGTATAAGGTATCGTCGGTGGTCCAAATTTTTTGCACGGTTGCACGAAAGAACATTCTCACCTGCAGCCACCAGCACCCGGACCGACTATGTCGCTTGCGAACTGCTTGCGCCGGCCATGCGGTCAGTCAGACGTCCCACAGCAGCCGCCCAACGCCACTTTCGATTTCCCGTAAAACGTCCGGTCTCAAATGGTTGGGCGCGACGCTATTGCAGCAAGAATGGCCGGCAGTTGGGCCGGTTTTACAAAATGATGATCGAAACCGGCCTTGAACGATGCGACCCTTTCGGAGGATGCACGCAGTCCGGTTACCGCTAGCAGCAACGGGCGCGGAAGGATGCCCATGCGCCAATTTTCTTTCGCCACCGCCCGACCGTCCAAACGGGGCATCTGGATATCGAGCATCACCACGTCAGGGTGCCAGGCGTAGTACGCGGCGAGCGCGCTTGCACCGTCCATAGCCGTTTGGATGATGTAACCGTAAGCCTCGAAGAACAGCACGTAGGCATCGACCAAATCCGGGTCGTCGTCCGCGATGAGTAAGCGCTCCGCTTTCGCAGTGAACATTGGGTTCCTGTAGGTTGCCCCTGCCACGCAATTTAGGGACCCGATAGAATCAAAGTAGCTACTTGTGCGTAAAATAAGTTCAGCGGATGCCCCATACTGACTTTTCCGCTTCCTGGAGGGCAAACATGCGATTGGCTGACTTCATCCTGCGCGACATGGAAACGATTCTGGTGCAATGGGAGACGTTCGCCGCTACTCTGTTGCCGGCAGCCGTGAACATGAAATCGCTCGCTCTGCGAGACCATGCGCAACAGATTCTGCAAGCCGTGGCGAAGGACCTGTCCACGGCCCAGACCAGGGAAGCACAAGCCGAAAAGTCAATGGGACTAGCCCCCATACTGATCGGAGCGCCAGAGACAGCTGCGCAGACGCACGCTCTTCTGCGGGCGCGAGGCGGGTTCGACATTAACCAGTTGGCTGCTGAGTACCGCGCCCTGCGCGCCAGTATTCTGCGTCTGTGGATCGACGAATGTCAGCCCGAAGCTCCACATCCAGATGATGTCATCCGGTTCAACGAGGCCATCGACCAGGCACTTGCCGAATCGATCGGGTATTTCAGCGTGCAAGTCGATCAGGCTCGCAATCTTTTGCTTGGCATGCTCGGGCACGATATGCGCAGCCCGCTTCAGACCATCCTGATGACGGCCCAATATCTGACGGCACTAAACGCTGGGGAGCAGGTATCCGTAGCCGCATCCCGCTTGATCCGAAGCGGCGCCCGCATGCAGGCCCTTCTGAACGATATGCTTGATTTCAATCGAACGAGACTCGGTTTGGGGATCAATATCGCGCCGACTGAAATCGACCTGGAGAAACTGTTTGCTGACGAACTGGACCAGGTGCGGGCAGCGCACCCAGGCTGTCGCGTCGATCTGGAAGTCGAAGGGGACTGCCGGGGAGTCTGGGACGGCCGCCGTCTGCAGCAATTGCTCGGCAATCTGGTGTTGAATGCGATCAAATACGGGGCGCCGGACGCGTCCGTGCGAGTGGTCATGACCGGCGAAGAGCGGAGCGTTCGTTTCGAGGTCAGGAATCAGGGACCCGCCATCGATCAGTTGACTCTCTATCGGATCTTCGACCCGCTCCAGCGCGGCCTGGATCATAAAGACTCGCATAACGCAGACGGCAATCTGGGGCTCGGATTATATATCGCGCGCGAAATTGCCAAGGCCCATGGAGGCGAGATCGAGGCACAGTCAGATGAGACCGAAACCGTGTTTGCTGTGCGCCTGCCACGTCGCCAATAGCGTTCGTGATGTCCTTGAACATATGGTCATCCGAATGCCTCACTCGCGCGCTTAAGCAGCCGTTCGACTGACATTGAGTGAATGTCCCAAGCGGGTCGCACTGAGTCAGTCGCCCGCAACCGCTCACGGACCGGTCCATGAAAATCGCATGGGTCAGTAGCGTCAACCGTTGAATCCGAATACCCGTTTAATCCCGGCATAGATGCAGCTTCCTGTGAGCGTAGCCTGGCTGGCCGAGGCGTCTTGCCCACGTTATCTCTCGTCAGGCGGCGGATTGACGCTATGTGTCGGTGCACCGCTGACTTGCTGGGGTGCGGTGACCGGGGCTTCCCTTGATGGCCGGACTGCCCCGAATTGCGCCACCCGGGGTGGCCCGCCGGGCGCCGTCCGTACAGCACGGGCTTCCCGGCCTGCCGAGCGGAAGACCAGTGCAGGGTCCATCCGGTCGACGACAATATAAGGCGGATCGGGGCGCCAGCGCAGAAGCACGAGGCCGCCCGGTGTGTCGGCGAAGATGGCGGGCACGCGCTTTGGATCGTCAAACTGCAGAAAAACTCTCTGGCCATCGTCGAACACCTGGTAGGGTCGCACTTCGGCCGCACCGCCCAGACGCCAGTCGAAGTCGTAGACCGGCCCACCCACAGTTGGTGGTTCGGCACAGGCGGACTGAAGCAGGCAGCCAGCGACCAGGATGTTTGCAAAGAGCAGGGTGGTGGCGTGTTTCATCGATTGCAGCTCCCGTCAGTAACGTTGGGCGGCAGCATCATGTCCCGCTGCGTGATGAACGTGATGCGCTGCCCCGGTTCCAGCCGCAGCGTCGGCTGGATGTTCATGTTGCGTTGGAGAATCGTCTGCGTGGTCTGGGACAGCGATTGCGCTGCAGCTTCCGAAAGATCAGTGGAGACGCCGCCGTTGACATTGATCGTTGTGCCGTTCGACTGGCTCTGGTTGTGGCCGATCCAGGCCGCCACGCCGGCGATCAGGAACGTCGATCCGAAGATTTTGAAGAAGTGGTTGTTGACGTCGGCAGTCACGCCGGCTTCGCCGTTGGGATCGTTGCCGGTCAGCCCGTCGAGCCGCATCGTGGCGTGGCGAAAGATCATCCGGGTGGCAGCCATCAGCATCAGGTCCTGACCGATTGCCACATCGTTATTCGTGCGGCCCAGAATCCGGGTGCCTTTCGGGATCAGCCTGCAGCTTCCGTCGATGCTGTCGTAGATGTCGCGATCGACCATCGCCCGGAAGGTGCCCGGCATGTCGCTCTTCGCGCCCTGCAGGATCACGGTGGGAACCGGCGTGCCGCCCATCACCATGTAGGGTGAAGTGATCGGAAGCGGGACCAGCGGTGCGTCGTCGTTGTTCGCTCCCCCCTGCTGTCTGATCCAGTCGGCGTTGCGATGGTCAGTTGCACTCGATACGCTCAGGGAGGACGGCCCTGACAGGGCGGTTCTTGGGGCACTGCCTGCCGATGAATTTCCCGGCGCAGTCTGCCGCGTTGACAGTTGCGAAAGGCCATCGGCGATGCGGTCGAGCGGCAGATCCTTCGCGGCGGAAGCGCTGGCGGAGCCGCCGCCGGTATCTTCGTAAGCGACGAGTGACTGGCTCTGCATGGCCTCGATCTGCCGCTGCAGTGCCAGGCGATCGGCGTCGCCGGTCCCGGATGAATGGTCGGCACCCCGATAGTTTCGCGGGAGGGGACCGCTGTCGTCCCTAGGTACACCTTGGGGAATGCCGTCGAGCGGCGTGCCGCCCAGCGGGGCGCTGGCACCGGACGCCGCCTCACCCGCACGAGCCAGGGCCAGGTTGTGCTGGTCCGCGAGGCGCTTGCGGATCGCATCGGCAGACGCTTTCGGCTGCCGGGCATCCGCCTCGATCTGCTCGCGCTCGCGCCGTTCGGCCGCGGTCTCGTGCGGATGGGACAGCGCATGGACGAGGACGATCGCGAGCAGCGCCGAGCACAAGGCAACGAGCAGCGTCCTGGCGAGGTTGCGGCGGATGCGCGTGAGCTTCGCGGGTTCCTGTGTGAGCGGGGCGCCGCCGTTTTCTGGAGCGGCCATGGTCACGACTTCCCGTAGATGTTCTTCATGCGGGCCGAATCACAGCCGAACAGGCCGCATCCATGACCGCGGCCATTGAAGACCCGGACTTCCTCCTTGCCGCGCCTGAGCAGCAGGCCATATGTCGTGATCTGCTGCACCTCGAAGAAGTCGTTGCCCAGCGGAATGAAGCTCGCGATCTCAGCCTGTCCTTTTTCGTCCATCAGGAGGATGGCCGGCAGCTCGGTTTGATGGGGAAACTGCAGATAGGTAAAGCGTCCGTCATCGAATACGGTCACGGGCGCGAATGGCGTGCTGCCCTCGACCCGATAGTCGAAGTTCACGTGATCGAGCGTAATGCGGGGGCCAGCCGCGCGCACGTCGCCTGATGTGGACGATGCCGGCTGTCCGTCGACGTCTGATTGCGCGCTTGAAGTCGCGCCGGGAACGTTGCCCGGATACTCGATGCCGAAGGGCGAGACCTGTCCCGCTGCTATCTGCGCGTCGGTATCCAGGTAATGCCAGGAGACGCGTTGATAGGCAGCGTCACTATCCGATGAGCGGAGGTCCAGCTCGTAGCGCCGGCGCGTGGTGATAACCGTGGCCGCATTGTCGAGTGCAGGCAGGCGTGCCTCGATGAACACGTCGCGCTTCGTGAGCGCAGTATGTTCGAGCCAGCGCTTGCCGGTGTCCGACAGATAGACGCCGACCACCTCTTCGTCGGAACCGAAGACCAGGTGGGTTTCCTCATTCGTGCGCACGGGTACCGGATACCGGTAGTCGGGATCATAGTCATAGACGACGAGCGATGAATCGTCGGGTGCGGGGTAGGGACCATTCACGTGGGCGCGGGGTGTCGACGCACGGGTGGCGCGTGGACGCGCCGCCGGGGCGTGGTGTGTATCCGCTGTCGGCTGCGGCGCAATGGCTGTCAACGCGCTCGCGGGCAGCGGTGCAGCAGACGCGGCTTCCGACGCCGTGACCTGTGCCCAGGCTGTGCTCAGGCATACGGTGAACAGTGCCGCGCCGCACGCGGCAAAGACGACGAGCTTCATTGCGTTGCTCCCGGATTGACGCCCGCGTAGGGCGTGAGGCTGAAGTGGGTGACGCGCAGCCCGATCGGGTTGTCCTTCTCTTCGTCGGGTCTCAGCGTTTCCGGCGCGAGCAGGAAGCTGACGGTGAGCAGCATCTGTTTCGGTCGGGACGGCTTGCCGTTCACGCTCTCGATTAGCGTGAAGATCAGGTAGGCAACCTGACCGTCGGGCGAAAACGACGTTGAGTTTTCAACGAATTCGCGGGTGAGCCCGGGCGTCTGCACGACGCGCTGCGCGACCGGGTCGGTCGCGGTGATGTACGTTTCGAGTTCCTGCGTCGCGGCGCCGGACGTCCAGCCGAATGCTGCCGGTATCTGGCGCGTGAGCGTGTCCTGGCTGTCGGCCTCGATCGTGAACACACGCGAGGCCCACTTCACGAGGAAATAACGTTTGTTCGCTGCGGTGACCGAGTAGGTCTCTGCGTAGCGGTCGGAAACCCACACCGCTCCACTTTTCTCGTCATGCTCGACGAAATAGGGACGGGGACCGCTGTGCGCAGCCTGCACGATCAGCGCGGCGCATTCCCCTGCTGCGAGCAGCGCGAAGGCGGCGGCAACCTTGATCGCGAGGCGCTTTTCCCAGATGGGACGCTGGAACGCCGCAAACCACGCTGAGACCGCCTCTCCGGTATTCGGCGGAGGCGCGAGACCGGCACCCGATATTTCGGTACCGGAAGCGGCGGGCGGGAACAGGCGTTTGCGCATCGCTACTCTGACCGGCAGGCGCACGCCCGCAGTGCTACACTGGGATCCAGTTCACCTGCTGTGAGGGTGCAGCCATGGCAAAACTCAAGATCATCCTGCTGTATTTCGTGCTGCCGATTCTGCTGTTTTCGGTGTTCGTCCTGTACCAGGTCGGCGCACAGCATTTCGGCGTCGCGATGATGCTTGCGGGCGCAATCGCGTTCATTGCCTGGTCGTGGATCAGGACCACGCCGAAGGAAAGAGAAGAGTCTTTGCGTGCTGACATGGATCGGCAACGGCGCCTGGACGATGAGCGGACTACCTTCTACGTCATTCAAGAGAGTTCGAAGCATCAGCATCATTGAATTCACCTCAATGACTTGGGCGTGACGTTTCGGCCAATTAACCCTTTACCGAATCCAGCCGATCCGCCGCCCCCGCTGCCGGACACAAGAGCTCGTGCGATATCCGGTACCTGCCACATCATGAAAGCCCCAACACCGCAGACCAGCGCGAGCGCGAGCATCGCGAGGTAATTCGTCGCGTAATAGGCGTCGCTGTTCGTGCCGTTCTGCGCGGCGGCCTGCTGCACGAGGCTCTGGATGCCAGGCAGCACACCACCGTTGACGATGGCCATCATCAACCAGGCGACCACCTTGAATAGCCCTGCCGAAATCGTGAATCGCAGCCATCCGTTGAACAGGAATTCTCCGGCTGGCAGTACGTACCAAGGGATCAGCACCGGCCCAAGGCAGAACGCGATGTCGAGCAAGAACGAACCGAACTGCACGACCACTACGAAGATCATCGTCATCAGGGCGATCGCGATCACCGCAAGCGCCTTCGCGAGGAACGCGAGCAGGATGAGGGGCAGGTTCTTGACGAGCGTCCAGATCGAGTCCAGTCCTACGGAATTCGCGCCGGCGTCGCTTGTGGTGCCGCACACCTGATGGTTAGTGTTCGGGATCACTACGCCATCGGGCGTGATGTCCGGCACCTGTTCGCACACCTGGGCGGCTTCCGTGCGCACGCCCTGCATGATGGTCGACGCGGCATTGACGAGTGCACGCAGCAGATCGCCGGGATTCCCCTCACCACCGGACACGCGCGAGGCCATCGTCTGCATGTTGTCGACGAAGTAGGCGTGCACGGTGCCGGACCAGGCGGTGAGCATCACGAGAATCACGGCACAGCGGATCAGATGCCGGAACATGTTCGCGAAGAAGCCAGGGAAATCGCCTTCGAGCAACCACAGGAACGCGTGCCAGGTCGCCATGATCAGGCCAAGCGCGGCTAGCAGATCCAGGCCGTCGGACACGAAGAGCGTCTGCAGGCTCGTGCCCTTCGCCTGCATCGCAGTGAAGAGCGCGTTGAGCACGGAAATGACGTCGTTCATGGTGCTGCCCTGATCGTTTCCTGGTGGTGTTCTGGACGTGGAGTGGTTGAGCGGCCCGCTACCCCAGGGCGCCGCCGAGCCTTAGCAACGCGAGCAGCAAGGCGAGCGGCAGTGCGATCCAGGCCGCCGCAAAGACCTGCGGACTCTCGACATGCACAACCAGCAGTCCGACAAGCAGTGAAAGCCGCACGCTGCGGGTGATCCGCCGGTCGAACGTCCAGTGGGCGTCGCGTTCTTCGGGCAGCAGCCGGCTGCGCAGCCGGTATTGCTGCACGGCGTACAGCACCACGCGCAACTCGCCGGGCGTCGTGCAGAGGCGGCAGATCAGCCAGCGCAGCAGCATCGGTCGTTCTCCTACTGGTCCTGCAACAGATCGAAGTCGGGCGCGCCCTGCGTCGTCTGTTGTTCCTGCTGGTTGGCCTGACCGAGCGCTGCGGCGCGCGCGGCAGCAAGTTGTGCCGCGTTGCCCTGGGCCTGTGACTGCGCGATGCGATCCTGCATCTGCTGCGCGACCTGGCGCTGCATCAGTGCATGCAGGTCCACCATCTCGCCGGCCAGCACGTTTGACTGCTGGTTCAGCATCTGCAGCCCCTGTACGTTGCCGGTAACACCGGGAATCTGCGACTGGATCTGCTGCAGGTTCTGCGCGCGCTGCGCCAGCGTGTCCAGGTTCTGCATGTCCTGGGTGAGCTGCTGCTGGTAAAGACCGCCACGCGTCGAGGCGAGCGAGGTGTAGGCGGACAGCCACTGTCCGGGCGACATGCCCGTCGTGTTCATTTCCGAGAGGCTGCGACCAAAGAGCCCGTTCGTCGCACTGGCCGCCTGCTGCAATCGCGTGATGGCGGTCGACAGCGACTGGACGTTCGTGATCTGCGTGCGGTAGGGGGCGATGGTCTGGTCGATCAGCGAGGTGGGAACCTGTTTCAGGTTCTGGACCATCGTGACGTACTGCTGCAGGCGGGTGATCTGCGCCTGGACGTTCTGCTCGACCATCTGCGCCTGCTGGGCCACCGACGAAGCCAGCTCGGCATGGTTCAGCAACTGCGTGATTTCGGTGGCGCCACCGTCGAGGCCGCCGCCGGCGCGAGCCGCGCCAGCGTGCAGGACCAGGGGGAGGACAGCGACAAGCGCGGCGCCGCGAATCGTGGACCTATGCATGGTGGACCTCCTGCTCCAATGCTGCAGTCGCATCCGCACTCGAACGGGCCACCGCTTCCTCGATGTAGCGCTCTTTCCAGTCGGGCCGACCGGAGTGCAGATACCGGTCGAACATGAGCTGGGCGCTCATTTCGGATCGCAGGATGGCGATCGATACGGGGTCGAGCGGCACCGAGATACGACGCGAGGCGCCACCCTGTTCCGTGATGAAGTAGTCGCGTTTGGCGATGAGCTGCTGGATCGTGCGGATCTGTCCGTCAGACAGGCCGAAATCGCGCTGGTAAGCAGCTTTCGCGGACGGCGTGAAGTTCTCGACGGGCACGAATACCCGCACGAGCACGTTGTCGCGGATCTGTGGCCAGATTTTTGAGGTTGACACCTGCTCGGGCGACTGTGCATCCATCCATACGCAGCCGAGCTTCTTGCGCATCGTGACGATCCAGTTGCCGATCTGGGTCGAGAACGCGTCGTCGTCCAGCAGGTTCCAGATTTCCGGCAGCATCACGAGCGTAGGGCCGATGACGCCGGAGGCGCGGCGCAGATCGAGTGAGTCCTGGATGCGGTACGTCACGTACGACAGGAACGGTCGGGCGATGGCCGGGCTTGCGAGAATCCGGTCCGTTGCCATCGAGACCCACTGGCCGGCGTTCGAGCCATGCTCGAAACTGTCGCTCACGTTGTCGAAATAGTGGGCGTGGACGGCGGAGCCGACCCACAGAGCCAGTTCGTCGGCCAGCGGACCGGCGGGTAGGGACGCGTGGACCGTGCGCAGCCGCCACAGGCGCCGGTCGGTGCGGCTGCGCGTGGCGGCAAGCGCGGTTTCCAGCTCACGACGGTCTTCCGCGGCGACGCGGTAGGTGCCGCGCTGCTGTGCGAGCATCACGATCCATTCGACGAGGAACTCCCGGTGCCGGAGGTCCGCGAGCAGCACGAGCGGATTCATCTGCGCATGCTCGTCGGCGGAAGTCCCGGCCGCGCCATGATCGAACTGCAGATAGCGTCCACCCTGCAGGATCGTCGGGATGCGCATCGAGAGGTCCTTGTCGAACCCGTACAGCCACGCATCGGGATACTTGCGGAACAGCGTCGCGCACAGCAGCATGAAGATCGTCTTGCCAAAACCGGTGCGCCCGCAGACCAGCATGTGCCCGACGTCGGCGAGGAACGCGGTGAACCAGTAGGGCGTGCCGAATTCGGTCGGGAATGCGGCGAGCGCCGGACAGAGCGTGCCCGTTTCCTTCGTGAGGTGGGCGTTGATCCGGTGCCCGTCCGACACGCCGCGCAACGGTAGCAGCCGGGCCAGTGCAGCCGTGTCGATGAACGACCACCGCGCGCATTCGCGCCACATGCCGGGGATGCTGGTCGCGAAGGCCGAGAACGCGTGCAGGGTTTCGCGTACCGGCGTGAAATGTGCCGCGCGCAGTGCTTCCTCAACGGCCCGGTGTGTGGTGACCGTCTGCGTCCACGCCGTTTCGACCGTGGTGTCATCATTGAATGGCGTCGTCTTGAAAACCGGCGAGAAGGAAAGCACCGACAGGTTGTAGTACCCGTACATTTCTTCGGCCATCTCGACCTTGCCAATGCGCCGGTTCGCGTCGTCGGCGGCAGTGGAGCGGGACTGGTTCTGGCGCGCACCGGACGTGTCGCCGCCGCGCAGCGTGGCGGCCAGCAGCGAGCGTGCGTCGAGCCGCCGTCCTTCGTGATAGCGGCGTACGCTGTCGATGAAGCGCATCGCGGCGGTCGGGGTCGTGAGCCGGAAGCAGTGGCTGACCGTGAGCTCGCCCGGCACTTTCAGCAGCCCGTCGAGACTCGTGGGCAGCACGCTGTCCGGCCAGAAGTCGCGGCGGGCCGGAATACCGGCCGCGATCGCGAAACGCTGGCGGCCGTGAGAGTAGAAGTGCAGGTAGTCATGGCCGGGACGGACTTCGGTGTCGCACATGGCGAGGTCCAGGGCGGGAATGTCCGGAATCGGGACAGCGGCCAGATGATCGCTGGGCGGGGAACAGCAGGCGTGCATGAACGCGCCGAGCGCGTTCCCCCGAAGCCGGCGGCAGGCCAGACGCGGGTTGCCTGCGACGAAGCCGAACAGGAGGGTCTCAAAAATCTCCACGACAGCGGCCAGCTCCGAAGCCGTGTACGCAAACAGGTACTGGTCGGAGAAGGTGCCGCGCACGGCCTGGGCCAAGGCTTGGACGATCGACAGGCGATCGTGCGTCATTCCGTGCGTGACCTTGCCCGCGAAGCGGTCGATGCCGACGTCGGGCGCCAGTGCGAACGTGACGAAATGACGGTTCGTGTAGTTCGCGCCCCGCTCGAAGGTGTCGCGCCGGGCGTCATCGACGCGTTGCGAAATCGGGTCCGGCATCGGCACGCTCAGGTACTGCGCGCTACGGCGGCGGTGCACCGTCCACCACATCATGACAGGCCGGCGCGCGATGTCACGGAGCGACGTGATGAGGTTGCCCATCAGTTCGAGGACGTGGCCAGTCGAGAGCGCATCGGCATCCGGTCCCGAGAACTCATACGTCGCCATGACCGACGAGTCCTTGTTGACGATCAGCGAGTCGCTGAAGCGGAACAGCCACGGCACCATCTCGGCGGTAGAGCGACGATCGCCGTCGGTGCGCAGTGCGACACGCGCGAGCGGTTCGGCGTCGAACGGGGAGAGGGTCGATGGCGGGCGCGCGACAGATGGCTTCAGCATGGCATGCCTCGGGCGAAGCCTTTTGGACGGGCATTGATTTTCTGACGCGGCAACGCCCGGGGCTCGTAGTAGTCGCCCTGCCGGCTGTACTTCGTGTAGCAGCGGATCTGGTCCGGATCGCGCCGCACCGCGAGCCAGAGCACGGGATGCGTCACCAGTACCGCGAGCAGTACCCAGCCGTTGCGCAGGCCTGCAGCGAACGTAATGACGATGGCGAACTGGGCGATGCACCATTTGCGGTCGATGCCGAGCAGCAGGAACGGTTCGAGCATCGTCTTGCGGATGCGTGCCGGAAGTGGATTCAGCGGGTCCGACGGATCCTGCGGATTGAGCGGTACGCCGGAGCCGTCGCGGGTAGCAGAACGAAGTGTTTCCATGCCGGCCTCGGTCAGATGCTGCCCGTGCACGCGGCGCCGTGATTGAACACCTGTGCCCAGAGTAGCGGCATGTTCAGGATCGCCAGCGTCCCGAGCACGCCGCGCAGTACGTGCGTCTTGATGTTGCTGCGCCCGTCATCGAGCAGCCACAGTACGATCGAGCCAACGAGGGCAGAGAGCGATACGACTTCCAGCAGTTCGTTATCGAGCACGTCCTGATACACGGTACACAGTCCGCCGTTCCAGATGCCGGCGTGCGCGATGGCGGGAATCGTGCCGAACCAGATGGCTGCCAGGAGCAGACGGAGAGCGCGGTGATGGCGAATAACGATGATTCGCCATGCGTTGCGCAGATCGGTATGGTGATCACGGAATGCGGTGATGGCGCGACTGATCGCGCGTGGCAGTCGACCGCGTTGAAGTGGCTCATGCATGGACCAGCTCCTCGTGGGAGGCGAAGCGGGAGAAGAGGCACCGGGTCTGGTAGCGGCCACCTTCGGCGCCGAGCACTTCGCGGATTTCGACCGGGCCACGCACCGAACCCTGACGCTCGGCGTGCACGAAAAACCGGAATGTCGAAGCGATCTTCTGACGCAGGTCGTCGATCGACAGGAGCCGGCCTTCGTCGCTCATTCGGATGAGCGACTCCAGCCGGGCCGGAGCGGTGTCGGAGGAGTCGGCGTGGAATGAGACGATGGAGCCAGGATGTCCGGTGTTCAGCGCCTCCATCAGGTCGAAGGCTTCGGCGCCACGCACTTCGCCGACGATGATCCGGTCCGGGCGCACGCGCAGCGAGAAGCGCACCAGGTCCCGGACCGTGATGCCGAGATTGGTCTCGAACGCGACGTGATTGGGTGTGCGCACCTGCAGTTCAGCCGTGTCCTCGATCGTGACAACGCGATCTTCCTGCGGCACGGCGTCGATCATCGCGTTGAGCAGCGTGGTTTTGCCTGATGAAGTCCCGCCGGAGAACGCAAGGTTGATGCGCTCACGCATGACCCATTCGAAGAATTCGCGTAGCGCAGCGCCGCCCGAAGCCAGACGCTCCAGCAGCGCGGCATTGCGGCGGCGCGCGGTAAGCGATGACACACCCCGCAGTACATCGAACGCGCCGCTGCGCTCATAGTCGGCAAGTCCAATGCGGCGGCGCGAGTGTTTGCGGATCGACATCATGTCGCCATGGACGGCAACGGGATGCCGCGCGGCGGCGATGCGCAGGCCGGGCAGGCGGGCGTCGAGCAGCGGCGTCTGTTCCTTTGCGTTGACGTTGGCGAGGATCGTGATGGCCCGGTCGAGTGCATCCGGGTCAAGGTCGCAGCCGGCAACGTACGCCATGCGACCGTTGCGCTCGACAAAAATCGCGTCGGCGCGGTTGACCATGATTTCCTGCACGTCGGGATCCGCGAGCATCGGTTGCAGCGGACCGAGATAGTCGTTCAGTACTTCGATCGCGTATTCGTAGGTGAGGCGGCTCATCGGTCACCTCCGCGTGCGGTATTCCACGTGAATGGCTGGAACAGCTCCGCGAGCAGCCCGGGGGCCTTCACAGGCGGACCAGATGGACTGTTTGGTACGGGCAGCGGGAGCGAGGCCGTCGTATTGAGCGCGCGGTAGACGCGGCGCGCGTACGCGATGCGCTTCTGGTCTGTTCGGGCGTTGTAGGCGCCCACGGCATCCCAGCTCAGGCCCAGGCGCCGCAGATTCTGCGACAGGATCCACGCGCCGACGTAGGCGTTGGTGCAACGGTCCTGGAGTGCCGCGCGCGAGACGCCAAAACGCGAAAGCGTCGTGAGCCAGCGGCTGTTGATCTGCATCAGCCCGATATCGGTGCTGCCGTCGGCATTCAGATGGACGACGTTCGCATGCTGTCCCGATTCGACGGTGGCAATCGCGCGGACGAGCCTCACGTTCACGTGATGAAAGCGTGCGGCGTCATCCACGCAGTCGGCCCGGCAACTGGCAGCCGGCACGCCCGTCACAGCGACTGCCAGAACGATCCACACATGTTTCACCTTGGCCTCATCGGTTGGTTGGCATCCCCCGCGCCGCGCCGGTGATCTGAGAAATCCAGAAAAAGAGCCTGCCGGAGGCGGGGTGCGCACCGGCAGGCAAACAGCGCGCGTCAGTCCAGGGGAGAGGACCGACGTATCCACTGTAGGCAGCGACAGCGTGCGGGTGGGCCAGATACCTGCGCGCGCACGTGATTTTTGAAGCAGGTTTTTCGTGGGCAGCACGTCAGTTGCCCCGGCGCATGGCTGACCGTCCGGCGCGATACAAAGGCGGTTAAAAAAGGCGAAGAAGGCAAGGGGAGCAAAGGGCGATTCAAAGGGAAGGGCCTTATCCAAAGGCCGCGGGTGAAGCTCGGGATGAGACGCTTCACCCGCTCAAAGGCGCAAAGGATGAAGGGCAAAAAAGGGCATTGCCGCAAGGGCGAAAAACGCTGCGGCTCACGCCGCGCAAGGCTGACGAAGGATCGCCGGACTGACCGGCAGCGTCGGTGTCGTGCCAGGGGAGTTGCCTGCATGCGGTAGTTAGCATCCGTGCAGTCATTCAGGATTGGTCCACTGCATGGCTGCGTACTGTGGAGCATGGAAGTTACATAGCAGTCCTCCTGACATGAAATTTCACGGTATCTGCGGCAAACCCAGATGGCATTCAGTACTGCCCTGACCTGGCTGGGGCTATCTCACCGCGCTTCATCGAGACCATCTCAGGCGACTCCAGCTGAGCCGGTCGCGCTGCGGCGCGCGCCTTCTGCACAGCATCTGCCGGTGCTCGGATATCTGGATCTGCTGGACCGAACGGGCATGCAGGGCACAGCCCGCCGCATCGGCAGCAGCGTGGGTCTGTCAACGGAGAACGAGCAGCGTGACATCGAGCCGTTGATCCGACGGCTCACCGAGTTTGTCCAGCTTCTGCCCGCGTCGGAGTCACACCATCACGCACAGCCGGGTGGACTGCTGGTTCATCTGTTCGAGGTGGCACGGTATGCGCTGCATTTTCGCGAAGGGTACCGTCTGCCGCTCGGCGCGAGTCCCGAAGACCAGATGCGACACGGTGCACGTTGCAGCTACGCGGTGCTGGTCGGCGCATTACTGCACGACATCGGCAAGCCGCTGGCCGATTTGAAAGTGGAACTCGTCAGCGGTGCCGACGTGCGCCGGTGGGTCCCGCTGGCAGGCAGCATGAATGAACAGGATGGCCAGTGGTATCGGGTGGATTTCCCTGAACCCGCACAACGGGATTACGGTATGCACGCGCGCCTGGCGATCGTCTTGCTCCAGCGCCTGGTTCCTTCTGCGTCACTAGGCTGGCTTGCACAGTATCCGCCCGTACTCGACGAACTGGCCGCGTATCTGTCGGATGACGCCACGGCAAAGGTCGGGGCACTTGCGAAGATCGTCGGTGAGGCGGACCAGCGCTCGGTCGCACAAAATCTGCTCACGGGACCGCGCACGCGGTTCGTGACCGCCCGCAGCGTCCCGCTGATCGAGCGGCTGATGGAAGGGCTGCGCCGGCTGCTGGCGGAAGGTGAAATGCCGCTCAACCGTGCGGGCGCCACCGGCTACTGCGACGGCGAATCGCTGTGGTGCGTGGCGAAGACGCTTGCCGAAACGTTGCGGGCGTATCTCGGTAGTCACGAGCAGCAACAACCAGGCGCGGGCGGTATCCCGTCCGATAACAACCGGCTCTTCGACACCTGGCAGGAGTACGGCGCGCTCATGCCGACGCCGGAAGGCGGCGCGATCTGGACCATCGAGGTCGCCGTCGGTACGTGGAAGCAGACGTTCACGGTCCTGCGTTTTCCGCTCGACCGGTTGTACGCGGACCCGGGGCGGTATCCCCGTGCACTGCCGCCCGGCGCGGTCCGCGTGGTCGAGGGCACCAAGGTGGAGGAACCGGAATCGAAAGAGGGGGATTCGTCGGGTCCGGCTGGTACCGCGGACGTCCAGGCCGGTGCGCAGGACGAGGACGATCCGGAGCATCTCCGTGCAGTACACGTCCCGTCGTCATCGGAAGATGCACGAACGGTAGAACCCGTTGCTGGCGCACCGATACTGCTGATGATGCCCGATCTCGCTGGTGCGGCGGTCGACGGACCCGTGCCGATTCCGGTGGCGGATGTGCGCGCGCCAACCTCACGCGAGGATCCTGCAGATTTCCTGCCTGACGCAGAGAGCGCATCCGCATTGCAGGCCGAAGCATCTCATGAACGCGAGGTGCCGAAAGCAGACGGGCCGGTTCCGGACGAGGTCACGTCGCCCGTGCGCCCGAAACAGAAAGCGAAGGTGCCCGCGAAGTCGGTTGTTTCGCGTGAAGGCGGCCGGCAGCCTCGCCCGAACGCGGAGCGATTCCTGGCTTGGGTGCAGGAAGGCATTGCCACTGGCGCGCTGCCCTACAACGAATCGATGGCGCGCGTGCACTTCGTGCCCGAGGGCATGCTGCTCGTCACGCCCGCCGTCTTTCGGGATTTCGCGCAGGCACATCCCGAAGCGATCGAGCAGACACCCACGGATGACGGGAGAACGCCGGAAGCGTGGAAGCAGGTCCAGCGCGATTTCCAGAAGTCCGGCTACCCGGTGGCGGCCGATTCGGGCGGAGCCGGCCGGTCATATCTTATCCACTACAACATCAAGGGAGCGGGCGGCCGGCAACTGTCGGTGATGCTCGTGCCGGAGCCAGAGCGATTCTTCAATCCCGTCCCGCCGCCGAACGCGATGATCCAGTCGAAGCAGAAGCCGGCTCAGGATCGGGACGGCCCGGCGCAGTCATAAGCGTCGACCGGGAGCGAAATGGAGATGGCCTATCCCGTCGACAACCGCTTTCGCAGACCGGTCGAACTGCTGTCGTCCGTTGCCGCGCTCGCGGCGACGGGCGTGCTCTGGTCTGATCCCGCGCTATTCCTCGTCACGCCGGCAACAGGCGGGGTAACGACGCTTGCGCTGCTCGCAGTCGCCTTCGTGCGAGGGCGGCAGGCATGGCAACTGATCCGTTTCCAGCGCAACCTGCGGCGCCTGCCCCAGTACGTGATTCCGGCTGCGGCGATTCCCTGCTCGGACAGGGAGGTGTTTCTCGGCCGGGGTTTCCGGTGGAGCGGCATTCACACGCAGCGCCTGTATCAGGCCCGGCTCCCTGAAAGCCGGCGGTTGCTTGCCCGCAACGATCTGTATGACCACGCGCGGGACTACGAACGGTTACGTCCCGACGCGCGCCTTGCGCGCATCACGCGCCGGCCGGCATGGTGGAACCCGGTCGCGCCGCTGTCGCCCGTCGGCGGCGATCCCGCACTGCACGGTGTCGAGCCCGAGGAGCGCGACATCTGGTTCGACCTGGGTGAGCGGGTCGGACATATGGCCGTGCTCGGGACGACGCGCGTCGGCAAGACCCGGCTATGTGAGGTACTGGTTGCGCAGGATATTCGCCGCGATGACATCGTCATCGTGTTCGACCCGAAGGGCGACGTTGACCTGCTGCTGCGCATGTATGCGGAGGCGAAGCGTTGCGGCCGGGAGAGCGAGTTCACGTTCTTCCATCTCGGCTATCCCGATAAGTCCGCGCGCTACAGCCCGATCGGCACGTACTCGAGGATCACGGAGGTGGCGACGCGCATCGCCGGCAACCTGCCAAAGGAAGGGCAGTCGGCTGCATTCCGCGATTTCGTGTGGCGCTTCGTGAACGTGATGGCGCGGGCGATGAGCGCGCTCGGTATCCGTCCGACCTACGAGATGATTTACCAGAACGCCGTGAACATCGACGGACTGGCGTTGCAGTATTTCCGGTTCTGGCTCGATCGCGATCATCCAGGCTGGGAGGACGGGCTGGAGCCGCTGGAGAAGGAGGAAGCCAGACAGGCGATGCGGCTACAGCGCAACCAGGAGGTGCTGCAGGTTGCGAACCTGATCCGTCAGCAGGGGTGGACTGATCCGATCGCGAACGGGCTACTGTCGGTGATCAGCAATGAGCGCTCGTACTTCGACAAGCTGATCTCTTCGCTGTACCCGCTCCTGGAAAAGCTCACCACAGGGCGCACGTCGGAGTTGCTGTCTCCCGATTACGGCGATCCGGACGACCCGCGCCCGGTGTTTGACTGGAACCGCGTGATGGACCGGGGTGGGATCGTGTACGTCGGGCTCGATGCACTGTCTGACTTCGAAGTCGCGGGCGTGGTCGGCAACGCGATGTTTGCGGACCTGACCTCGACCGCGGGCCGCATTTACAAATACGGCCATGGCTACGGGCAGAGCACAGGTAGCGGCAGACGCCGCGTGTCGATCCATGCGGACGAATTCAACGAACTGGTCGGCGACGAGTTTGTGCCGATGGTGAACAAGGCGGGTGGGGCCGGCTACCAGGTGACGGCCTATACGCAAACGAGCGCCGATGTGGAGGCGAAGATCGGTTCGCGGGCGAAGGCCGAACAGATTTTCGGCAACTTCAACACACTCGTGATGCTGCGCGTGAAGTACGTGACAACGGCGAAGATCCTGACCGACCAGCTCCCGATGGTCGACGTGAAGACGCTGACGCTTGCGTCGTCGGCAACAGACGCCGTGCGCCGCGGCGAGGGGGTGCATTTCACCGCGCAGACTCACGATCAGATCTCTGTGCGGCCGGTTCCGATGCTACAGCCGTCGGACCTGACGCAGCTACCCAAGGGCCAGGCGTTTGCGCTGATTGAAGGAGGCCAGCTTGTGAAAGTGCGGTTACCGCTGCTGGACGCACACGATCCGGTCATGCTACCGGGGCTTGATGATGTGGCGGCGGACATGCGCTTGCGCTATGCGTCGTACGTCCAGGCCGTATCGGCTTTTGACGACGCGGGCGGCGTGGCGCCGGACGCCATCGGTGGAGCGGTCGGCAGCTTTATGCCGCTCGGTGCGAGTGGTCCGGCATCAACCGCAGGTCCGTGGGCCGTTGAAGGCAGGGGCGCGGGATTCTGACCTCGAAGGTGAGCAATGGTGGCGAAAGCGCGCGATAACAATGCTGATGGCGTGAAATCTTTCTTCTGGATCGTTGATCTCGCGATCCACGTCGCCCTCTGGCTGCTGCTGGCCAGCCTGCTTTCGGTGCTCGCAGATCTGGCCGCCGCGCATTTTCTGTGGCGTGACGATCCGGCAGGCGGGATCCGGTCGCTGGTGCGCTATTACATGGAGCAGACCAGCGATCCTGAACTGGCCGCGCGGGCAGCGGACTTCGCCTACTGGAGCTGGTTCGGCTGGACGGGCGTCGATGCGTCGGCACGCGCATGGGAGGCGGGGATCCTGCCGCATCAGGGGGTGGGTTCGCTTCTGCGCCCTGCCTTTACCGGCACGACCCGGGAGGCGCTGGTGGTGGCGATGGTCGGCATCAAGCTTTTCGGAATCCGTGCCGCGATGCTCGCGATGACGATTCCCCAGTTCGTGCTGGCGGTCGCCATGGCGCTCGTTGATGGACTCGTATCGCGGCATGTGAGGCGCGAGGAGGGCGGCCACGAATCGGCTACCCGCTATCACCACGCGAAGCACCTGTTGATGTTCGGCGTCATTCCGCTCACTGCGATGATCTGGCTGGTGGCGCCGCTGCCGCTGCCTGTGTATCTGCTTTTCTGGCCTGTGTCGTTGATGATCATGATCGCGATCTGGAACATGGCGAAGTACTTCAAGAAATATACATAGAACGCGTGCAGGGAATACCTCAAGGCGGCTATCGACGCGCTCCCCTGTGCGACGGAGTCTTGGGGGGCCATGCTGACGGTTCTTGTTCCAGGAGATTGCGCACCATACATGCAATGTTATAACATTGCATGTATGGTTGAACGACCCTCCCATGTGACGGCCTGCAACCCAGTCGTCCCGCAGGTATCGCGCACAGCGCCGCGATCGATGTCCCCTGATACGCAAGGAGCTTTCCATGGATTCACGGCTACCGGTGACTGTCCTTTCCGGCTTTCTTGGCGCAGGCAAGACCACGCTGCTGAACCATATCCTCAATAACAGGGAAGGTCGGCGTGTGGCGGTCATTGTCAACGACATGAGCGAGGTGAATATCGACGCCGCGCTCGTGCGCGATGGGGGTGCTCAGCTATCCCGGACTGACGAGAAGCTGGTCGAGATGAGCAACGGCTGCATCTGTTGCACGCTGCGCGAGGACTTGCTGGTGGAAGTCAACCGTCTTGCCAGAGACGGGTGGTTTGACCAACTGGTGATCGAATCGACAGGCATTTCGGAGCCACTACCGGTCGCCGAGACCTTTACCTTTGCCGACGACAGTGGCCGGAGCCTTTCGGATGTGGCGCGCCTCGATACGATGGTGACGGTGGTCGACGCGTTCAACTTCCTCAGGGACTACAGCTCGCAGGACAGCCTGCAGACGCGCGGCGAATCGCTGGGCGAAGAGGACAACCGTACGGTCGTCGATCTGCTCGTCGAACAGATCGAGTTCTGCGATGTCATCGTGCTCAACAAGCTGGATCTGGTTAACGACGCTGACCGCGAACGGCTGGTGGCGATCCTGCATGGCCTGAATCCGCGCGCGAGGATTGAGTTCGGGGAGTTCGGCAAGGTGCCGCTCGAAAGGGTGCTGGGTACGAAGCTCTTCGATTTCGAAGAGGCGTCAAAGGCGCCTGGGTGGCTCAGGGAGTTGCGCGGCGAGCATGTACCGGAAACCGAGGAGTACGGCATCCGCAGCTTTGTCTGGCGTGCACGGCGACCGATGCATCCGCAACGTTTCTGGGATCTCATCAACAGCGAATGGCCAGGCGTGGTGCGCTCGAAAGGGTTCTTCTGGCTCGCGAGCCGGCCGACCCATGCCGGCTCGTGGTCGCAGGCCGGCGCAGTGTGCCGGCACGGCGCGGCGGGCTTGTGGTGGGCGGCCGTGCCGAAGGCGTACTGGCCGAAGGATCCCGAGTCGCTGCATTTCATCGACCGGAGCTGGGATCCAGCTGTCGGTGATGCGCGCCAGGAACTTGTGCTGATCGGCATCGACATGCACGAGGACGCATTGCGCAGTCGGCTTGATGCCTGTCTGCTGACCGACGCGGAAATGGCGAGTCCGCAAGCGTGGCGTGACTATGCGGATCCTTTCCCGGTCTGGGGCGGCGAGGTGCCCGAATCGCAAGAGGCTACGTGAACGAAGCGTCTGCTGCTGCATCCGGGCGGCCCCGGCCGCGCGGACGTGACCGTCCGCATGGTGCGCGCGCGTCTCATGCAGCGCGAGCAGGCGTGCCGAAACCTGAAGAAGCGATTGCATGTGACAGGGAGTCTGCGATGGAGCTCATTCCGGTAACGTTGCTGACGGGGTTCCTCGGCAGCGGCAAGACGACTGTGCTGAACCGGCTTGTGCAGCAACTAGAGATGGCGGACGCGCTGGTGCTGATCAACGAATTCGGCGAGGTGGGCCTCGATCATCTGCTTGTCGCGCACAGCCGCGAGGATGTCGTGGTCGAGATGAGCAACGGTTGCCTGTGCTGCACGATACGGAAAGACCTTGCCCGCACGCTGAAGGACGTTCACCGACGTTTTGCCCGGGGAGGCCGGCGGCGCTTCAACCGAGTGGTCATCGAAACGACGGGGTTAGCCGATCCCGCACCGATCGTCCATACGCTTGCGACGCATCGCGATCTGCGCGACCGTTACCGGCTCGACGGCATGGTGACGACGATCGACGCACGAAACGGCGAAGCTACGCTCGACGCCCATGTGGAAGCGGTCAAGCAGGCCGCCATGGCGGACCGGCTGCTGATCACAAAAACCGACCTCGTAGAGTCGGATGCACTGGGGCGGCTCACCGGCCGGCTTCAGACGATCAATCCGGGCGCGGGGAGAATCCTGGTCAGCCACGGCGATGTATCGGCGAGCCGCATCCTTGATCTTGGGCTCTTTACGACGGACGGGAAGATCGGTGACGTGCGGCGGTGGCTTAACGAAGAGCGGTACCGCGACGATGATCACAGCCACCCTCACGCTCATCATGCGCACCAGCACGAAGAGGCGCACGATCACGAGGCAGGACATTCACACGGCGATGACCATGAGCATGAGACTCATGCGAATGAGCGGGCCGCGCATGAAGATGAGGACCATCACGAGCACGACGTGAATCTCCACGACGACGAAATCCGTGCCTTCTGCTTTACCATCGAAGATCCGGTACCCGACCGCGTGCTCACTGAATGGCTGGACATGCTGTTGTCGTTGATGGGACCGTCGATGCTGCGCATCAAGGGAATTCTGAACGTGAAGGGCGTCGACAGGCCAGTTGTGATCCACGGTGTGCAGCACGTGTTCCATCCGCCGGTCGAGCTCAATGCCTGGCCCGATGAGGACCGGCGTTCGAGGATCGTATTCATCACCCGCGCAGTGGGGCGGGAAACGATCGAGGCGACGTTCAGACTATTCAGCGAAGTCGCGGCGATCCGGGCGGAGAAGCTGGGCTCATCGTGACTGTACCCTCCGTCATGTTCGATAACAGCATCTAAGTGGACGCATGACGCTGAGACGCTCATGCTTATGGGCATGTCGGACTACGCATCTCCATTTGCGTGCGCGTCGTCGGTGTTTTGGCGACACCACCGCGCGTGCCTGTGTATCTCCTGTGTGATGGCGCTGCTCGCGGTGCGGAGCATGGCGAAGCAATCGGAGGAAATGCGCCGGGTCTTCAATCGACCGCCCTATACTTCGGTTCGGTGATGAAAGGAAGAGGGAAGGCAGGTCATGCAGCGACGTGTGGTGGTCCGGCGCTCGCCCGTGCACGGGCGAGGCGTATTCGCGCTTCAGGCGCTCGAACCCGGCGAACGGCTATTGGAGTACAAGGGTGAGGTCATTGCCTGGAGGGTCGCCATCAGGCAACACCGGAAGAGCGGCGCCTCCGGTCACACCTATTTCTTCGGTCTGTCGGACGGACGCGTCATCGATGGGGGCCGGCGGGGAAACAGCGCACGCTGGCTCAATCATTCATGCATTGCCAACTGCGAAGCAGTCGAGACCGGGGATCGGGTTTTCATTCACGCGTCGGTCGCGATCGCGCCGGGCGAGGAACTGTTTCTCGATTACCAGTTGACCGTCGAGGATCTCGCAGACGAAGAAGCACGCCTGAGCTATGTCTGCCGATGCGGTGCGCGGGGATGCCGCGGCACGATGCTGGCCGTCGAATCGTGAGATTGCTGGTGATCCAATCAGTGAGCGGAGGGCAATCTCGGCGCCGATTGTTCCCTGGCCGCTGAGCGATTCGCCAGCCAGGCCTCAAGCTCTGATTCACGCCAGCCAGTCGCACGTTCACCGATGCGGATGGGGCGCGGAAATTCCCCTCGTTTGATCATGGCGTAGACGGTCGCACGGCACAAACCAATCTTCTTCACCACGTCCTTCATGCGCATTACCTGATCCATTTTGTTCGACTCCGGGGTGCCCTGGTCATGTTTGATTATCCATGGAGCCTGCCTTGCTGCAATGGACATCCGCAATCGACATCGTGATGGAACAGGTGGAACAATGAGCTTGCTGATCGTATGGATCATGCCGTGTGACAGTTGGATTTACACTTTGTTACCCCTTTGTTGAGCACGGTACGCCACCGCGGCTATGGGCAAAGGTGTCTCGAACAGATCTGGTTGCCAGGGCTGAACGATACGAGGACCTGCGGAACCCTTCAGCGCACTGACGCGCACGCCGAGTAGCCGCAGCGGGCGCTTCAGAGCGATGCGTTTCAGACATTCAGTCGCTGCACGGCGGATGGTAGTTGCGTCGGCCGTTGCTACCGGGATACTCAGATCGCGGGTGACGGTTTCGAACGTGTCGAAGCGCAACTTGATCCCGACGGTACGTCCGGTATATCCCTTGCGCTGCAAGTCGTCGGCCACCCGGACGCAAAGCCGCGTGAACGTCTCCGAAAGCAATGGTCGGTCGCGGCGTGGGTGCAGGTCACGCTCGAACGTGGTCTCACGGCTCATCGACTTCGGTTCCGACGACACGACGACCGGCCGTTCGTCGATACCCTGTGCAACTTCTGTCAGCCACATGGCGTAGCGCAGCCCGAAGTGCGCTTGTAGAAATTCCGGCACCGCATCTGCGAGGTCACCGACGGTGTGGATGCCGAGCGACGCGAGCTTCTCGCTGGCCTTTGGTCCGATGCCATTCACCTTGCGCGCGGGCAGCGGCCAGATGCGTAGCGAAACGTCGGCTGGCGTCAGGATCGTCAGTCCGTCAGGTTTGTCGAGCTCCAAGCCGATCTTCGCGAGCAGCTTGTTTGGGGCGATACAGATCGAGCAGGTAAGCCCGGTCGCATCGCGCACCGCCTGTTTGATCGCCGCACAGACCGCCTGAGATTCGCCGGGCACGTCAGTGAGGTCGATGTAAATCTCGTCGATCCCGCAGTCTTGGATCTGCGTCGTGAACGTCGCGACCGCTGCCTTGAAGAGTCGCGAGTAGTGGCGATATGAGTCAAAGTCGGTTGGCAACAGGATTGCGTCGGGTGCCAGATGTGCCGCCTTCATCATCCCCATTGCGGAGAATACGCCGAGTGCGCGCGCCTCGTAAGTGGACGTAGTTACGACACCACGGCCCGCGTATTCGCGAAGCCGTCTGAAGCGTCGGGTACCGTCGGGCAGCATTTCGGGCGTCGCGTTGCGGCCGCCGCCGATTACGACTGGCTGGCCACGCAGTTCCGGGTAACGCAGCAGCTCGACGGATGCGTAGAACGCATCCATGTCGAGATGGGCAATACGACGTGATTCGATCATTGCGATTCGGGATAGTGAGGCAAGACTTGCGTTCTCATAGCTCTTCAGCCTGACTACTCGACTTTCGTTGCTTGTGGTGTGCCCAGCGGAAACTGCTTGTCGGGGTACTGCTCTTCGGCCCAGTCAGTGAATGGGCCGTTGTAACCGATCAGATGGTATGTGACTTGACATAGCAGCACCTGAACACTGTGAATTCGATCAAGCTGCGTTTGGTAACTAGAGGCATCAGGCTTCTGCAAGTCGGTAAGCTTTGGGTGGACGTGAGCGTTGCGGAGATCATTCCACCGTTGAATATATTTTTTCTCCGCCTTTCCCTCAGCCGCCAACCATTTGAGCTTGTCACGTGGACCGGGAGGCAGTTCGAGCATACCTAGTAGACCGTTCAGTCTATCCTTTATCTCTTTAAGTGAATTTTCGCTGGCGACGTATTGCTTCAGAAAATTGACTGCCTGTTCCGTCTTTGCCTTCTTCGCAGGGTCTTCGGGTAATACGATAAGACTTGATACGGCTTCCAGCGCGACCGAAACTCCCATTGCCCAAGAATCGATGGAATTGGCGCTTGCTTCACGTGCGTTATACAAGTGATAGGCGAGCGGATTCCATAGCGTTGTGGGACTAGTTGCGACTACGTACGCCAAATAAGCGCCGAACTGAACCGCCCCGGGAATCGTGGAGGCTGGTTGGTTTAAGTTAATGCGGGTTCAACGGCAGCTGTTTTAAGTTGCCGATAGTAGTTTGCCTCAGCTTCGGCGGGCGGGATATAGCCGATGGGTTCCATCAATCGATGATGATTGAACCAGGCCACCCACTCCAGCGTTGCCAGTTCAACGGATTCCCGCGTTTTCCAGGTGCGGCGATGAATCAGTTCGGCCTTGTACAAGCCGTTGATCGTCTCAGCCAAGGCGTTGTCGTAGCTGTCGCCCCGGCTGCCGACCGATGGTTCGATTCCCGCTTCGGCCAGCCGTTCGCTGTAGCGAATGCTGACGTATTGGGCCCCTCTGTCCGAATGGTGTACCAGGGTTCCGTCGTCGCCCGGGCGTCGCGCATAAAGCGCCTGTTCAAGTGCGTCCAGAACGAAGTCCGTGGTCATCGAGGTGCTGACGCGCCAGCCGACAATACGGCGAGCGAACACGTCGATCACGAAAGCCACATACAGCCAGCCCTGCCACGTCGAAACGTAGGTGAAATCCGAAACCCAGAGCTGGTTCGGCCGTTCCGCCTTGAACTGCCGATTGACCCGATCCAGCGGGCGCGGGGCTATGGCATCAGGAACAGTCGTGCGAACACGCTTGCCTCGCATTACGCCGCGCAAACCCAGTTGCTTCATCAACCGTTCAACCGTGCAGCGCGCCACCGCAATACGCTCCCGGTTCATCTGCCTCCAGACTTTATCCGCGCCGTAGACCTGCATGTTGGCCCGCCACACACGCTCGATCTCCGGCCGCAGACGTTCATCGCGGATGGCGCGAACAGAGCGCCGCGACGGATCACGAAGCTGCGCGGCGTGGCGTCGGTAACCCGACGGGGCAATCCGCAAGACCTTGCAGATCGGCTCGACCCCGAAGGTGTCGCGATGCTGATCGATGAAGGCCCTCAGGACTTGAAACGGCGGTCGAGCTCCGCCTGGGCGAAAAACGCGCTCGCGACCTTGAGAATCTCGTTGGCACGACGCAACTCCTTGACTTCGCGCTCCAGGGCCTTGAGGCGCTCGCGCTCGTCTGTGGTCACGCCATCGCGCTCACCGTGGTCGACCTGGTCGCGCTTGACCCACTCATGCAGTGTCTGCGGTGTGCAGCCGATCATCGGCGCTATCGATTCGACCGCCGCCCACATCGATGGATGTTCGCTACGCTGCTCGCGCACCAGACGCACTGCGCGCTCCCGGACTTCCGGAGAAAACTTGGTTACCTTCTTGTTCATGGCTCCATTCTCTCAAGAGTTGGAGCCTCCACAAAATCCGGGGCGGTTCAGAACAGTTCCCACCCATGGGTTCTGTACTCGATCGAGACATGTTTGAGCGGAGGGCAGAAGTGTGGTCGCAGGGATGCCTTCGTCGGCGAGATGAGTTCAAGCTTTTGACTCCCAGGTTCACACGTCACCAGCGCACGGTGGTTCGCGGTTCTACCTGTTATGAACTGAAGTGCCTCCTGAATCCTCCAGTGGAAGTTCAGAGGGAACGGTTGTTCCGAACTAGCCTCTACAACGCTTTGCCCGGAGCCGTCTCGAACGTTGACCATAAAGTGGGAGTCACAGGCGTCAAACTCCGCAGTATCCACGACGTGATGCTTGCCACCGATGCCTTCGACCGTACTCCACTTATTCAACGGCACCTCATACTTTTCAAAAAAGTGCAATTCGAGCACGTAATTCTTCTGCGGGAAGTCACGTCGGGCCGTGAGTGCTTGCAACTGGCCACGAACAAATTCCGGTTCGCCGCTATGCATGTCCCACGAGACAGCAGGAAAAAATCGGGATGCTCGCAGCGTCGTGCCATCCTTGGCTTCTGCTTCGAGGCTAAAGAATGTCTCGTCAGGGTGAATTTTCCCAAGGTGACTAAAGTAGTTGCTCAGCTGACTATGGGGTGTCGTGTTTTCGTGTTTGGTGACGTAAACGTTGTAGATGAGAACGCCGTCGGTATCCTGCTTGATATAGCCCTTTCCCTCGTATCGCTCCCCTGTTTCCTTATTCTGAGTAAGGACGATGCGCTTGCAGTCCAGCTCGAACTTGCCGAGACGAAAATTCTCGATCATTTCGTCAATTTTCATACGTCTCTCTTGTGTAGTTACGCGAAACTTTGTTTGTACAAGTAGCTCGGCAGTCAAGGGAGATGATTTTGCGCTAGGCGAACGGAGGGAGCGCGTCGGTGCCCAGAATATCCATCAAGGTCCGTGCGTTGCGCTGTCCCTGATCCTCGAAGCAATTGTTGAAAATCAAGTGCGTTCTGGCGACACGCGATGCGATGTTGCGGATAGGGCCGGCGAGTTCGGTGAGCTCGTCGTTGCCGTAGTCGTAGTCGAAGCGAACTGACGCCGATACCGCGCCTGTGGCGCTCCATGTCGTCGCGTTTCTGCCATGAAGTCGCACCAGCGCGAGAGCCGGATTCGTGACTTCCCAAACTGTCTGGGCGCGATTCTTCACGCCCGATGGCGCATCCATGATGACGTGGATCAGGTCGTGCGTCTTCAACATGTCGAACGTTGACGCACGGTGCCGCTCGTCCAGCCATGCGCTGTTGCGAAATTCAACTGCCATCAAATAGCCCGTCATGCGACTGGCGCACTCCTCGACATGGGCGAAGCCTTCCTGCGCACTCGTCAGCCAGGGTGCGAACTGGAACAGCACGACGCCCAACCGTCCGGTCTTTCGAAGCGGGTCAAGCGCATCACGATATCGCTTCCAGAGTTCATCGAGTACGTCTGCGGGCACGTCGCGGTAGTACAGATTTTTCTTGCCGCGATCAGGAATCGCCGCAGCGATATCGGTTGACAGCGCCTCGCGCGGTGTCTGATGCCCGGTCAACAACCTGAATGCCTTGAAATTGAACGTGAAGCCGTCGGGCGTGCGCTCGGACCATAGTTGCGAATTCGAGGCCGACGGCATCCCGTAGAAGCTTGAGTCGACCTCAACGAGCGGAAACTGCGACGCGTAGTAACGCAGCCGGGCTTCGGCGGTATTGCATCCACGCGGGTAGAAACGCTTGCAGGCGATGAGGGACTTGTCTGTCCAGCCCGCCGTCCCACACAGGATGTCCATTTTCACCTCCTCCGTATGTCGACCGGCTGCGTACCTACACGGTGAACGGCTGGCCGCCCGGACCGATCATCGGCGGAATGCGTGGCGCACGATCCGCTGGCTCCCGACCGGTAGCGGTTGCACTGGCCCCGGACGGCACGGACGCGGCCCTCGCCAGCCTCGGTCGCATGCCGGGCGCGTGTCGGGCTGTCCGCGCCCTAGGAGCCTGTTGTGCCACGCTGCCCACATGAACCGCCGCGTACCGAGCCTCCGGCGGATTCCAGCTCTCGACGTAGCGGCTCGAATCGGATTCAACCGTTTTGGCGAGAGCTGGAACAGCGACCAGCAGCAGGGCAGGCAAGGCAAGCCGGTACACGAAAACCTCCGTTCGGACGTCGAGCAGTTTACCGCGTGGGGCAACGCTGTCCGGTGCCGACGCATGAACCGTCGCATCCAGGACAGAAGTGGCGATCAAAGATCGTCTCGTCGACACACCAGGCATTCGAGGCGGGCGGCGCCGGTGTCCCCACGACGCGGCCGTTTTCGCGGGCAGAGAAGGTCGGTTCTCCGGCCTTGCCCTGCCGGATCGCGTCGTCGATCGCCTCATCCCCGAACGCCTCGCGCAGGTTCGCAATCCACGCGGCGACTTCAGGCATCGGACGCGTCCTGCGCACGGGCATGTCCACGGCGTGCTCCCGAAGAAATAAAAGGTGCCAGCTTGCACCGGCGAATGGCCATGTAAGATACTGTACATTCATACAGTGTTCTGCGCAAACCGATGTCTGCTGCCGCCATCCGTCCCGAAACCATCCATCCGTCGCTTTGGCGTGCTTCCCAGCTCGCGCATGCGCGGGGGCGGACGGTAGACACGGGCTATGCGGCGCTGTCGGCTGAACTGCCGGGCGACGGGTGGCCGCTCGGGGCATTGACCGATCTGCTCGTCCAGCAGGCCGGCATCGGCGAACTGCGGTTGCTCGCGCCGGCGCTCGCCGCGCCCGGCAGGCGCCCGGTTGTTCTGCTCGAGCCGCCGCTCACGCCGAACGCGTTCGGCCTCGTCCATATCGGGTTGCCGCCTGACCGGCTGATGCTGCTTCGGGCGCCGCGCACGGCCGATGCCCTGTGGTCGGCCGAGCAGATCCTGCGCGCCGGTACCTGCAGCGCGCTGGTGCTCTGGCAACAGCACGTGAAGGCGTCGTCGCTGCGACGTCTGCACCTGGCGGCGCAGAGCGCCGAGACGCTCTTTTTTGTAGTCCAGCCGATGACCGTTGCGCAGAACGCGTCGCCGGCAGTTTTGCGACTCGCCCTCAGGCCATCGTCCGATGGCGCTGAGGTGGAGATCATCAAACGACGAGGGCCCTTACGCGCTGAGCCCCTCTCCGTTGCACTTCACCCCACACCGATCCTGACCAGTTCCCATGCGCGTCTTTCTCGCCGTCCATCTGCCCCGGCTCCAGCTCGAAGCATTCCGACCGAGGTGGCTGCCTGAGCCGGCGCATAGCTGTGTCGTGCTGGAGCGGGACCGCGTGGTCCTCGCCGGCCGGGGTGCGCAGGCAGCCGGCGTGCGTCCGGGAATGCGGCGCGGTGGGGTGCTGACAATGTCGCCGGATATCGAGGTACACGAGCGGGACGTGGCACGCGAGGACGATATCCTCCGGGCAGTCGCGGTTGCGCTCATGCGTTTCTCGCCGGACGTCGTCGTGTGTGATGAAGGGACCGTGCTCGTGGACGTCACCGCGAGCCTGCGTCTGTTTGGCGGTGTGACGAAACTGTGCCACGAGCTCGTGCCGGTCATCGACGCGATCGGTGTGACGGCGCGGATCAGCGCCGCCCCGACCGGGCAGGGCGCATGGCTGCTGGCGCACTACCGCAGCCGGCGGTTCGTCAAGCTACTGTCGCTCGAACGTGCGCTGTCTTCGCTTCCGCTGACCGCCGTTTCGGAGCTACGTCCCTTCTCTGACTGGTTCACCGGCCTCGGCTGCTCGACCATTGCCGATGTGCGCCGGCTGCCCCGCGCCGGACTGCAACGCCGGTGCGGGCAGGACGTCCTCGATTCGCTGGACCGCGCATTCGGACTCGCACCGGAACTCTATGAGTGGATGGTATTGCCGGAGACATTCGCCGCGCGGGTCGAACTGCCCGACCGGATTGAGCACGCCGAAGCGGTGCTTTTCGCTGCGCGCCGCCTGGTGGCGCAGCTATGCGGCTGGCTGGCTGCCCGGCAACTGGCGGTGAGCGGGCTCACGCTGCAACTTGAGCATGAGCGCGGCCCGCAGTCGATCGCGCCGACGGAGATTCCGATTGCAGTGGCCGAACCCGTGTGGCACGACGAGTATCTGGTGCGGCTCATGAAGGAGCGGCTCGCGAGAACGGAGCTCGCGGCCCCCGTCATTGCGGTCGGGATCGAAACGACGAAGGTGTCGGACGTCGCACCGATGTCGGACACGCTCTTTCCCGAGCCGGGCGGATCGCCCGGCGATCACGCGCGGCTCATCGGATTGCTCACGGCGCGCCTGGGCGAAGCGAATGTACTGCGGCCGGCGCCGACGGCGGATCACCGTCCAGAGATTGCGAACCGCTGGGTGCCGCTTGGCGATGCGTGGAAGTCCGGTTCGCTACCAGTGAATCTTCCGCGGCCCACATGGCTGCTCGACGCGCCGGTGCAACTGGTCATGCGCAGGCACCGTCCGGTGTACGGTACCCCGTTGTACATGGTGTCACCCGGCGAACGGATCGAGGCGGGCTGGTATGACGGGCGCCTGGTCACGCGCGACTATTTCGTTGCGCGCGCAGAGGACCACGCGTGCTATTGGGTATACCGCGAGCGGGTTGGCAGCCGCGAGGGCGACGAGCCACGCTGGTATCTGCATGGCCTGTTCGGATGATGCGCCATGGACGGTCCCTCGCTCATGCTGCCGGCGTACGCCGAGTTGTTCTGCTTTTCCAACTTCACGTTCCTCACCGGCGCGTCGCACGCCGAGGAACTGGCGACGCGCGCCGCACAACTCGGCTACGCAGGACTCGCCATCACCGACGAATGCTCGCTTGCTGGTGTGGTGCGCGCCCACGTTGCCGCGAAGGAGGCCGGCCTGCCGCTGGTGATCGGTTCGTACTTCCGGCTCTCGAATGCAGATGGCTCGCTGGCGTTCGGGGTCGTCCTGCTCGCGCAGAATAGGGAAGGCTACGGGAATCTTTCGGAGCTGATCACACTGGCGCGCACGCGTGCACCGAAAGGCAGTTATCGTCTCACCCCAAAGGATCTGTCCCGTCCCGAACCTGACGTCGCGCATCTTCGCAGCGTGCCCGACTGCGTGGCGATCCTCGTGCCGGACTATCCGGCCGACGAGGCGAAGCTCGATGCGCAGCTTGAATGGCTTGACGCCACGTTTCCCGGAAGAGGCTGGGTGTCGCTGACGCTTCACCAGCGTGCGATGGACGATATCCACTGCGGTGTCATCGAGCACGTTGCGGACCGGCACGGCATACCCGTCGTCGCAACCGGGCAGGTCGCGATGCATGTGCGATCGCGCAAGCCCTTGCAGGACGTACTGACGGCGATCCGCGTCGGCAGGCCGGTCCATGAATGCGGGTGGGAGCTCGCGCCCAACGCGGAGCAGCATCTGCGGACGAGACTCCGGCTCGCCAATCTCTATCCATCGCACGCGCTCGCCGAAACGCTCACGATCCTCTCGCGCTGTGACTTCTCGCTCGATGAGCTGAAGTACGAATATCCGGATGAGATCGTGCCGTTGGGTTTGACGGCGAGCATGTATCTGCAGCAGGAAACGTGGATCGGTGCGCAGCGGCGGTTTCCCAACGGCGTGCCATTCGAGGTGCAGCATCAGATCGAACACGAGCTGAACCTGATTGCCGAGCTGAACTACGAGCCATACTTTTTGACGGTGTACGACATCGTCCGCTTTGCACGCAGTCAGCACATCCTGTGTCAGGGACGGGGCTCGGCCGCGAACTCGGCGGTCTGCTACTGCCTTGGCATCACAGAAGTCGATCCCGCACGCGGGAACATGCTGTTCGAGCGTTTCATCTCGAAAGAGCGCGGCGAGCCACCGGACATCGACGTGGACTTCGAGCACCAGCGGCGCGAGGAGGTCGTGCAGTACATCTATGAGAAGTACGGGCGGGACCGCGCAGCGATCGCGGCGGCGGTATCGACGTATCGGCCGCGCGGTGCGCTGCGCGAAACCGGGAAGGCGCTCGGCGTCGATCCGCAGATCGTCGATCGTGTCGCCAAGACCCATCACTGGTTCGACAGCAGCGCGGAACTGCTGGCGCGTTTTGCCGAGGCGGGGCTGGACCCGGACACGCCGCTGATTCAGGCTTGGGCGTCGCTGACGCTCCAGTTGCTCGGCTTTCCGCGGCATCTCTCGCAGCACTCGGGTGGGTTCGTTATCAGCCGCGGCAAGCTCACGCGGCTTGTTCCAGTGGAGAACGCGGCGATGGCCGGGCGTAGCGTGATCGAATGGGACAAGGACGATCTGGAGTCGCTGGGGCTGCTGAAGGTCGATGTGCTCGCACTCGGCATGCTGTCGGCGATCCGCCGTACTCTTGATCTCGTATCGGAGCGTCGTGGCGAGCGGTTTGAGATGCAGGACATTCCGCCGGAAGACGCCGAGACTTACGACATGATCTCGCGTGCGGACACGATGGGTGTTTTCCAGATCGAGTCTCGGGCGCAAATGTCGATGCTTCCGCGTCTGAAGCCGCGCGAATTCTATGACCTCGTGATCGAGGTGGCGATTGTGCGGCCGGGGCCGATTCAGGGCGGCGCGGTGCACCCCTACCTGAAACGGCGGCAGGGCTTCGAACCCGTGAGCTATCCGAGCAGGGATCTGGAGCGAGCGCTGTCGCGCACGCTGGGCATCCCGATCTTCCAGGAGCAGGTGATGCAGGTTGCGATGCTCGCGGCCGGCTTCTCGGCTGGCGAGGCAGACCAGCTTCGCCGCGCGATGGCATCGTGGAAGCGCAAGGGTGGCCTGCAGCACTATTACGACCGCATCGTCAACGGGATGACGGCGCGCGGGTACGACAAGGAGTTCGCCGAGGGCATCTTCGAACAGATCAAGGGCTTCGGAGAGTATGGTTTTCCGGAAAGCCATGCGGCGAGTTTCGCACTGCTGGTCTACGCGAGCAGCTGGCTGAAGTGTCATGAGCCGGAAGCGTTTCTGGCCGCGTTGCTCAACAGCCAGCCGATGGGATTCTATTCGCCGTCGCAGCTCGTGCAGGATGCGCGGCGAAACGGTGTGACGGTGCTGCCGGTCGACGTGACGATCAGCGAATGGGATTCGTCGCTTGAGCCGACCGATGCATCGCCACGAGCTGCAGTGCGACTCGGCCTGTCGTTGCTGAAGGGAATGCGCGACGGCGCGGCGCAGCGTATTGAGTTCGCACGTGCCGTGCGTGCGTTCAGCTCCATTCAGGATCTTGCGCGACGCACCGAACTGGATCGGCATGACCTCAGGGTACTGGCGGATGCCAACGCGCTGTCGTCGCTGGCGGGAAACCGGCGCGAGGCACTGTGGCAGGCGGTGGTGGCGGTGCCCGACCGGGACATGCTGGCGACCGCTGAAATCCACGAAGCCACGCCTGCGCTGGGTACGCCGTCTGAGGCGGAGCGAGTCGTGGCAGACTACCGCTCAGCCGGCCTGACGCTCGGTCGCCATCCGTTGGAGCTGCTTCGCCCGCGGCTGACGAAACTGAGGTTGATGTCTGCCCGAGTACTTCATACCTGCCGCAACGGCCGGCTGGCTCGGGGATGCGGGATCGTGACGGTACGCCAGCAGCCAGCGACGGCGAAGGGCGTGATCTTCATCACGATGGAGGACGAAACCGGCAACGTGAACGTGATCATCCGGCCGGAGGTGCTCAGGGCGCAGAGGCGGGAGGTGCTCGGTGCATCGCTGCTCGGTGTATATGGGGTCTGGCAGCGTGAAGGCGAGGTTAGGCATTTGGTGGCGCAGCGTCTCGTTGATCTCTCCTCTCTGCTGGGAGGTCTGTCGACGGGCAGTCGCAATTTCTGCTGACCGGCGTCGTTCGAGGGCAAAACTTTGATTGGACTGATTCTCCGGCCTTTGCCTCGCCACATGGCAATCGCGGGGCACTGACTTGTCATCGGCTGACCTCCACGTTTCGCAGTCGTTTCAGATGTGAGTTTGAGTCTGTCTGCTCGTCCTCCAAGGAGAAAGCTGGACGCGAATGTGACAGCTTTCGGCAGCAGCCGAAATCATGCTAGTGTACGACTATATAGAAAAATGAATACACGCGAGCATGGACCCGCAGAAGCAGAAAGAGGAGTTCAACTACGCCTACATATGCGCCCTCGGCGCGCATGCGGGATTGAACCGTACCTCGTCATCCGTTGATGACGACAGCATTGATGTTGCTTTCAAGAGTAAGGGCTACCACGGACACCTCGTCCGCAGCCCTCAAATCGAATTTCAGCTCAAGTGCACCTCGCAAGACCTTGTAGATGGTGAAGTGATCAAGTTCCCACTTCCCCGCAAGAACTACGATGACCTTCGGGGCTCTGATTTCGCATCCCCGCGCTATCTGGCGGTGCTACTTGTACCTGAGGATGTTGAGCACTGGATCGGACACGGCGACGAGCATATCGAGCTTCACAAAAACTGCTATTGGCTTTCGCTACGTGATTGTGAGCCGACCGACAACGTGAACACGGTTACGGTCTCGATTCCGTTGAATCAGCGGCTAACTACCGAGACGCTAAAGGCAATGATGGATCGCGCTAGCGAGGGGGAGTGGCTATGACTAGCTCCAACCGTCGCCTCGGTCATGAGGTGTCCTCCGACCAGCTAAGGGCATACCTGGAACATAAGCAATGGTTCGAAGACGGGAAGATTCGTAACGTCGCAACGATCTGGCACCGGCAGGACAACGAAGACGCGGAAGTGGTTCTGCCGCTCTCGTACGTCAAGGACTACTGGCAGCGGATTCGCGACGCTCTGGCTTCGATTGCGTCGTTTGAAGAACGCGCAGTCCCTGAAGTCCTGAACGAAGTCAAGCGGCTGTTCGCAAATGTCATCACTATTCGTGTGGTGCATGATGACACGAAGGACGGAACGATCCCGATCAATGACGGTGTCTTGCTGATCGCGAAGGCCAAAGATCTTTTGTCTGCGGCAGCACGGTCTCTCTACGCGAAGCGGAAGCAATTTACCCGAGGTGCTCCAAAGGAAGCGAAGGAATACCTTGAGACGCTATTGCTTGGGCAGACCGAGATCGGGAGCTACGTTGTCAATGTTATCGCTCCAGCCCAGACGGTTGCTGATGGCCACAATGTAGTGAACACGATCCCACTCGCGCAAGCAATCACGTCGAACCTTGTCGCGGGACTGAGCGCTCTAGAGAAGGCGACTGTGACCTACGAAGAGAAGGGCGAACTCGGCGCGTTTGACGAGGCTGTTCTAGCTGGTGCAAGTTCTAACATGTGCGATGCATTGCTAGGCTTTAGTGGTGAAAAGCGCAACCGGACTTTCGAGATCACTGTGACAGCAGCGCCAAGTCCACTCTTCGAGAGCACACCAGCGAAATTTGTGTTTGATGGCAAGTACGTTGAGACGCTCGAAAAGGCGACGGGCTACTACAAGGGGGATTATATTCTTCCCGGGCGCAGGCTGACCGGCTACATCACGAAGCTGAGCCGGCCGAAGGACGAAACGTCAGGTACGATCACCATCGACTCAACGGTTGGTGACGTCGACCGTAAGGTGCAAGTCGAACTGACAGGCGATGACTATCATCAGGCTGTCGTGGCGCACGACAAATCGAAATTCGTGCGGGTTGAAGGTGATGTGCACATCAAGAGTAAGTCTGCCCAGCTGTTGAACCCGAAGAATTTCGGCGTTATCGAGATCGAGGACCTCCTCTAGGCGAGCGCTCGGCTGGCACAATTCTGTGCGCCTCAGTCTCCGCCCGTTTACCTCAAGCCGCCAGACGACTGCCAAGCTCAACTACGTGGATTCTGTCGCCGGGTTGCAGCGGGCGTACGCGTCCAGTGCCTGCCAGTGCTCCGCTGGTGAACAAGTGTGCTACGAACTGAGCGGAGCCTCGAGGGGAGCGTGAAAATCATCGGTTTGCTGGCTGTTCCTATCGCTCTACCCGGTTGCACAATGGCGAGCGACGAGATGGATATCAGAGCGCGCTTGATCTTAAGTGCTGAATTCACTGTTGGGGCAGTTCGGTGCGCGGAAACTGCGTCCAGCGAAACCGTCGGAATCGTTTATCGTTACCTGCGCTCTGGTCAAGAGCGCCGCACGACCAAACCTTCACTGTCTCTCCGCATGGTTCGAAGGGCGGAGCGATTGGCACCGACGATTTTTCTCCACTATGCTGCTGCATTGGCTTCCTTTACGGCCGCATGTCGCGAAATTGCCGCACGACAACGCAGACGCATAAAGACGATCGAGGGGCAAAATGCTGATTAAACATGTCGAGATCGAAAACTTCCGACTCTTGCGGAACGTCGCGCTTGGCCTAGAGGAACGCACTACTCTGATCGTTGGACGCAACAATAGCGGCAAAACCTCGATCGCCGAACTGTTCCGCAGATTGCTGTCGGACAGAAACCCCAGCTTTCAGCTCGAGGACTTCTCACTTGGGTCCCATGAAAGCTTCTGGGAGGCGTTCGGGGCGCTTCGGGCAGGCGCTCCTGTGGCGGATGTCTACGCCAGTCTGCCGTCGATCCGCTTTACAGTCGACATTGCTTACGATCTCGATGCTGTTGATCTCGGGCCTCTGAGCGATTGCATTATCGATCTCAATCCAGAGTGTTCCTACGCGCGCCTGGTGCTCTCATATGGCCCACGCCCGACCGCTGTCGAGACGCTATTCGCCGACATCGAGGCTCCTGGCCAGGAGCCGGCTGCTGATCGTGCGTCGTTGTTCCGCGTGCTGGGTGCTCGCTTGCCCACCGCGTATGCGCCCTCACTGGAGGCGGTCGATCCTAACGATCCGGCCAATCGCAAAGCGCTCGAATCGAGAACGCTCACCTCGTTGATACGTGGCGGCTTCATCAATGCGCAGCGGGGGCTCGACGACGACACCCATCGCGAACGCGATGTTCTCGGGAAGGTTGTCGAAGTTCTTTTTCAATCGGCACTAACCGATCCACTCGACGCTGAAAAGCGCACGACGGCCGAGCAACTGAAGGAGGCGGTGGAACAAATCCAGAATGACCTTCATGCCGGTTTTAACGCGAGGCTCACGTCCTTGCTGCCGACTTTTGATCTCTTCGGATATCCAGGTCTCGCCGATCCTGGGCTCGTTACCGAAACCAACTTCGATGTCGACAAGCTTCTGAATGACCACACCAAGGTCCGCTATGTCGGGGCGAATGGCGTCACTCTGCCCGAGACCTACAATGGACTGGGCGTGCGCAACCTCGTATACATTCTCCTGCAGTTGCTGCGCTTTTTCCGTGAATATCAGGCGACGCCAGCTGCCGCAGGCGTACATCTCATCTTTATTGAGGAACCGGAGGCGCATCTGCATCCCCAGATGCAGGAAGTCTTCATCCGCCAGCTCGACCAGATTACGTCTGCCTTTGTCGCGCAACTGAATGAGAACCGGCCATGGCCGGTGCAGTTCGTCGTAACCACCCATTCGCCTCACATGGCGAACGAGGCACGATTCGAATCCATGCGGTACTTCCTGTCCGTGGCGGACGGTGGCGGTCTGCGTAGCTCGGTAGTCAAGGACTTGCGCCAAGGCATGGGTAACACGCCCGCGCCCGATCGCGAATTTATGCATCAGTATTTGACGCTGACGCGATGCGATCTCTTCTTCGCGGACAAAGCGGTGTTGATCGAAGGGACGTCAGAGCGACTGCTGCTTCCTGCAATGATTCGCAAGACCGACGCCGCTGCTGCCGGACAGCCCAAGCTTGCAAGCCAGTATCTGACTGTGATGGAAGTTGGCGGAGCCTACGCCCATCGTTTTTTCGAGCTCCTGGCCTTCCTTGAATTGCGAACGTTGATAATTACCGATATCGATGCGGTGGCGCCCAACGCAAACGGAAAGCGTGAAGCTGTGCCTGTCGCTGAAGGGGAGTTCACCAGTAACGGCTGCATCAAGGCCTGGTTCGGCGATGACGTGTCGCCAACAGAATTATTGACCAGGAGCACCGAGGACAAGACGATCGACAGTTGGCGTCTCGCCTACCAGATCCCGGAGGTTGACGGTGGACCGTGCGCACGGAGCTTCGAAGACGCGTTCATCCTGGCCAACCCGGATCATTTTGCACTCGGCCCGGGTGACAGTGCACAACTGGCCTATGAGCACGCCGCCGCTCAGAAGAAGTCCAAGTTTGCTCTTGCTTACGCGATCGAGCATACCGAATGGAATGTCCCCCGATACATTGCCGAGGGCCTAAGGTGGTTGGCGCAAGGCAGTGGTGCACCCGTTGTGGCACCCCACGCTGTGGCTGTTGGAATCGTAGCAAATACGGCTGGCGTCGAAATAGATGTTGAGGGGACAGGCGAACATGGCTGATCTGCACGAGAGCCCTGCTGACGTTGCGGGCCGGATAGCGTTGGAGCGCATGTACGCGTGCCTGGATGATAGCCGCAGCTTTCGCCTGGAGGCAGGAGCTGGCGCGGGAAAGACCTATTCGCTCGAGAAGGCGCTACGCCGTCTGATAGACCGTCGCGGAACCGAATTTCTGCGCCAGCGGCAGCAGGTGGGTTGCATCACGTATACGAACGTTGCGAGAGACGAGATTATCTCGCGCATCCAGGCGCACCCCGCGGTGCGACCTGAGACGGTGCACGGCTTCTGCTGGTCCATTTTGCAGGACTTCCAGACGACATTGCGGGAACTCGTACCACAGCTTCCGGACTGGGCCGAGCGTCTTGAATCCTTCGGTGGCATTGGAGCGCGGCGCGTTCACTATGAACTGGGCTATCCGGGCGTTAGTGAAAGCGAGGTCACGATCAGACACGACGACGTTTTGTCACTGATGACCCGGGCCCTGGAGTTTCCGAAGTTTCGGCGGGTGTTGACCGCTCGCTATCCAATCCTCCTGATCGACGAGTATCAGGACACCAACGATGCATTGATTAACGCTCTCAAAACCTGGTTCCTGGACCGAGATGAAGGGCCCATGATCGGGCTATTCGGCGATCACTGGCAGAAAATCTATGGCGACGGTTGCGGGCTGGTCGAGCATGATGCACTGGAAGTCATCGACAAGAACGCAAATTTTCGGTCAGTCAATGCGATAGTCGAAGTACTGAACCGCATGCGGCCAGCTTTGCCGCAGATGGTCAGTGATCCCGATGCCCCGGGCGAGGCGCGCGTATTTCACACCAACGAGTGGACGGGTGTCAGACGGACGGGGAGGGGAGGCGGACACTGGACGGGCGACACTACGCCCGAAGCGGCGCGTGCCTATTTTAATCATATTCGCACTCGCCTCACAGATGAGGGCTGGGATTTTTCGACTATGCGAACCAAGATTCTCATGCTTAGTCACAGCGTCCTGGCCCGCGAGCAAGGTTATGCCAGTATTCCTCCCATCTACGGACGCAACACCGACCGCTGGCTCAAGAAGGAAGATCCTCATGTCAAATTTCTGACCGATCAGCTTGAACCGGCCTGCGCGGCTTTTGCCGCCCAGCGTTACGGCGAAATGTTCGAGTGCTTCGGGACTGGCATGCCACGGATCCGCCGACATCAGGACAAAGTGGCTTGGGCAGAGTCCATGCGAACCCTGAACGAATTGCGACTGTCGGGTTCAATCGGCGATGTCATAGATTTTATTGCGGCGCAGCCCCATATGCGGCTGCCTGAACCAGTCGAGGCTCGTGAGCGCAGGCTCGCGGAAGCTGGTCCTGAGCCGATGGAGGACGAATCAAGCCGGGTGACGCAGTTGCGAGCGCTACGGGGCGTTGCTTATACACAAATCATTGCACTCGACCGCTTCATCGATGGCCATACGCCGTTTTCGACCAAACATGGTGTGAAGGGAGCGGAGTTCGAAAATGTGCTGGTGGTCGTCGGGCGCGGCTGGAACGCGTATAACTTCGCGCAGATGCTTGAGTGGATCGAACCGGGGCCGCCGGCTGACAAAGTGGAGTTTTTTGAAAGTAACCGTAACCTGTTTTATGTTGCTTGCTCGCGTCCCAAAGTCCGCCTTGCTTTGCTTTTCACCCAGGTTTTGAATGCAGAGGCCATGGCCAGATTGACGCAGTGGTTTGGCGAAGCAAACATCATTTCGCTCCCAGCGGCTCCCGAACTGCCGCAGGTTTGATTTGTGTGAGAGCCGATGTCAAACAGCGGGACTGTAGACCATGGCATTAACGTTGAGATGGATTAGGAGACCATCGTTGGATCAGGCATGGGGTATCGTCCAAGACGGCGGATGGGGATACTGGGTTTTGGATTTCGCTCTGGCGTCAGGACGACGCTCTTGCCATTATGTTCCCGCGTTATCGCCAGGTCGCGCGAACTTGCTGAAAAAGTATTGGACAATGCTTGCGGGCCGTCCCTGCCGGCTTCTGCGCAATACCACGATCAATTCATTTTCATGGAAATCTCGAGGAAACCTTCATGCCTCAATTTGAAAACCAATATCCGCAGGCGGGGGCGTTTTGGATACCAGAGATAGGCTTCCTTCTTCAAGTCAAAGCGAATCGTCTAAAGGAGCTTGAAGACGCGCTTCATTTTCGTGAGATATGCAGCCAAGGTATCCGGGAAATCCCGGTAGCGCTTCGTCGGAAATGGATGCTCTGTTTTGTCAGTACGGATGGGCGCTTTCTGACGCATGTGGCTAGAAGTGTTGTCTACTACGCAGCCGAATCAGGTCGCGACAAATTGGATATTTGGAATCTCACTCCTCTTGAGGCTCCCGTTCGCATTTCTGCGATCAAAAAGAAGTTAGAAGGCGCGCAGACATGGCGTGCGCGCAAAGCGCTTGATGCCGGAGGAACTCTTTCAGCCAAAGCATTCGAGCAGATAATGGATGCGCTGAAACGCGTCGATCCATTAGCGCACAGAATCGCAACTGGGCTTGTTGACCGAAAACGTCCGCCCCCAGAGCTCGGACCCACCACAGCGCGGATGAACTGGGCCTACCAACGTGACGCCGCCGTAACCGCTTTGGAGATCGCCGGAATTCCCAAGGAGCGGTTAAAGGCTGCCGCTCAGCTCAATGGAGAGAATTTGACCGACACCACGTCGATCTTTGACGATGAGCAGAGCATGCGCGCGATGGAGGACGTGCTCATTCTCCGCGATCTGGAAACCGGCGATCGAGACTGGAACTATGTCAAGTCCCAACAATACCCCGCTCGTACATTCGAGAACGGCGAGACCAAGCTGACGATTGTTCTAGCCAACAAGATGGAGCTAGAAAAGCAGCTTGGTGTCGATCTTATCTATGTCAACGAAACCCTCGGGGCCGTCGTCTTTGTCCAATATAAAATGTTTGAAGGAGACGACGGCGAGGCGGGCTATCGCCCCGACGCACAACTGGACAAGGAGATTGCCCGAATGGACGCTGCGGCGACTGAGCTGGCGAAGGTCGCCCCTGATGTGACCTGCGATGGGTATCGGTTTTGCTCGGATCCTTTTTTCCTAAAATTCTGTACCCGGCTTTTAACATACGAAGAGAAAAGCCATGTGCCCGGCTTTTACGTAACTCGAGAGTACTGGAAACGGTTGGTACTGGACCGACGCATGGAGGGGAAGAAGGGCGGCAAAATACTGTATCCAGAGACACTAGGCCGCCGCTACTTTACGCCAAGTGCCTTCACCGGTCTTGTGTCCCGGGGGTGGGTGGGCACATCGGCGCTACAAGCGAAAGTCCTGGTTCCATTCATCGCGGCTGCAATGAAAGGCAAAAAGGGCATTGTATTGGCGGTGCAGTCAAAGACACCCGCTGATCCCGATGACGCCGAACGGCGGCGTCGGACCCGCATGCCGCCGAAACCACGCTACCCCGGCAAGCGAGGCAAAGTCATTCAGATCTGACGTGGTGACCGGGTTCAACGTGCCCGTTAGATCGCGGTTCCCTTCTTGCTGCGTACACAGAACTACGGAGTTAGTTACGGACCGCTTGTGCAGTGGCGGATCGCCAAACCACAGCGGAGGGGTCGCGCCGGTCGATTGGGTTGAGCGTCCCACTGCTCATCATTCAGGATATCCGCACGGCAAGCCGATTGGCTGTTAAAGCAAATGGCGCATGGGAGGTCGGCCGTGCATGAAGGAGTCATTCTTCCATTCGCTGTCCATTGCGGTCGAGCGATAAATGAATGCGTTGCTCGCGTCGTCTGAAAGATCGATCAACTGACGCAGCAGGCCGAAGTTTTCGGCCTGCATCTCACTCCATGCGCTTTTCCGTCTCATGAGTTCCGGCAAGGAGTGATCCTCTACGAAGCTCTGATATTTTCCCAAAAATCCGGTGATCACGTCTGCGATTTGAATGCCGGGCTCGCTTTTGGAGTCGGCGAACCGGAAGCTCACATCTCTATCGCCGTCTTTGAAAGTCGTGTCGCTCAGACTTTTTTCGATCTGGATTTCACGATCGAAAATGTGAACGGCGTTTTTGAAGAGCATGATAGGACGTGTGTAGAAGGTGTGAAATCCATCGATCAGTACGTTCTCTTCGTTGTCGACCAGAGATGTTATCTCTGGAAGTGTCGCTGATTTTTCAATCAAACCTTTGAGCATGAGTGCCGGAAGATTGTCGTCTTCAGGGCTGAGCGCATGGAGAAATGCGTTAACGTCAGCGATGAAGTCCGCTGTCCTGCCTGGCTGAATGTGTGGATAGCGATGCCGCCTCAGCAACGCCAGGAATTCTGGCTTGCCAAGATTGGTAAGTCGATATAGTTCATTCTTTAAGGGCTGCTGGTGCGGATGGTAGCTTCTAAAGCCGTCCTCGGCCAAGATGGCGTCGACGATGTCGACGATGGCCCAATAGATGATGTTGACGCTTGAATAGTGGATCAGGATGCCGTGCTCAACTATCCATGAAAGGACGGTCCGCAACTTTTTTGAAGCCAGAACCTGCTCGAAATCCCCCTTTGCGACGTGGGCGAACTTGATCTCAGGCGCGCTGTCTTGCATGCGCAGCTCGGCTCGCAAGGGGGCGATGTCGGGAAGAGGGCACCCTTCTTTGACTACGATACCACCGAGGACGAAGTTCCTGTGTTCCGCAACGTTCGTTCCGTCATCCGTCAAATAAAACTTCCGAATGTTATTGGTTTCGTCGTAGTAGAACGTGAACCTCTCGTCAGCGCGCCGAAGCTGAAACGCTCCGATCATGATGTCACGCATGGCGTTCACATCAAAATCCATGTTGCGTGTCTCCTGTTTCCCGGTGGCACGGCAGCCGCACCAAAATCGTATGCAATACACGGTCCGTAAGCCGGACGTCGAGGCTGCGGGTAAGCAGCGCGATCGTGAGCGCTCTGGTGCAATGTCGCCGCTAGCGATGGACCGCAAGACCCGCCAGCAATGATTCTTTCCTGCGACGACCCCCATTGTCGCCGACGATGGAGTTGGACGCATCCTGATTAAGCGACCCCAATCGGATGCTGTGCCGGGACAGATGCTTCAGGCCGCTCTTTCCTTAGCTTCGTTGCGTTGCGGCTGGGCCGATATCAACGGGGGATGCGCCGCAGCATTGACCCGGCGGGCGAAGCTTGCCTGCTGGGCAGGAGACATCCCGGTTCCCAGCGCGTCGAGATAATCGGCATACCACTGCATCATCGAGCGACGTTGTCGAAGGTATTTCGCGTGGTTGTAGTCGCCGGCTATGCCCCCCTCAAGATGCGATAGCTGCGTCTCGACATGGTCTTTTTCCCAGCCGTGATCGCGAAGGAGGGTACTCGCAGTATGGCGGGTGCCGTGGCCAACCATACGGCCCTTGTACCCGATCTTCGAGAACACGAGATTGATCGTGTTTTCGCTGATGACCTCGTGCCTTGTTCCGATGCCGGGAAAAAGATAGCGGTGGCGCCCGGTCAGCTTCCTGAGTTCGCGCAGTGTGCTGACGAGTTGTGATGGCAGCGGCGCGACATACAGACGCCGCATCTTCATCTTTTCCGCCGATATCGTCCAGAGCGCGCCGTCCAGGTCTACCTCGGTCCATTCAGCGTAGCGCACCATGCCGGGCCGGCTGGCCGTCCAGATCGTCATCCACGCAGCGGTGTAGGCGGTGAGGCGACTCGTTGATTTCCCGAGCGCGCGAAGGAAATCGGGTAGTTCGGGTTCGAGAAGGTGGGGGTACGGCTTTGACTTGGGGGCCGCCCTAGCAATGGTCTTGAGTTCGGATGCGGGATTGAATTCACAGCGCCCCTCTGCGATTGCCTGGCTGAAGATCTCACGCAGCCAGCCCCTGGCTTTCTTCGACACATTCAGGGCATCCCGTTTCTCGAAGCGCTCCTGGACGCGCGCGCAGTCTGCGCGGGTGATGTCCTGCAGCATCATCGAACCGATCTCAGGCAGGATGTCCTTGTCGAGGTAGGTGCGCATCTTGCCAAGCGTTGAGCTGGCACGACCGGCGACTTCCTTCCGTTTGTACCAACGCTCGGCCGCCGAACGAAAGAGTTTCTCTTCGGTTTCCTTCGAGAGCTTTCTGGCGGTGCGCCGGTGATGACCGGGATCCGTGCCGTGTGCCAACTGGGTCCGGGCCGTAGACGTGAGTTCACGGGCGTCCTGAAGGGACAGCGCGGGGTAGGTGCCGAACGAGATGCGCCGCTGCTTCCCGGCGAAGCTGTACCGGAAATGCCAGCATTTGGGGCCGTCGGTGGGCACGAAAAGGAACAGGCCGCGGCCGTCCTTCATGGTGTAGTCGCGGCTGGCTGGTTTGGCCAGCTGGACCTGTCGGGCAGTCAGAAGCATGGTAGTACATCCAGTCAGCTCGAACTTTCGATGTACTGTCCAGTGTACTACTTTGACACACGCTTCAGCTGAACAAAGATGGACCCTAAAAAACACAAAACCCCGCTGCGACAAGGCTTGGCGGGGTCTTGCTGGACTGCTTTGTACTACTCTAAACAGCTTTATGGTGCCCAGGAGAGGACTCGAACCTCCACAGTGTTGCCACCGCTAGGACCTGAACCTAGTGCGTCTACCAATTTCGCCACCTGGGCAGGTGATGAACAGCAAAGAACGCCATTATAGCGACAGATTAGGGCCTGTCAAGCGTTTCTCAAAACTTGCTTAAACATGGCGACGACGTGCCTGCAAGCGCTTCACAGCAACTGCTCAACGACTATTGTTGGGGCCGCTTGGCGCGCAATACGGGTGTTAGAATGCCTCGCAGTAGTTCGTTGGCACGGTGCACACGCCCGTCGGACTCAGCCTTGAACGAGCCGGACCCGAGCAGTCTTTTCTGTGCATTTGCAGGTGCAATTCAAGCGCGGTTCAAGCGCAACCGAAGCTCACCGTCATCGCTTCCTAGACCGAGCCACATCGCCGACCGACGTCCATGCAACGAGAAAAAATCATCGATAAGCCCTTGAGCAAATTTCCGTATCCGATTCCAAGCCGCGAAGAAATTCTGGGCGTCCTGCGCACGAGTGAAGCGCCGCTTGCCGCGAACGACATCGCCGAAGCGCTGTCGATCAAGCGCCAGGAGCGCGAAGGATTTTTCAAGCGCTTAGGCGCGATGGAGCGCGACGGCCAGATCCGGCTCGATCAGCGCAATCTCTATCAACTGACTCATCCGTCGAACTTCGTTGCGGGCCGCGTGCAAGGCCATCGCGACGGCTACGGTTTTCTGATTCGCGACGACGGTCAGGACGATCTGTTCCTGCCCACCGGCGAAATGCAGAAGGTCATGCACAACGACCGCGTGCTCGCGCGCATCGTCGGCTATGACCGGCGCGGCCGTCCCGAAGGGCATATCGTCGAGGTCACGGACCGCGCCAACAAGCGCGTGATCGGCCGCCTGCTCAACGAGAACGGCGCGCTGATCGTCGCGCCTGAAGACAAGCGCATCGGCCACGACATTCTGATCACGCAGAACACCAAGAAGGCCAAGGTCGGCCAGGTGGTGGTGGTCGAGCTGACCGATTTTCCGAGCCGTCATTCGCAGCCGCTCGGCCGCGTGGTGGAAGTGCTCGGCGATATCGACGACCCCGGCATGGAAATCGAAATCGCGGTGCGCAAGTACGGCGTGCCGCACGAATTCAGCCAGGCCGCGCTCGACGAAGCCTCGCGGCTGCCCGACGAAGTGCGCCCGGTCGACGCGCGTCATCGCATCGACCTGCGCGACGTGCCGCTCGTCACGATCGACGGCGAAGACGCCCGCGACTTCGACGACGCCGTGTACTGCGAGCCGGTTCAGGTGGGCCGTGGCGAGGGCTTCCGTCTGATCGTTGCAATCGCGGACGTCTCGCACTACGTGCACCCGAAGAGCGGGCTCGACGCCGACGCGATCGAGCGCAGCACCTCGGTGTATTTCCCGCGCCGCGTGATCCCCATGCTGCCGGAGAAACTGTCGAACGGCTTGTGCTCGCTGAACCCGAACGTCGACCGTTGTGTGCTGGTGTGCGACATGATCGTCACCGCGCGCGGCGAAGTGAAGGCGTATCAGTTCTATCCCGGCGTGATGCACTCCGCCGCGCGGCTCACCTATACGGAGGTCGCCGCGGTCCTGAAGAACACCAAGGGTCCGGAGGCCGCGCGCCGCGCCGCGCTGCTGCCGCAACTGCAGAATCTGTACGGCGTGTACAAGTCGCTGTTCGCCGCGCGTCAGAAACGCGGCGCGATCGACTTCGATACGACCGAGACGTACATCGTCTGCAATGCGCAGGGCAAGATCGAACAGATCATTCCGCGCACCCGCAACGACGCGCACAAGCTGATCGAGGAGTGCATGCTGGCCGCGAACGTCTGCGCGGCCGACTTCCTCAAGCGCAACAAACATCCGGGGCTGTTCCGCGTACACGCCGGACCGACCGCGGAAAAGCTCGAGAATCTGCGCACCTTCCTGCGCGGCATGGGCCTCACGCTCAACGGTGGCGAGACGCCGCACGCAAGCGATTACGCCGCGCTGATGGCGCAGATCCGCGAGCGGCCCGACGCGCAGATGCTGCAAACCATGCTGCTGCGCTCCATGCAGCAGGCCGTCTACAGCCCGGACAACATCGGCCACTTCGGTCTCGCGTACGAGGCGTATGCGCACTTCACGAGCCCGATTCGCCGTTATCCCGATCTGCTCACGCACCGCGCGATCTACGCGATCCTGCAGGGCCGCAAGTATCAGCCGGAGCCGCCGCAAGGCGTCGAGCTGAATACGGCGCTCTCGCCGCGCGCTCGCGCCATGCAGCAGGCCGACGACGAAAAACGCGGCCGCGTGCGCGGCAACAACGTGGCGATCTGGGAAGAACTCGGTCTGCATTGCTCGGCCAACGAGCGCCGCGCCGACGAAGCCTCGCGCGACGTCGAAGCGTGGCTGAAGTGCTACTTCATGCGCGACAAACTCGGCGAAGAGTATGGCGGCATGGTGAATGGCGTCACGTCGTTCGGCATTTTCGTGCAACTCGACTCGCTGTTTATTGAAGGCCTCGTGCACGTCACGGAACTCGGCTCGGACTACTTCCAGTACGACGAGATCAAGAACGAGTTGCGCGGCGAGCGCACCGGCATTCGTTATCGTCTGTCGGATCGTGTCCGGGTGCAGGTGAGCCGCGTGGATCTCGACGCACGCAAGATCGACTTCCGGCTCGTGCGCGACACGCCGATCAAGCCGCCTTTGGTGCGCGGGCCGGCGGCCGACAAGTCATCCGGTGAAAACGGCGGTGCACGCGTGCGTGCGTTGCCGCCGGCGGAAGGTGGCACGGCCGCGCCGGGCGCGCGCCGCAAGAAGCCTGCGCCCGCGCAAACCGCAGCGGTGAAGGAAGCACGCGCGGCGCGCGGCGCGGCGAAGAAGCATGGCGCCGCGACCAAATCGGCGTCGAAACCGCAGGCACGCAAGAAGCGCTGAAGTCGCCTGACTGCTTGAACCGCGCGCATCGGGCACGTAGCAACGTGCCGGTTGCGCGCGGTCTGCATTTCATCGCAGCCTGCCGTCCGAACGCGGCTTACGACTGCGGCTTACGACTGCGGCAAGCAGGCGCGGTAAACAGATTCGCACAGGTTCATATTCATCACAGCAGCGCACGTAGCGCGCGCTCAATCAAAGGTTGTATCAGTTATGGCACGTCTCAAGGTTCTATACGGTTTCCACGCAGTGACGGCGCGTATCCGGCACGATGCGTCGACGGTCGAAGATGTCTATTACGACGCGACGCGCAAAGACCGTCGCATGACCGAATTCCTGCACGCGGCGAAAGAAGCCGGCGTGCGCCTGATCGCCGCCGACGAAACGCGTCTGTGGGGCCTCGCGCACACGGAGCGTCACCAGGGCGTGGTCGCGCGCGCGGGCGACATGCCGCTCGCGCAGAATCTGGCTGAGTTGCTCGACGGCATCAACGGTTCGCCGCTGATTCTCGTGCTCGACGGCGTGACCGATCCGCACAACCTCGGCGCGTGTCTGCGTGTTGCCGACGCTGCCGGCGCGCACGCGGTGATCGCACCGCGCGATCGCGCGGTCGGTTTGAACGCGACGGCCGCGAAGGTGGCGAGCGGCGCGGCCGACACCGTGCCGTACATCACGGTGACGAATCTGGCGCGCGCGCTGCGTGAGTTGAAGGACGCGGGGGTGTGGGTCGTCGGCACGGCCGGCGAGGCCACCAAGAGCCTCTACGACACGGAACTGGACGGTCCGGTGGCACTGGTGATGGGCGCCGAAGGCGAGGGCATGCGCCGCCTCACGCGCGACACCTGCGACGTGGTCATGCAGATCCCGATGGCGGGCACGGTCGAAAGCCTGAATGTGTCGGTGGCAAGCGGGGTGTGTCTGTTCGAAGCGGTGCGTCAGCGGTCGGTGAAGAAGTAACGCCGATAAAGCAAGAGCTTGCGCAAGTTCAAGCAGCCGCTTTCCGGACAGTAGCGATTGAAGTGGTCTGCGACTGTCCGGCGAGTGAGTGGCAAATGCAAGCCGGGTTACGACGCGCGTGTGCTGGCTCGAGTGCCGCAAACACGCGCGGTTTCGTCAGTGCTTCGTTTTCCCGGCCGCCCTGTCCCGTTCGATTACGACGCAACTTTTTCAACGGCCTTTACCAGCGTGAATCCGGCCCTGTCCAGGCGGTAATAGTACACACCGGCGCCTGCCTCATTCGGGCTTCCGCGGACGATGATCAGGCTGCTGTCGCGTTTGAATTGAATCAGTATTGCGTGCATTGACAACGCCGTCCGACTCCTGCGCCATGATCCAAAGGAGATCGTTAAAATCCGTCAGTGGCACCCCCTCTAGCGACATAGCCGACCGTAGGGCATTTTGCGACGAAACTGGCAAAGTTGTCGGGTCTTTCGCTACCCAACCTTTTTTCTTGTGTTTTGTCTCGCGATGATTGTGTGCATGCTGCTCATGCGGTCAACTTGCCCTATCCACTCGGTTCCACCGGCTGGACGCAGTGCGGCAGCCCCCGCCGAAGAAGTATTCCCGACGGGCGCTCGCGCGCCACTCCGGTAAACTAGCGGTTTTTACTGCTCGCCTGCCTCTCCCATGACTCAAGACGAACTCAAGCAACTGGTCGGCCAGGCCGCCGCCGACTACGTGAACGCCAACGTGCCCGAAGGCTCGGTGATCGGCGTCGGCACCGGCTCGACCGCGAACTGTTTCATCGACGCGCTGGCCGCCGACAAGACGCGCTATCGCGGCGCGGTGTCGAGTTCGCTCGCCACCACCGCGCGGCTGCAATCGCACGGCTTCAAGGTGCTCGACCTCAACGAAATCGATTCGCTGCCGGTGTATGTGGACGGCGCCGACGAGATCGACCACAGCGGCGCGATGATCAAGGGCGGCGGCGGCGCGCTGACGCGCGAGAAGATCGTCGCGTCGGTGTCGGACGTGTTCGTGTGCATCGCGGACGCCAGCAAACTGGTCGAGACGCTCGGCAATTTCCCGCTGCCGATCGAAGTGGTGCCGATGGCGCGTACCGCGATCGGCCGCCGCGTCACGGCGCTCGGCGGCGTGCCGGTGGTGCGCGTCACGAAAGAAGGCGTGCCGTTCATTACCGACAACGGCAATGAAATCATCGACGTCAAGGGTTTGCGCATCAGCGACCCGCGCACGCTGGAAACCCATATCAACGCGTGGCCGGGCGTGGTGACGGTGGGCCTGTTCGCCACCCGCGGCGCGGATTTGTGCATGCTCGGCACGGATACCGGCGTCGAGACTATTCAGTACAGCAAGGCTTGAGCAACGCTGTCTGAGCGCCGCGTGAGCGCCGCGCGCGAGCCTGGGTCAACCGGCTCGCGTCGGCGTCGGGCATGGAGTTCGCAACCACAAGCGTTAGCGTGCGGCTTGCCTGATTTCTTGCGTCATCCGCTGCAAATACTGCTCCACTGAAAATTCCGTTTGTGCGTCGGTCAGCGCCTGTTGTGCAAGGCGCTGCGCCAAGGCCGGATCGGCGCGCAACGCGCCGATCGCGTCAGCCAACGCGGTGGCGTCGCCCGGTTTCACCAGCCAGCCATTGCGCCCGTGCCGCACGATCTCGGTCACGCCCCCGGCCGCCGAGGCGATCACCGGGCGTCCCGCCGCCATCCCTTCGACGACCACCCGCCCGAACGGCTCGGGTTCGGTGGATGTGTGCAGGATCACGTCCATCGCTTTCATCCACGCGGGCACGTCGTCCTGAAAGCCCGCAAAATGCACGCGATCCGTCACGCCGAGCGCCGCGGCCTGCTCGCGCAGGCGCTGCGCGTAGGCTTCCTCGCCGAACAGCGGCGCGCCCACCAGCACGAGATGCGCGTCCGGCAGGCGCGCGAGCGCGTCGAGCGCGATATGCTGGCCTTTCCACGGTGCGAGGCGGCCGAACAGGCCCGCTATCCATGCCTCTTCCGGCAGGCCGAGACGCCGCCGCAACGCGGCCATGTCGCTGCCGTTCACCCGGCTGAACGCGGCGGCGTCGATGCCGTTGTAGACGACCGGCGCCGAGCCGGCCGCGATACCAGTCAACGCCGCGAGCGAGCGCGCCGACGCCTGCGAATTCACCACCACGTGATCGACCGCGATCCGCACGAGCCATTTGACGACACTCAACTGTACGCGCCCGAAATGCTCGCGCGTGAGAATGTCGTGCTGATACCAGATCACCGGTTTGCGATGCAGCGGTTTGCCGAGCGCGCCGAGCACCAGCGCTTTTTGCGTGTTGAGAAACAGCACGTCGAACTGTCGTGCGCGCGTTGCGATCGCACGCACCTGACGCAGGATGCCGGGCACGACGCGCAGACAGCTCAACACGGACGCTTGCCGCTCGACGTTCGACACCCGCGCGTCGTTGATCACCTGGACGCGCACGCCGAGTGTTTCGAGGCGCGCGCGGAACGGACCATCGGAAAGCAGCACGACTTCGCTGCGCGCAGCGCAATGGTGCGCCAGTTGCAGCAGCGCGAATTCAGCGCCGCCGAGCTGGCCGCTCTGATCGACGAACAGCACGCGCGGTATCGCGGGCGTTGCGCCAATTGCCGTCGGCGAGGCAGGTGCAGATGCAGATGCGGACGCAGGTGCGGACGCGCCAGCAGGATCGATCAGCGCGGGCTGAACCCGCGGCAAGGAATGCGCAAGCGGGGAGCGTGGAGCAAGAGGGGCGAGAGGCGTGGCGTCGATGGTCGGGCGCATAGGAAGGCGAAGTAATGGAACGCGCAGGTTCGCAATAGGCGAATGGCGATGCTTGATTATTCGTCTACAGTCGCGCGCCGAATGTGGGCACGCGCACGCACAGCTAACGATGCGCCACATACACTCGTTACCAGGCCCAAGAGGCATTAATTAAAAAACGGGGTGATCATGAAAGTGGCGATCGTGCACGACTGGCTGGTCGCGCCGGGCGGGGCGGAGAAGGTGCTTGAGCAGATCATCGAGTGCTTTCCCGACGCGGATCTTTTCAGTCTTGTCGATTTCCTTAAAGACCGTAGACCTTTGGGCGGCAAGCCCGTGACGACTTCATTCATTCAGCATTTGCCGTTCGCACGACGCCACTATCGCACCTATTTGCCGCTGATGCCGCTTGCCGTCGAACAATTCGATCTGTCCGGCTACGATCTGATCATTACGAGTTCCTATGCGGTCGCCAAGGGCGTGCTGGTCGGCCCGGATCAGACGCATGTGAGCTACGTGCATTCACCGATGCGCTACGCATGGGATCTGCAGCATCAGTACCTACGCGAAGCGAATCTGACGCATGGACTGAAGTCGTGGGCCGCGCGCGCGCTGCTCCATTACCTGCGCGGCTGGGATTCGCACTCAGCCAACGGCGTGGACCGTTTGATCGCGAACTCGCAGTTCGTGGCGCGCCGCATGATGAAGACTTATCGGCGCGATGCGGCCGTGATTCCACCGCCCGTCGACGTACACGAATTCGAGCTGTGCACGCGCAAGGAAGACTTTTATCTGACCGCTTCACGGATGGTGCCTTACAAGCGCATCGATCTGATTGTCGAGACGTTCAACGCCACGCCGCATCGCAAGCTGATCGTGATCGGCGACGGGCCGGAGATGGCGGCGATTCGCGCCAAGGCGCGTTCGAATGTGACGATCCTCGGCTATCAGCCGTTCGAGGTCCTGAAGGATCATCTGCAACGCGCGCGAGCCTTTGTATTCGCCGCGGAAGAGGATTTCGGCATCGTCGCGCTCGAAGCGCAGGCCTGCGGCACGCCGGTCATTGCATTCGGCAAAGGCGGCGCGCTCGAAACCGTGGTGCCGATCGGCGAGGCGCATCCCACCGGCGTGTATTTCGCGCGCCAGACCGTGGTGTCGATGCTCGACGCGATCGCCCGCTTCGAGCGTCAGTGCGAGCAGATCACGCCGGCGGCGTGCCGCGCGAACGCGGAGCGTTTTTCGGCGGCGGTTTTCCGGCGCGCGTTCATGGCGGAAGTGACGCGCACGATCGCGGCGGCGGGGCTGCGCCATCGCGTCGGGATGGTCGAGCGGGCCGAACCCGATCTGGCCACCCAGGAGATCCGGTGGCCCGCCGAACCGGCGCCGAAAAGCAGTTGGGGCCGCTGACGGGCTCGAACGTGAGCTTGTCAGCTGGGGCCGGTATGGGTTGGGGGAACGGCCCGGAGAAGCGCCGGGCTGTCTCTTTATTCGCATATTGCGAACTTCGCGGTATGCGAATAAAATGCTGTTCGTGGTACCGCAGTGAGCTGTAAATAGCCGTTCGGACTATGCCGTCCGGCCGGCTATCGGTGTCGATTCGCTCCGTTTAGCCTTGCAGGTGAAGCGCGCATGTTCAGCGCGCGAAAACGTGCGAGGAAATCCGATGCGGGTCATTTCAAAGAAAGCGTTGCTGGACTTCATAAAGAGACATCCGGGCGCGCGCAGTGCGCTATTGACGTGGTATTCACTGGCGCAGGCATGCCTCGCGTATGGCTATAACGACCTGAAGCAGACGTTCGCCGGCGTGGACTACGTGCCGCCTCAATACACCGTTTTCGATGTAGGCGGCAACCGGTTCCGGATCGTTGCGGCGATTCACTACAACAGGCAGTCGTTATTCGTTCGTCATGTCATGACGCATGCGGAGTACGACCATTGGACGAGGAAGAATCTAAACTCATGAATGCCGATCGCCTTCCGGGAGCCTTTCCCGACATCGCTCAAACCTGGGCGGCACTGCGAACCCAGTTGCCGATCACACCCATTCGTAACGAGCAGGACTACCAGACCATGGTGCGGCTCGCCAACTCGCTTGCCGATCATCTGAATGGCAACGAGGAAGATCCGCTGTCCGATCTGTTCGCGATCGTGACCGATCTGATCGAAAACTGGGAAGCGCACAACGTGACAATTCCCAAAGCGGAGCCGCGCGAGGTGTTGCGTCATTTGCTGGAAACGCATGGCTTGAGGCAGAAGGACCTGATAGGTATCGCGTCGCCTACCGTGGTGAGCGATATCCTCGCGGGCCGCCGCGCCATCAGCAAGAAGGTGGCCAAGGCGCTGGCCGTGCGTTTTCATACCGACGTCAGCGCGTTCCTGTAAACGCCGCGCAGCGTCGGCCTCGTGCTGTGCGCTGTGCCGGCCGGCAAGCCTTTTCTCGTCCATTCACCTCAGCCTGTCCACGCCGCACCGGCGGCATTGTTAACCGCCGGTGTCGGTGCTCGGCGCATTGGCGCTGTTCCTGTTTTGATCACGCGAAGCATGCGAAGCACCTTCGCGTAAGAAGCGCGTGCGCGCCCGCATCCTCGATCCACACGCAAGGATAGGCACACGCGAGCAGCGCGTTCTGAGCTCGCGCGTCGTCTTGGTCTGAATACCCCGCGCAAATACAAAAGGGCTGCGCCTTCATGCGGCGCAGCCCTTTCTTTTTCCAACGCCCAACCCTCAACGCGCTTCAGCTCGGCGCATGAATGTCAGGCGGGTCACCGGCAGAGTAGGTGTACGCATAGGCATAGTCGTACGTGCCGTTGCGATTGTGACTCTTGAGCGGCACGGCATTCATCACGCCGCCCACCACCCGCGCACGCGCGCGCCGCAGTTTCTTCAGCGCGTCGGCCACGTGGCCCTCGGTGTGCGCGCCGGAGCGCATCACCAGCACCGTGGACCCGGCGATGTGGGCGACCACAGCGGCGTCGGCCACCGCCAACAGCGGCGGCGTATCCACGATGACCAGATCGAACTCCTGCTCGAAGCGCGCGAGAATTTCGCTGAAACGCGGCGAGGTCAGAATCTCCGACGGATTCGGCGGATAAGCGCCCGACCCGATGAAGTGCAGGCCATCCACGCCGGTCGCGCGCGCCACGGCTTCCAGATCCGCCTGGCCGGTCAGCAGTTCGGTCAGGCCGCCGTTAGGCGAGCGGCCAAGATAGTGGGCGAGCCGGCCGCGTCGCAGATCGGCGTCGATCAGCAACACGCGCTTGCCCGATTCCGCCATCAGCGCGGCGAGGTTCGCGCACAGGAAGCTCTTGCCGTCCGAGGGCGCCGGGCTCGTGATCGCGACGATCCGGTTGGGCGCATCGAGCAGGCCGAATTGCAGCGTGGCGCGCAGCCCGCGCAAGCCTTCCACTGTAGTGTCGTACGGATGCGTCTTGACCAGCAGCGGCCGTATCGGCGTCTTGCCCGAACCCATGACGGTCTGCGTGCCCACCGCCACCTGGGCTTGACTGTCGGCCGCCGAACGCGAGCGCAGCAGGCGCATGACCCCGGACGGCTCGTGCGCGACCGCGCGTACTTCGGTCGGCGTGGAGCGCGGTCCGGGCAGGGCGGCGCGGCGCATCGCGCTCAATTGCCGGTCGCTGCGCGCCTGTTCCGGACTGAAGGCGATCGAGCCGAAAATCGGCAGATGAAAGCGCCGTTCGACGAACTCGGGGTCGGACACGCCGGTAAAGAACGTACGGCGGCAGAACGCGAACAGAATCCCGCCGATCACGCCGAGCACCGTGCCGGCCGAAATGATCAGCGCCGACTTCGGCCGTACCGGCTGGGACGGCAGCAAGGCTTCGTCGATGATATGCACGTTGCCGATCGTGCCGGCGCGCGAAATCGAAAGCTCCTGCGTTTTGTTCAGCAGCGTCACATAGATTTCTCCGGCCACTTTCGCGTCGCGCTGCAAGGCGATGGCGTTGCGCTCGGAACTCGGCAAGGAGGCGAAGTGATCCTCGAAGTTTTTCTTCTCGCGCGTCATCGCGGCGATTTGCGCGTCGACCTGCTGCACCTCCTGGGACGCTTCGGTGAAACGCTGCAACAGTTGCGCGCGCTGAATGCGCAACGTGCCGAGCTGCTTGTCGTAGTCGAGGCCACCGGCGAGGTACACACCGGCTTCCTGAGTGGGCTGGAACGAAAACGAGCCGACTTTCGACTGATACTCCGACAACGCGGTTTCCGTCCGCTTCACTTCTTCGCGCAGACGCGGCAATTCGCCGTTCAGGAAGGTCAGCATGCGGCTCGCTTCTTCCTGCGCGCGTTCGGTGCGTTGCTTCAGATACGAGTGGGCCACCGCATTGGCGATGTCGGTGATCGCGTGCGGGTCGGTGCCCGTGTACGACAGTTGCACGACGCCGGTGTCGCGGCCTTTCTCCGTGACCTGCAAACCGGCGGCCAAGCCGGTGACCGCGTCGAGCTGGTTGTAGCGCGTCACGTAGAACTCGGTGCCCGGACGCGCCACCAGCGTCTTCACGAACAGCGTGACGCCGCCGCCTTCGGCTTCCTGGCCGGCGACGCCGGTGAGGATCTGTTGGCCGAACGCATCGGTCAGTTCATAGCGGCCGTATTCGAGCACGCGCAGCGTGAGGCGCGCGCCTTCGAGCGACTTCGGCACGCCGATCGACTGGACCTCGAATTGCTCGCCGCCCCACGCATACGAATCCAGGCCGAACGCCGCACCGAGCGGATGGCCCGGCCGCGCGAACAGCGCCGAGATCTTGCCGAGCACCGGCATGGTCTTTTCTGACGTGGTGAAGTTCAGCTTGAACTGTTCGACCACCGGCTCGACCACCGCGCGACTCTTGATGATTTCGATTTCCGCGTCGGTGCGCATCGGTCCGACCGACGGCGTGAGCGTCGGCGAATTCTGTGACTGCGTGCTGCCGTTGTTGTTGCTTTGCGCGTCGACCTGGAGCAGCGCGTCGGCGGAATAGATCGGTGTGGCGACCTTCGTGTAGAGCACGGCGGCGAGAATCACGCTCGCGGCAATGCCGATCACCCACCAGATCTGATCCATGACCATGCGCAAAAGGTCGCGCATCACGGCGTCTTCGTCGCTGCTGGACGCCGGTCCCGGTTCCAGCATGTCGTATGTACTCATAGTGATACCCCGTTGCGAGCGATTGTTCTGAACAACTGTGGTGTGTGGAAAAGCGATGCTGCCGAGAGCCCGACGGCCATCGTTCTGATAGTCATGTTGTGGTCCCCCCCGCGAGAAACCGGTGCGTCGATCAGTTGTGTCGATCAGTTGCGTTGAGCGTCAGCGCATCGCTTCCTGCCATGCCCCGCGCATTGCGCGTAGGCCGACTCGCCATTTGCGCAGCGCAAGCGCTACGCCTCCGCGCTCGAATGCCAGTGACAATGCGCGCAGAAACCCCGGGTCCGCGCGATCGCCGATCAGCGTCGAGTAAGCGACGAACGCCCATCGGCCAGGCGGCGTCAGGTATTCGCACATGATGAGTCGGAGATTGAACGACGCGTTATAGAACGCCGCGTCGTTGAAGGTGAAACGCTGGTCTTCGTCGCTGCGCTGCGCCGGGAAGTGCTCCACCAGGAGCGCCGGGTCGTAGATCAGTTTCCAGCCGCGCCGCTCTATGTCGAGACTGAAGGCCATCTCGCAGTGAACCTGTGCGCCGGTGCCGCGCAAGCGGCCGTCGAAGCGCAACGCGCCGATCGCCTCGCGGCGAAACGACATGTTCACGCCTTTGAGCACCTGCACTTCGCGTGCCTTGCCGTGGCCGATATGGTGATTGCCGATAGTCCGCCCATACCAGCGCACGAGGCCCACGCGCGGCTTCTGCCCCTGCAGGATGCCGTGGCGTTCATGCACGATGTCGCGCCCGCCCAGGCCGCCGAGCGTCGCATCGCGTTCGAAGGCGCGCGCGATCCGCGCGACCCAGTCGGAATGCGGCGCGGCGTCGTCGTCGGTGAAGCAGAGCACGTTGCCGCTCGCGCTCTCGATGCCGAGGTTGTATGCGGCGACCACGCCGGGCTTGCGCACCAGTACGACCGAGCGGCGCGGATCGGGCCGGTTGGCCTCGCGGGTGCGTAGCCAGTCGAGCGTGGCGTAATCGTCGTGACGGGCGATCACGATCACCTCGTCGGCGCGGCGCTCCTGCGCGTCGAGTGCCGCGAGGCAGCGCGCCAGATCGGCGGTGCGCCGGTAGGTCGGCACGATCACGGAGACTTTCACGAACGGTTCCCGTATTGGCATGATCAGTATGCGTTGCGGCCGACAAAGCCCTTGAAGATCGTAATGAACACGATCTTCATGTCGAACCAGAACGACCAGTTATAGATGTAGAAGAGATCGAACTTGACGCGCGCTTCCATTTTTTCCACCTTGCTGGTGGCGCCGCGATAGCCGTTGACCTGCGCCCAGCCGGTAATGCCGGGCTTGATCCGGTAGCGGTACATGTAGCCGTACACCTGATCCTTGTAGAGATCGTCGTGTTCGACCGCATGCGGACGCGGGCCGACCACCGACATCTGGCCGAGCAGCACGTTGAGAAACTGCGGCAGTTCGTCGAGGCTCGTGCGGCGCATGAAGCCGCCGAGCTTCGTGATGCGCGCGTCGTTGCGCGAGGCCTGGGTGAGCTGGCCCTGCGCTTCGTGATGCACGGTCATCGAACGGAACTTGTAGATCGCGAACGGCTGACCGTCCACGCCTTTGCGAATCTGGCGAAAGAACACCGGCCCAGGCGAGCCGAGCTTGATGCCGATCGCGAGCACCACGAACACCGGCGCGAGCGCGAACAGCGCGGCTGCCGCGAACAGGCGGTCGAAGATCAGCTTGGGCCACATCTGCGGCGGCGAGAAGGGCGTCGCGCTCAGGTTGAGCGTCGGTAAACCGACGACGTCGACCAGCGCGTGATTGAAAAGCGAGAGGCTGCGCACATCGGGAATGAAGCGCAGATTCACGAAGTCATGCCGGAACATGCGCGTGAACCGGTAAATCGTGTGTTCTTCGGAAAGCGGCAACGCGAGCCACACTTCGTTGACGTGTTCTTCGCGCACCTTGGCGGCGAACGCGTTCAGATCGGTCATTACCGGCAGACGGTGCGGACGCGCACCGTAGTTCCCGGCCGCTTCAAGGCTGGTGTCGAACAGGCAGACCGGTTTGAAGCCGGCTTGCGGCGCATGTTCGAGATGGGCGAGCAGCGTGCGTGCGAAGCCGGGTGCGCCGACTATCGCGACGGTGCGGTAATTCATCCCGCGGCTGCGCACGAAGCGTAATGCCACATGCACGAGGCACTTGGCCACGATGATCAGCGCGCCGGAAATCAGCGTGGAGTAGCCGAACCACAAACGCGACACGGCATCCATACGATGCAGCGTGAACGCGAGGATCAGCGCGGTGGCGACCACCACCATCCATGCGGCGGCAACTCTTGCCAGCATGGAGGACAAAGGTTTGCCGCGCCAGGTTTCATAAACCCCGAAGCCGGGAAACAGCAGCAGAACCAGCACGCAGTTGAAGGCGATCAGAAGACGCTCGGTGTCCGACACCGCACTCGGCGTCGAGAACCGCATCCAGTGAGCGAGCAGGCCTCCCGCAATCACGAAGAGTGCGTCGAGGAATCGCGCAGTATTCCTGAACATGTTTGACTCTACCCATTAGTCGGACGAACCAGCGCTTACTCGACAGTTTCAGCCTGGCGCAGACGGGGTAGAAGGCGGTCGAATTCGCGCTTGACGAGGCCATAGCATTCGCAGGCGCGTGCTTCGAGTCCTTTACGGTCGAGCACCTTGATGTGGCCGCGGCTATGGTGAATCAGGCCTTCGTCGTGCAACTTGCCGGCCGCTTCGGTAATGCCTTCGCGGCGCACGCCGAGCATGTCGGCGATCAGTTGCTGGGTCACGGTCAGATCATTCGACGCGACACGGTCCACCTCGATCAGCAACCAGCGGCACAGTTGCTTGTTCAGCGCGTGGTGGCGGTTGCAGGCGGCCGTTTGCGCGACTTGCGTGAGCAGCGCGTGCATATACAGCAGCATCAGGCGGCGCAGAAAGTCGGAGCGGGCGAATTGTTGCTTGAGCGCCTGTGCGCTCATCCGGTACGCGAAGCCGGCGCATTGAACCTGTACGCGATTCGGCATGGTCTCGCCACCCGTGAGCACCGGCACGCCCGTCATGCCTTCGCGGCCCACCGCGGCGATTTCGACCGAACTGCCGTCTTCCATCGTCGAGAGCATCGAGATGATCGCAGTGGTCGGGAAGTAGACGTGATGAATGCGTTGACCGGAGTCACACAGCAATTGCTCGGTGCGCAGGTGAACCAGTTCGAGATGAGGAGCCAGGGCCTGCCATTCGTGGGACGGCAATGCGCCGAGCAAATGGTTACCGTGCAAATCGGATTGAAGTGTCAACATGATCGGTCCTCGCGTGAAAGTCGCGCTCTGCGTGACTTTCTGTTTTTGATCCGATGCCTGCATCCCTTGTTAGACGACTTGCTGCCTGGCGAGCAGCGAAGGATGAACAGGACCGGCCCCGTATTGGCCTGATGCGCCGCCGCCGTTGTTGTCGATCTCATCTGCGGTGACGCTGTGTTGCGCTCTTCTATTAGCGAGGAGCGTGCCAGCGATAGAGGAAACGAGGACTGGTGCGGGGTAACGTACCAAGTCTTAGCGGCGCGCGAAGCCAAACGCGCCTTTTTGTTTCAAATCTGTACAACGGCCTCGCGCTCCGAGGCCGCTTCGCGGGGTCTGTCGATTCGGATCAACGCCTTGCTGGGATTGGCCTGGCGGGTGCTGGGAGGGGCCTGGTGCCTGGTGTCTCAGGGTTGAATCAGCCCATCAGGATGCGTTTTGATGCGGCGTCCGGGATGTGCCGGATTTGATTCAGATGTGTTCGACACGCTGCGTGCGGTGGCGTACCGATGAGGTTTTTGGCGACGCAAAAGTCTGAGAAAAACCAACAGTGATTCTGCAGACCAGACAGATGGATCCGCGCAGCGCGAGGTTTTACGCGCTTCGCGAAGGGGTGGCTAGATCAGGGAGACGTTCAGCCGTAGAACGTGGCGGATATCGCATTGACCGCGCGAACTTCGCCGGCGGCCGCCGCATATGTTGCATCAGCTTTAAACACGGCATTCGATGCGTGTGCAACCAAACCGTCCGGCGGTGTGAGCGGGATGAGCGGCACGACGCAACGGCGGTTCGGTGGCAGATGGAACCAGTCGTGCGCGGCACGGTAGTGTGTGTCAACGATATGAAGGAAGCGCGCAAAACGCTTTGTTTCGATCACGAGCTGCCAGCCGTCGCCGTCACGCTCCGCGGCGACCGTCAAGCCCAGGTCGTGCCGTTCGCCAATGCGACGCTCCGGCAGATGAAACGCTTCCGAAACGATCCGGCCGCTTGCCTTGTCGCGCAGCGTGGCGATCGTCACGTCGTGCGCGCGCGGGCCGAAGCGGTACGCGTGCGTGAAATCGAAGAACTGGCCAAGGCACGCGGCTGCGCTCAGACGCTGTGCGCTATGCGGCGCCAGTTCGATAGCGCAGCTTGCGGAGGCCACCTTGACGCTGCCGTCGCGCAGACACAGCAGATCGAGTTGCGCGTGCAGTGGCTGTGCGCGCTCATTGAGCAGATGAATGTCGAGCCCGTTGAGGCCCTCGTCGGTGATGACCACCTGAATGGGTTGCAGCGCTCCGGCAAGGCCGTGCAGGGCGCTTTTAGGCCGTCCTGTGGCATCGATCAAGCCCCAGCCTGCGCCGGGTCGCAAATCCTGAAGCTGCCAGACGAGCGCGCCGCCGCATGACGAGCCGGCGCGTCGCCACTCGGCGAACACGTCTGCCATCAATTCGGCGACCACCGCGCGCGACAGGTCCAGATAACGCTCGGGGTCTTCGTAACGTAGGCGGGCGGGCTCGACGCCATACAACGTTTGCAGATAGTGGTCGCGCACGTCGTCGAAATCCCAGCCTGCGCCGGGATCGCGCGGCACGGCGGCCTTCCAGCGCGGATCGTGCAGATGGGTCGTGCCCAGTGCGTCGCGCAAGGTGGCGTCGTCGGGTACGTTGGCGAAAGCGAGGCATTCGGCGGCAAAGCGCACTTGCGAGCGGCGCACGTCGTCGAGCGAACGCTGATAGGCGCCCACGCCATAGTAGTGAGTGACACCCTCGTTAGTCGAAAACGGCCACACGCCTCCCGATGGCGAGTTGCTCACATACGGCACGTCGGAGCGCTCACGCGCGACGATGGCGGGCAACTGTTCGGTAAAGAGTGGTTGCGCGCGCATTGAAGGCGGCAGGCCGAACATGGCCGCCTGCTGGTCGACCTCGCTGCCGCCGCACAGTACCGCGAGCGAAGCGAAGCGTCGTGTGCGCGTGAGAAACTGGGTGGCCTCGCGCTCGATCGACGCGCTGAATGCGGCGTCGTTCGGGTAGTCGAAATTCGCCAACGTGAAGTCTTGCCAGACGAGCATGCCGTATTCGTCGGCAAGCGCGTAAAACGCGTCGGACTCGTACACCATCGTGCCGCCCACGCGCAACATGTTCATGCCCGCATCGCGTGCGAGCGTAAAAGCGCGGCGCAATTGCGCCTCGCTACCGCTCAGGGTGACGAGGTCCGCGCTGGTCCAGCATGCGCCACGGCAGAACACGGGCAGGTCATTTACGCGCAATGCGAAGCCCATGCCGTCCGCGCCATGCTCCACTTCAATGCTGCGAAAGCCGACCAGACCCAACGCGTGAGATATCGCGCGCCCGTCATCAAGCTGCAACGACAATGCATATAAAGTGGGTTCGCCGTGCGTGTGCGGCCACCAGCGCTGCACGTGCGGCACGCGCACGCTGCCGGTCAGTGTATATGCATCGCGCCATTGCAAAGACGAAACAGCATCCCCGCATTTAAGTGAAGCGCGGCAGTTCGCATCATGATGCGGATGCAGGAAACGTAGCGTCAACGAAACAAGGCCGTCGTCGCCGTCGAGCCGGCTTGCTATGTCCACGGTGTCGAATGCGTGGGGCGCGTCGCTCAGCAGTTCGACGGGACGCCATGGGCCGACCGCCTGCACCGAAGGACACCAGCCAGGCATATGGCCAAGCAGGGTGGTGCGCACGTTGCGCAAGGTGGGCGGCGATACGAGCCGGGGCCGCCAGCGCGCGCGCGAACGTTTTGCCGCCAATGCCGGCGCGAGAGAGCGGAAGCACAGCGCGAGCGTCGCGCTGCCGTTCAGTTCGATGTCGAGATCGTGCGCGACGAACATCGAATCGGAGTCGAGAAGCCTGATGCCGCCGAGCCAGACTTCGGCGAGCGTGGCGAGCCCGTGCAGGCGCAAGCGGCGTTGGCCGGTGCCTTCGAGTGTGAGCCGATACCAGTGATCGTCGAAGGCGAGCGGCGGCGGATTGGCGAGGTCGAGAAGACCTGCGGCACGCCGCGCGCTCGCCACGGTGCCCGGCACTTGCGCGGCGAGCCAGCCGTGCGCGGGCAAATCGGCGGGCGACGCGCATGCGCCCGCCGCCGTGCTCAAACATTCCCAGCCGATCTCGAGGCGCTGCGGCCAGAGTGTTTGCGATGCCCGCGCCAATGCGGCATTGGTTTGAACGGCATCGCCAGAATCGCCGGCTTCGTGATGAACGTTCGCGAGTACGCCGCTCGCATCGCCATTGTCAGGCACCAGGTCAATCGTCAATGCGTCCACGGCGAGTTCCCGAGAAGTCCGCGAAGCCGTGCGCGGTGCGTCACAGCACCAGCGCGGCGAGCGGCGGCAGCGTCTTTTCGTAAGCGCTTTCGAGCACGTCGAAGCAGTCTTCGCACAGATCGCGGCGTCCGCGCGCAATGGCCCGCACGAGCCGGAACTGCATGATCATCGACTCCGAGGCGATGCTCTGCGCCGCGGCCGCAATCGATGCCGGAATCTCGAAGCCTTGTGCGGAAAGCCACAGCAGATACTTCGAGAGGAACTCGAAGTTCGCGCCGAGCTGCCGCATCAGGTTGAACGAGTACGGGTGGAAGAATTTTTCGCCGCGTTCGAGCAGCGTATCGAGATGCGCGGGAAATGCGGCACGCCATGACGAAATCGGATTGGTCAGCGGCCGGCGCCCCAGGTGCGCACACAGTAATTCCGCCGACGCTTCCGCCAATGCGGTGCCTTCGAGCGCGGGCCGCGCCTGCTTGGCGAACTCCACGTAAGGAAACAGCAGGTCGGGCTGCTGCGCGAATTGCGGCAGCTTGCGAAACACGCCGTCGTAGTCCTCGCCGTCGAGCAGGTGATAGCCGGTGTTGTGGAAATAGCCGAGACGGCGCGCGTCGGGATCGATGAAGTCGATGCCCACCGTGGTTTTCGGATGCTCGCGCCGGTACGACGTGGCGCGCGTGTTCGGCAGGTAATAGCCGTCTACTTCCACCAGCACCGTATGGCCGCGTGAAGTCTGCGCGAGCACGCGCGCTTCGAGCGAATCGTAGATGGCCAGTTCCTGCACCTGGGTGCCGTAGAGCCGTTCGAGGTCTTCGAGCGGAAACTTGAAGAACGTGAACTGATCGCCTTCGAAATCCTGCGTGACGGTAAAGCCGAACGCCGCGCGCGGATCGAGCCCGAAGCCGTGCAGCAGTTCGATCCACAGGTCCACGTAGCAATTCGTTTCTTGCCACACGCGCTCGCCTTGATGCAACGCGTGTGGCGCATGCTCGCGCAAACGCGTCGCGGGCGCGGCCGGCGTGGCCGCGGCAACGCCGCCCGCGGCGGGCAGATCGACGCGCCGGGTCAGCGGGAAGGCGGTGTGCGCGCCGTTCGGCACGGGTGTCAGCGACGGATTCATACGCGCTCTCCGGCGTCTTGCGCCGCCACGCCTGTTTCTGTCTGCATGGACGCGATGCCGTGCGCCACGCGTGCTTCGGTATCGCCCCACAGCAGCGCGCGCACGTCGTCCGGCCAGGCGTTCACATCGAGCCCGTGATGACGGAACAGCGCGAGCGTGATGCGTTCCATGCCGAAGCCGACGCAGCCCGTATGCGCAACCGTACCGTCGTCGCACTCGATCTTCCAGATCGCGCCGAAGTGTTCCATGTGATAGTTGAACGACAGGCAAGCGGTCTTGCCGCGCGGATCGGCCACCGGAATCAGCAGTTCGAACTTGAGTGCCTGGGCGCGCTGGCTGTCGGCGACGATCTTGCCGCCGCGGCCGAAGAACGGGTCGTTGGCGAGATCCACTTCGACCGGCAGTTGCAGCAGTTTCACGAGCAGCGAGCCGCGCTCGATCCACATCTGGCGGAATGCCATCACCTGTTCGCCGCTGCCGAGGCGCACGTATTCGCGCTGACGGAACATCTGCATGCGGCCGGGATCGAGCGACGGCTCGTGACGGAAGCAATACGACAGCACGTCGATGGTGCGGCCGCCGGCGGGCAGCGGACCGCGTCGCGCCATCACCGGGTAGATCGGATAGCAGGCGGCCGGCGTGAGCACCACGCGGGTCGGTTTCTGTTGCGCCATCCACGAGTCGCTGCGGTCGTCGTCGCTTTCGGTCATGGCGTCGTCGAGCGCACGCAGCAAGCGCCGGTGGCCCATGTCGTCGCCGCAGAACGAGTGGATCGTGCCGGCCAGATTCGGGAAGCTCTTCAGATACTCGCTGTCTTCGAAGTCGGTGCGGCGCATGGCGGGCGGAAAGCGCAGCACTTCGGGCTGCTGGTCCGCGCCCAGATGCGTGATCGCCACGTTCAGACGGTCCACCACGTCCTCGAAAATCTGACTACGGCCGTACAGGCCGTTTTCGCCGGTATCGATCAACAGGCCCGCGGCCAGCAGTTCGTCGCGAAAGCCCGGCGCTTCTGCTGCCTGAGCGGCAGCGGCGAGGGCGGCGGTATCGGTCATCGTGTTCATGTCAGGCTCTCCCCGGGGCGGCAGGACGTTGCGCGAGCAACAGGCTCGCGGTGTTCTGCGCAATGCGGTCGTTGTTGATCATTAGCGGCGCGGAGTACAGGTCGCGTAAATGGCGTCCCACGCTGTACGGTGTGCCGTTCTTGTAGCCCGCCATGCCGCAGATCATCAGCACTTCCTGCACGACCTGCAGCGCGGTGGTGGAGATGCTCGTCTTCAGCGTGTTCATGTCGGAGGCGAAGCCGAGCATGGCCGCGAGCGGCGCATCGGCTTGCGAGCCGCCATGGCGTGCCTGGTGGGCGGCGCGCGCCGCCTCCAGCGCGACCGCGAGGCGCGCCTGCATCATCTGCAGCAGACCGACCGCTTCGGCGAGGCGCAGGCCGGCCGGCGGAATCTCACCGGGTTTCGAGCGCGCCTGCGCGCGAAAGAACACTTTCGCGCGATTCACCGCGTCGCTGGCCACACCGGTCCAGACCGAGGCCCACAGCGTGTGCGAGACCGGCAGCATGGTCTGATCGGCGATCTCGGCAAAGGGCGTCGGCAGGATCTGTTCGGCCAGACCCGTGGCGACGAGCCGGAAGCCCTCGCTGCAGGTGCCGCGCATGCCCATCGAATCCCAGCCGCCGCGCTTTTCCAATTGCGTGTCGGCGCGCAACGCGACGATCAGCACCTGATCCGCCGCAGCCGACTCGGCGGTGCGGCGGGCCGTGACCAGAATGCCGTCGGCGTGCGCGCCGTAAGAGATCGTCGGTGCGAGCTTTTCGATGCGAAAGCGCGCAGCGTCGAGCTCGACTGCGCATGCACTGGTGCGCATATTGCCGCCGATGGTTTCTTCGGAGGTGGCCGAAGCCAGCAGCCATTGGTTCTCGACCAGTTGCGCGAGCAACTGCCGGTGCCACGCCGAGTCGCTGCCATGCGCCTCGATACAGGCCACCTGGATCTGGTGCATCGCGTACACCATCGCGGTGGACGCACAGCCTTGCGCAAGCGTTTCGCAGATCGCGCCGACGTCCGCGAGCGACAGCCCCGCGCCGCCGAATGCGGCCGGCACCATGGCCGAAAGCAGGCGCTCGCGTTTGAGCGCGTCGAACGCTTCGCGCGGAAAGCGTGCCTCACGATCCACCGAATCCGCGAACTGCGCGGCCACTGCGGCGCAGCGTTGCGCCGCCGCGCGCCAGCCGGGTTCGGCTTCGACCGCGCTCAGCACGGCAGGCGGGCCGCCTTCGTCGAGGGCCGGCACCTGGGTAGGGGCGAGCGAAGCCGCCGCATCCAGCAGCGGGGCGTTCATGCTGCCGCCTTCGCCTGTTGCAGCTCGGTTACCGCGGCGGCCATCGAATCGATGCTCGAGAAAAGCCGCCGCGTCAACAAACGGTCTGGAATTTCAATGCCGAATTCGTCTTCGATGGCCAGCATCAGATGCACGGTCGCGAGTGAGGACAAGCCCGCGGCGTACAGGTCGGCGTCGTCGGCGAGGCTCTCCGGCGCGACGTCGAGGCGCGCCGATTCGGAAAGGATGCGTCGCAATGCGGTTTTCATGGTGTGGTCCCCCAGTTGTTCAACGGTCTCGAATGTCGCGGACATCGATCGAATGCACGTGATCGTTTCTTGTGTCGATTGCGCGCGGCGCTTGCGGGCGTGGTCGATTTGCCAGTGGCGGCGCGGTCACAGTGATTGCGTGCGGTTTCAGGCGGCGCTTTGCCACGCCGTGCCCGATGTCCCGTATTTAAGAATTGTCAAAGCCCAGCGTCAGTGCGATGGCGCACGGAAACACGCGGTTTGCGGACGTACCGTGTAGCCATCAGAACGGACCGGCGCAGGCAGCCAGGCCGTCGAAGCCGGCGCGTAAAGCCGGTCTCGTTGAACTTATTGACCGCTGGGGAACGTGATGAACTGGAAAACGCTGGAATTCGATCAGCTTTCGGCACGCGAGTTGTATCTGATCCTGCGGGCGCGCAGCGCTGTGTTCGTAGTCGAACAGTCGCATGTCTGTCTGGACGCCGACGGCCGCGACGAAAATGCGTTGCACGTGTTCGCGGTTGAGGACATGGCGCGCTCCATGCCGATTCTCGCTTACGCACGTGTGCAACCCGGCGACGCGGAAGACCCGGAGATCACCATCGACAAGGTGCTGACGAGTCCGCTGCGACGCGGCGACGGCACCGCCGAACTGCTGCTCGAACGCGTGCTGCAGGCAATCGCCGAACGTTGGCCGGGACATGCCACGCGTGTCAGCGCGCCGCTCGGTCTGCGCGGCTTCTACGAGCAATTCGGCTTTCGCAAGACGGAAGGACCTTATCTCGAACATGGCGTGCCATTCATCGGCCTCACACGTCAGGCGCGCGTCAGTCAGCCGCTTTTCGGTGCGCGTCGCCGCGAGCGCGGCGCCGCCGTGCTCGTGAATACGTTCGAGTTGCTGTGATGGGGCGAATGCTCGTCACGCCTTCCAGCGCACAGCTTGCACTCGCAAGACCGACGCCGGACATACCACGCACTTCGCCGGGCGCGCCACCCGCATCCGCCGCGCCGGCCGTCGGTGCGCGGGCGAGGGGCCTGCGCCATCCACTGCGCCTGCCGCTGCTGCTATTTGCGGTGACGTTGGGCCTGGTCGCGCTGCATCAGGGCAGGGTGGTCGAATACTTCTTTCCGCTCGGCGCATTCGGCATTGCATTGTTGTTCTACTGGCGCTCGCCCGCGCATTACCTCGGCTTCGTCTGCTGGCTGTTTTTCCTGACGCCGGAAGTGCGCCGTCTCGCCGACTTCGTCAACGGCTCGTTCAACGATCAAAGCCCGATCATGATCGCGCCTCTGCTCGCGGTCGCGCTCACCGGCCTCACCTTGCTCAAGCACGTCTCGCTGCTGGGGCAGCGCCGCGCGGCGCCGCTCGTGCTGATCGTGATCGCGCTGCTGTACGCGTATGTGGTCGGCATGGCGCAGGTCGGTCCCGCCGCCGCGACTTACACGCTCATCAACTGGCTGTATCCCGTGATGGTGGCGTTTTATCTCACCGTCACATGGCGCCACTATCCCGACTATCACCGCGTGTTGCTGAAAACATTCGTTTATGGCGGACTCCTGATGAGCGTGTACGGCCTGGTCGAATTCGTTTCGCCGATGCCGTGGGACGCGTTCTGGCTGATCGCTTCGAAAATGCAATCCGAAGGGCAACCGGTGCCGTTCGGCATGCGTGTGAGCAGCACGATGAATTCGTGCGGCCCGTTCGCGGTCACGCTCATGACGATTCTGCTGATGTCGCTCGCGGCGCGCGGCAAGGCGCGCATCGTGCTGGGCTGCGTGGGCATTCCCGTGCTGCTGCTCACGAGCGCGCGCAGCACGTGGGGCGGTTTTGCGATCGCGATCGTGTATTCGTTCCTCATGCTCGACGGCAGGAGCCGCATGCGGTTGATGGCCGGCGTGCTTGGGCTCGCCGTGATGGCCGCGCCGCTGATGATGATCGATCAGGTTGCCGAACCGGTGATCCAGCGCTTCAGCACGATGCAGAATCTCGGCGAGGACAACAGCTATCAGGCGCGCGCCGAGTTCTACAAGAGCTTTTTCTCCTCGGCGTTTACCGATATCGCGGGACAGGGGCTCGGCACGATCGGCCTTGGCACCAAGCTCTCCGACGACAAATCATCCGCGGCGAGGGTCGATTTCGACAGCGGCCTGATGGAAGTCCCGTTCGTGATGGGGTGGCCGGGCACGCTGCTCTATGCCACCGGCGTATTCGTGTTGCTCTGGCGCGCGTACCGGGCGAGCCGGCTGCATCCGACCGACCTGCTGGCGATTTCCGGTGTGGGCGTGGCGGTGGCGATTTTCTCGATGATGATTTTCATCAATACGCTGACCTCCGTGTCGGGAATGTTTTTCTTTCTCGGTGTGACGCTGCCCGTGATTTCGCTGCGTTATGCGCGTGAACGGCAGGGCGCGGCCGCCGTTGCTTCACTACGGCACAACAAGATATCCAGATGAAGGACACAAGGATGCGGATTCTGATCGTCACCCACGTCGTGCGAAAAAACGACGGGCAGGGGCGGGTCAACTATGAGATCGTGCTGGCGGCGCTCGCCGCCGGTCATGCGGTGACGCTGCTCGCCGCCGAGGCCGCGCCTGAACTGGTGCAGCACCCTCACGTGCATTTCGTGCAGGTTCCCACCAGCGGTTTGCCGACCAAGCTGCTTCAGTACCAGATGTTCGCGTGGCGTTGCGGCGCATGGATTCGCGCGCATCGCGACGAATTCGACGTGGTGCATGTGAACGGCTTCATTGCGTGGGCGCGTGCCGATGTCAACGCCGCGCACTTCGTCCACGACGGCTGGTATCGCTGCGGCTTCTATCCGTTCAGGCTGCTGCACAACCTGTATCACGCGTACCAGGTCGTCTACACGTTGCTGAATATCCTGTGCGAAAAGTGGGCGTTCCGGCATGCCGAGGTGATCGTGCCGGTCTCGCAGAAGGTGGCCGGCGAAGTTCGCGCGCTGGGCATCGGCTCGGCACGGGTACAGGTGATACACAACGGTGTCGATGTCGGCGAGTTCACGCCCGGTACACCGGAGCGGGCCCGTTTCAATCTGCCGCAAGCGCCGTTCATGCTGCTGTTCGCCGGCGACCTGCGTATGTCGCGCAAGAATCTCGACACCGTCCTGCATGCGCTCGTACGCACGTCCCCCGAAGTGCATCTCGCGGTCGCCGGAATTCTGCACAACAGTCCTTACCCCGCGCTGGTGGAATCGCTCGGACTGACGCAGCGGGTTCACTTCACGGACATGGTAATGGACATGCCCGCGCTGATGCGCTCGGTCGATGCGTTCGTGTTTCCCTCGCGCTACGAGCCGATGGGGCTCGTGCTGCTGGAGGCGTTGTCCGCCGGATTGCCGGTCATCACCGTGCGCACCGCGGGCGGCGCGGAAGTGATCGCGTGCGGCAGCGGTATCGTGCTCGACGATCCCAACGACGCCGCCGCGCTTGCCGTGGCGATCGAACATCTCGCCAGAGAGCCGGATTACGCGCGACGCCTTGGGCTCGCCGCGCGCGCGGTGGCCGGCACGTTGAGCTGGCAGGCGATGGCTGAGCGCTATCTGTCCGTCTACGAACAGGTGCATGCACGGCGCGCGGCGCGCGAGCTGCCGGCGGCGTGTGCGACCGCATCGGCGGAACTATGAGCGATACGTCGATCGAATCACTGCAAATCGGAATGCACTGGTTCAACGAGCGGCCGGGCGGGCTCGACCGCATGTTCAAGGCATTGATCGATACGCTGCCCGAGCAGGGCGTCAATGTGCGCGGCATGGTGGCGGGCACACCGGGCGTGTTCGATGCGTCGGGCGGCCGCGTGCTGGCTTTTGCCGGCGCGCAGTCGCAACTCGGCACGCGGCTGTGGGGTTCGCGCGTGCAGTCGCGCGCGCTGCGCGCCGCGAAGATGCCCGATGTGGTCGCCTCGCATTTCGCGCTCTACGCGGCGCCGACTGTCGGCGTGTTCCGGCGCGTGCCGAAGGTCGTGCATTTTCACGGACCGTGGGCGGCCGAATCGTTTCCGGGCGGTGGTGGCGGCTGGTCGCGCGCCATGCGCGTCGCGCTGGAGCGCTTCGTCTATCGCAGCGGGACGCGGCATATCGTGCTTTCGCAGGCATTTGGCCGGCTGCTTCACGAGAACTACGGCGTGCGTGAGGACAGCATTCGTATCGTGCCGGGCTGTGTCGACGTGGCGCACTTCAATACGCGGGCGACCAGGCGCGAGGCGCGCGGGCGTTTGCGTTTGCCGCAGGACAGGCCGCTGCTCTTTTGCATGCGGCGTCTCGTGTCGCGAATGGGCCTCGAAGACCTGATCGACGCCATGGCGCTCGTCAAGCCGATGATCCCGGACGTACTTCTCATCATCGCCGGCAAGGGGCCGCTGGAAGCTCAGTTGCAGGCGCGCATTGTTTCGCGCGGGCTGGAACGCAATGTACGGCTGGCGGGTTTCGTGGCCGACGAGAAAGTGCCGCTGTGGTATCGGGCCGCCGATCTTTCGGTGGTGCCGACGGTGTCGCTCGAAGGCTTCGGGCTCACCACGATCGAATCGCTCGCCGCGGGCACGCCGGTGCTGGTGACGCCGGTGGGCGGACTGCCGGAAGCGGTGGCGCCGCTGTCGTCCGAACTGGTACTGCCGTCGAGCGGTTTCCGCTCGCTCGGAGAAGGGATTGCCGACGTCCTGCTCGGGCGCCGCGTGGTACCGGATGCCGAGAAGTGCCGTGCGTATGCGAGCGCGCATTTCGACCGGCCGGTGGTTGCCGCGCAGGTTGCGCGCGTCTATCGCGAAGCGATCAGCGCATTCTGATACGCCCGTGATCATGCGAAGCACCGCACGCAAAACCTTCGAGCGCCTGGTGTGCGTAATCGCCGTGGCCTTGCCTGTGCTGGTGGTGATCGGCGCGGCTGGTTCGGGGTGGACGATTCACGGGCCGGCGCTGACCACTGAGGCGGCGGCAGCCATTACCACTCCCAACGCAACCGCAACCGCAACGACCGTCGCCGCAGCCGCGGCCAGCCGGCCCGCCGCCGAAGTGCAGGCGGCGTCCGCCCATCCTTCGCTTTCCTACCGAACCTCGTGGATCGGCAATACGTGGGGTTATGCCGATCATCGCTGGATGCAGATCGACGTGCAGGCGCTCGCCGTCACGCCGGATGGCGACGTATTCACGAACGCGCCCTGGGACGAAGGCGGCGGCGAACTCGGCCAGTACCGCAACGGCGAGCTGGTGCGGCACGGCGGCGAGTCGCATGGCTGGGGCATGATGGGCGGCGACGCGATCGCCGTGAACAGCGAGTACGTGTACGTCGCGCAAACCATGGTGAGCCTCGGCAACGAAGAGGCGAAGCACCGCGCGACCCCGCGCGAGGGCGAAGTGTGGACGGGCGTGGCGCGCCGCAGCCGGGCCGACCTACGCGACGGCGTGCCGTTCGCCGGCCAGGTGAAGTTTCCCGCCGGCAGCCGGCTCGCGTATCTGTTGATCTCCACCTATTCCGACAAGACCGACTACGCGGTCCGCGGCCTCGCCGCGGACGACACGCGGCTATTCGTTTCGAATCTGCTCGATAACCGCGTGCAGGTGTACGACGCGCAAACCATGCAAGCGGTCGGTGCGTTCCCGGTGCCCGAGCCTGGCCGGCTTGCGCTCGCTTCCGACGGCTCGTTGTGGGCCATTGAGAACAGCCGCACGGACAGCGCGCGGCGCGTCATTCACCATGCACGCGATGGCGCCCGTCTGGGCGAACTCGCATTGCCCGACGGCGTGGTGCCCGTAGACCTGACGGTCGACGCGCGCGGGCGCCTGTTGATCGCCGACAACGGCGTGCGCCAGCAGATCCTGATCTTCACTGCGGTCCCCGGCGCGACGACTCCGCAGGGAGCGGGCATGCAATTGTCGGCGAGCTTCGGACAGGAGGGCGGCATCTACGCGGGCCGGGCCGGCGCGCCGGGGCCACGGCGCTTCAACGGGCTGACGGGAGTGGGCGTGGACCGCGGCGGCAACGTCTATGTGTCGATGAACGGCGCGGGTCCGCGCCCGTTCGGCACGGGTCCGAGCACCTACGACGGCGCGCTGCTCGAAAGCTATACGCCCGATGGCAAACAGCGCTTCAGTCTGCAGGGACTGTTATTCGTCGACGGCGCGCAGTTCGTGGATGGCGAGCCGCCTTCGGTGTACAGCGGCAGCAAGCGCTTCACGCTCGATCTTTCGCGGCCACTCGGGCAGGAGTGGGCGTATGCCGGTTACACCGCGGACCGTTTCCGCTATCCGTACGATCCATATTTTCATCTCTATCTCGGCGGTCAGCGCGGTATGCCGATGGTGCGCGACGTGCGCGGTCACCGTCTGCTCTATACGACCGACATGTACTCCTCGTATCTGAGGATCTACCGTTTCGCCGACGACCGCGAGACCGCGATTCCCGCAGGGCTCTTCTCGCAGTCGCATATCGACGGCGCGTGGCCGCCCAATCAGCCGCGCCAGGGCGAATGGATCTGGCGCGATACGACGGGCAAGGGCGACTTCTCTCCACAGGCATTCGACCAGAACATTCGCAACGCCGACGCGCCGCCAATGCGCGGCTGGTGGGTGGATAGCCGCGGCGATATCTGGCAGGGCACCGAATCGCAGGGCATACGCTGCTTTGCGCTGCAGGGCTTCGACCGCGTCGGCAACCCGATCTACCGCTACTCGGCGATGCGGCAATATGCGCCGCCCGCGCCGTTCTACCGGATCGCGCGCCTGAATTATTTCCCCGACGAAGACAGCATGTTCGTCTCCGGCTCGACACCCGCGCATCCATTCGTTCAGGAGAACTGGAATGGCGCGGGTTCGCAGTTGGCCCGCTACGACCACTGGAAAAGCGGCAAGCCGGTGCTGCGCTATGTAATCGGCTTGCCCGACCGCGGCGCGCCGGACTGGTCGTCGATCAGCGGCTTTGCCGTGGCGGGCGACTACGTGTTCGCCGTCGAAACGCGCGGCGCCGTGGTGCGTGTGTACGACCGCGCGAGCGGACGCGACGTCGGCCGCCTCTCGCCGGGCAAGGAAGTCGGCTCGACGAGCGGCTGGGTCGACGTGCCCATGCCGATGACCGCGCATCGCCTCGCCTCGGGCGAATACCTCGTGCTGGTGGAAGAAGACGCCTACGGCAAGGCGCTGATGTACCGCTTCACGCCGCCCTCGGCGCCGCTTGCCGCGGCTGCCCCTCATTCAACGACTGTCGCGCAGACTCCATGAAAATCATTCACCTCGCCAATCACGCGCAATGCGTCGGCAATGGCATCGTCAACGTGATGGTCGACCTTGCCTGCCTGCAGGCGCGCGCCGGCCACGACGTGACGGTGGCCTCGGCGGGCGGCGGCTTTGAAGCTCTGCTGGCGCGGCACGGCGTGCGTCACGTGCTGTTGCCGCAATCGCCCAGACCGTCGCGTGTCGCTAGCATGGTGGCGGGCTTCAGACGGCTGGTCGCGCAGGTCGACCCCGACGTCGTGCACGCGCACATGATGACCGGCGCGCTGATCGCTCGCGTGAGCGCGCTGCGGCGGCGCTACGTGCTGATCACCACGGTGCACAACGAGTTTCAGCGCAGCGCCACGCTGATGGGCGTCGGCGATCACGTGGTGGCGGTCAGCGATGCGGTGGCCGCGGCGATGGCGCGGCGCGGCATTGCGCCGGCGCGCCTGAGTGTCGTGCGTAATGGCACGATCGGCACGCCGCGCCTCGCCGACACGCCGGTGCCCGCGCAACCGCAACTGGCGCATCCGTGCGTCGTCACGGTGTCGGGCATGTATGAGCGCAAGGGGATCGGCGATCTGCTGCATGCCTTCGCGCTGCTACGCGAGCGCGTGCCGCACGCGGTCCTGTATCTCGTCGGCGACGGTCCGGATCGCGGTGCCATGGAAGCGCTGGCTCGGCAACTGGGTGTCGCCGCGCAGGTGCGTTTCGAAGGTTTTGTCGCCGACCCGCGTGCGTATCTCGCGCAGGCCGACGTGTTCGTGCTCGCCTCGCACTACGAGGCGGCCGGCCTCGTGCTGTGTGAAGCGCGTGAATTAGGTAGGGCGATCGTGGCGACGCGCGTGGGCGGCATTCCCGAGATGCTCGACGGCGGCGAAGCCGGCGTGCTCGTGCCGGTGCAGGACCCGGCTGCGTTGGCGCAGGCGCTCGGGCATCTGCTGAGCGCGCACGATGCGCATGCGGCGCTGTCCGCACGCGCGCTCTGCAAGCTCGACAAATTCAGCGTGCAGCAGGTGAGCGACGGCTATCTGTCGATCTACGAACGCACTTTGGCGAGCTGCCAGCCGCGCCGCTTTGCGAGCATCGCCACACGCGGTATGACGGCGGTTGCACGAGTAGTGCCGGACACTGTCACGCATTCGAACTCGATCTGAAAGAGCGGGCCGCGCTCAGCAGCGGCCCGCTTCAATCCTATGGACTAGCTGGTGGTGGACGGCGTAAAGCGCGCCCAGAGCTTGCCGACCAAGCCGCGAAGTTCACTCGACCCGTGCAACGATAGCCCCAGGTTCGCGAGGGCCAGCACGAGCGCCGCGACGATGAGCGTCGGCACCGCGCTGATCGAATCGGCGAGCGCGACTGCTACTAGCAGGAACGCGAGGTGGGCCAGCATATTGCGCACGATGGACCACACGTGCAGCCGCGCGAACACCAGCAGCACCGCGTAGTCGAATAGCGCTTTGAGCGTGACGACGACACCCGCGCCCATGATCCCGAACCAGTGAATCCCGCACCACAGCGCGCCGGCGAATACCGGCAATTCGAGCCAGCTCACCGTGGCGACGGCGGCCGGGCTGGTCTGCGCCTGGATCAGGATCCCCAGAATGCCGCACTGGCCGCTCAGCCACACGCCGAGCACGAGCACGCTGGCAACCGGCGCGGCGGCCGCGACCGTCGGCCCCAGCCAGAGCAGGAGGAAAGGCTTGAGTGCGAATAGCGCGACGATCACGCACGGCGTGAACGCGCCGTTGAGAAACGCGAGGGCGCTATGCGCCAATGCGTCCGCATCCGCGCGGGACACGGCCGACAGGCGTGGGAACAGTGTGCGCACCATCGCGATGGGCAGCAGATTCAGGCGCGTAATCAGATTCTGCGGCGTTGCGTAATACGTCACGTAGCGCGCGCCGAGCAGCGCGCCCACCAGCACCCGGTCGAGTGTCGACGCAATCATGTTGGCGCCGGAAAACATCAGCATCCAGCGGCCATAGCGGAAGAGTTCGGTCATCACATGCCATTGCGGCATCCGCACGCGGCGAATCCCGAGCGCGCGAAATGCGGCCGCGCCGAGCATCAGGCCGGCCACGAGGCGCGCCACCACCGCCGCCGGAATCACCACCGCGAGCGAGGGCGAAAAGCAGAAGATCGCCGCTAGCGGCAGTAACTGGAACAGCGCCGTGCCCAGTGTCTGGTTGATGTTGAAGCTGGTGAAGCGCTCCACGCCGTTGATGGCGCCGGCAAACACCCATGAGACGTTGGCGATCGGCACGGCCACGGCGATCCACGGCAGGCTCGCCATCACTTCGCGCTGGAAGGCGGGTTCGATCTTCACGCCGTGCGTGATATAGACAACCGTGCCCACGTAAATGAGAAGGCCGCCCACAATGCCGGTGCCCAGATTCATGAACCACGCGCTCCAGAAGATGCGCTCGATCGAATCGTCCGTGGCGGCGCGCGCTTTGGATATCTGATTTTCGGTTGCGAGACTCGTGCCGAGATCCAGCACGCTGAAGTAGCCGATCAGGGTCCACACCAGATTGATCACGCCGTATCGTTCGACGCCCATCAGGTGAATATAGGCGGGCACGGTGACGAGGGAGATAAACGTTGGAGCGATCGCCCCGGCGAAATTGATGACGATGTTCCTGACGATACTTCTTTCCATGGTGCGCTTTTCCGGCGTCTGAATTCCTGCAATGGTGTGGTCCGTTCTGGCCGCTGTCGGTGCGCAGTCGCACTCTGCAGCGCGCTTGACACGACGGTGTCGGCCCGTCGCAGGTTTCGATGTTGCCCTGGCCCCTGGCGCGTCTATGTGTGTGCCCGTACAGATACTTGCCATCCGGCGGGGTTAAATGCAAATCATCAGAAGGTAATGCCGCGCGGCTGTGTTGTTGCCGCGTAATCATCGAACGGGGTTTGACAATGAAACGTGCCGGATTCGAGCGCCGCTCGTCGGCCAGAATGCAACGGGACCTGGGCGCGAGCGGTTTGCGAGGCATCCATGGCTGAGCGCATCGACGAACAGGGCGGGAGCGGCGCGCGTGAACTGGATGCGCGGCTCATCTCCATCTGCATTCCCACCTGCAACCGGCCTGCGTTGCTCGAGCAGGCCATCGACAGTTGCCATGCGCAGACTTATGGCGAGTTCGAAATCGTGATCGGCGACGACTCGACCGACGACAGCGCGCGGCATGTCGTGGAACGCTGCCGCTTGCGCAGCGACCGGCCCATTCGTTACGAACGCAACGTGCCCCGGCTCGGTCAGGCGTCCAATGTGAATCGCCTGTTCGCGCGTGCTCGCGGCGCCCGGCTCGTGCTCCTGCACGACGACGATCTGCTGGAACCGCATGCGTTGAATCGTCTCGATGCATGCTGGCGAACCTACCCCGATCTGACAGCGGCGTTCGGCAAGCAGCGCGTGATCGCCGACGACGGCACGCCGCGCCCCGAAGCCAGCGAACGCCTGAATCGCGATTACCGGCGCGTGCCCGAGCGTGCCGGCCGTTTGCCCATACCGGCGCTAGCCGGCATCGACCAGATGTTCCCGAACAACGGCTTTCTGGTCGATACGTTGGCGGCACGCCGCATTGGATATCGCCCGGCCGCCGAAGTCGGCGAAGCGTGCGACTTCGATTTCGGCTTGCGGCTCAGCGTCGACGCAACGGCGATCTGCTTCGTGAACGAGTGCGTCTCGGTATCGCGCGAAACGGCGCTGTCGATTTCAACGCATGCGTTGCCCGCGATGCACGCGTTTGCGCAACTGCGCGAGAGCCATGTGCCGGCAGCGGCACAGGCCGCGCGTGATGATGCATTGCGCCGCGTGGCGCCGCGCGCGGCCTCCGCCTATGCGCGAGCCGGCGAGCCCGCTGCCGCGTGGCGTGTGCTGCTGTCGAAGCATTACCCGATGCGCGACAGACTGCGCGCGCGGTTCTTCTATCACTTGCTGCTCGCCGCGCGCTCGACGTTCGCGTTGCGTGCGCCGCACGGCAACTGACTACGCTGGCCGTTTCCGATCACCCGCATCGAGCGGATCGAGCGGATCGAGCGCATTCGCCGATGAATCGGACTCCGAGACAATGTGGCAGGACGTACATATGAGTCATGTGACGTTTGTTGTAATGCGTTGAAAGGGAGGACCCCGTGAGGAGCATAGCGTGAGGCCAGTAGTCTTCGATGGCCAGTTCGGCTGGTTGCATCCGGCGAGTGGGCCGGACGGGGTGGTGTTGTGCTATCCGTTCGGCTACGACGCACTGTGCACGTATCGCGGCATGCGCAGGCTGGCCGAGCGGCTCGCCGCGCGCGGCGTGCCGGTGCTGCGTTTCGATTACCCGGGCACGGGCGATTCAGCAGGCGAGGCGAGCGAACCCGGCCGCTGGCGCGCGTGGATCGACAGCATCAAGCAAGCCGTGGCATTGCTGCGCGAATCGTTCGGTGTCGAACGCGTGACGTTGTGCGGATTGCGGCTCGGCGGCACGCTCGCGGCGCTCGCCGCTCAGGAACTCGGCGGGGTGGACGGCCTTGTGCTGCTCGCGCCGGTCCTGTCGGGCAAGAACTATCAGCGCGAGCTGCGCGCGCATTATCGTCAATGGCTGTCGATTCCGGCTGCGATGGACTGCGTGCCCGAGCCGGATACCGACGCTTTCGTCGAGGCGTACGGCTTTCGCCTCTATCAGGATACGTTGGAGAGTCTGCGTGCTGTCGATCTGAACCGCGACGCACCGCGGCCGGCCGGTCGCGTGCTCATGCTCGATTCGCTGGACCCCGCGCGAGTCGACGCGCTGGCTGCGCACTATCGCGAGCAAGGCGTCGACGTTGAACGGCAGCCTTTCGATGAGTACAGCAGGTTCATGATGGAATCGCTCGATAGTGAGATTCCGCAGTCCGCGTTTCAGTCGATAGAGAACTGGTTGGCGGATGGCGCGGCTCATGCGATCGCATGCGGGCGTGCGGGCACGATCAGCGATACCAATGGACACGCGCCACATACTTCTGATCGCGAGACGACCCACGTGGTCGAGTCCGGCGTGGTTGAAACGCCGGTATGGCTCGACGGCGGCAGGCTGTTCGGCATCTATTGCCGGCCTGAAGCTCACGGCGCCGTTTCTGCGCCAGCGGCGCTGCTGCTGAATACAGGCGCGGTCTCGCGAATCGGCAATGCGCGGCTTGGCGTGCGCTTTGCCAGGCGTCTCGCGCGACAAGGCATTGCTTCGCTACGAGTCGATCTCGGTGGTCTGGGCGACAGCATGCCATCGTTGGATGCGTTGAGCCTCGACGCGCTGTACGCGCAGTCGGGCGTCGACGACGCCGCCTGTGCGGCGCGCTGGCTGACAGCGCAGGGCCATCGCGGCGCGGTGCTGCTCGGCATCTGCGCAGGCGCATACGTCGGCCTGCATGCGGCGGCACGCGAACCGGCGGCGCTCGGCGCGGTGCTGGTGAATTTGCAGAAGTTCACGTGGCAGAACATCTGCGACGCGCATGGCAAGCCGACCGTCGCGGTCGCGGCTTTTGGTTCGACACGCAGCTATCTGCGCTCGATGTGCGAGCCGCGCAAATGGCTGCGCGTGCTGAAGGGACAGACGGGCGGATGGCCGGTCGCGCGCGAACTCGCGGGACGCTTCGCTGCGCGGTTCGGCGCGACGCTTGCCGATCGGATCGAACGTATTTGCGGCATTGAACTCGGTGCACAGGAAGAACGGCGCCTCCTCGCCGCAGTGGACGCGCACGGTGTCGAGACACGGCTCCTCTTCGGAGTGCTCGACGAAGGCGTCGAAGAACTCGAGCGCCATTTCGGCGTGCGTGGCGCGCGGCTGCAGCGCTTCAGGCATATTCGCGCGGCGTTTTGCGAGCACACCGATCACGCGATCCTGTCGGCCAGCGCGCAGGAAAACGTGATGTCGTATTTCGAAACGTTCTATCGCGACACTTTCAATGAGCGGCGCGTGCCCGACGCCGTCACCGCCCGCGAGCCGCTCGCGAGGCGCGCCGGTGGGCGACGCGCGCGGGCCGCGCAATGGCTTGTCAAGCGTGCGCGAGCGTTTCGTTTATTCGGGCAAGCGTGATGCCTGCGCCTGAATTGTCGGCTGACGTGTAGACACGGCGTCACGCACCGGCTCGACAACCCGGGCAAGATTCCGCTGGAAATAATCGAGGTGCAATCGGGCGGGTATCTCGGTGAAGACGACATCGTCCGTTTCGACGACCAGTACGGTCGCGATCAGGAGAACGGCCATGCAGGCAAGGGTACGTCACGCTGAAACGCCGCAGCCCGCGCAGGCCGCTTTCGACGAGCAGCGCTTTCGCCGTGCATTGGGGCGCTTCGCGACCGGGGTCGTGGTGATCTCGACCGGCAGCGGCGACAGTCTGCACGCGATGACCGCCAATGCCTTCATGTCGGGTTCGCTCAAGCCGCCGCTCGTCGTCGTCTCGGTCGGACACCGGGCGCGTATGCACGAGCGTCTGATGGACAGCGCGTTGTTCGGCGTGAGCGTGTTGTCCGAGGCGCAGGAGCCGCATAGCCGCCACTTCGCCGGTGAGCCGCAAAGCTGGCTCGCGCCGCGCTTTGCGGCGGTCGAGGGGTTGCCGGATGTCGTGCTACTTGAACACGCGGCGGCGCGTTTCGCGGCGCGCGTGGTGGACCGGCATCCGTGCGGCGACCATACGTTGTTCGTCGGCGAGGTGCTGGTGTTCTCGCTGGATGAGCACGCGCCCCTGATTTTTTTCGGCGGACGCTACGGATCCGTGTCGGCTCAGGATGGCGCACTGAACTCGCCGCCGCGCGCGGCGACTACGCGTTGATGCGAATGCCAACCGTCGCTTTCCGCCAGTCCATATCCGCCTCGGTCGTTGCAGATCAGACAATTCGTCTCGCAACGTGCGTCTTCGCACTATGCAAATTTCACGACGCAGGCACGCTTGAAACGCAAGCTTATGGCCCGTCAAGATATGCGGCGTTTCACGGAAGAAACAATTCTTCAGAGGGATAACCCTCTCAGGAAGTGTCCCAACTGGCGCAAGCGTTTTGAAGCTAGCAACGTATCGTAGAACAACATTGTCACACCAATAAAACGACACACAGGGCCGCTCGATCAACAGGCTACGCGGGGGCAAACACCGCTTCGGGGAGAGTGTGATGGAACACGCAAACAAAGATCGATCGCTCGTGAGCAAGGTCATGGATGGACTGGTCACGGGCATCGTCGAAGAGAAGTACGGCGCCATACTGCCGCCGCAGGATGTGCTGTCGAAGGAGTTCGACGTCAGCCGCACCGTCATGCGCGAGGCGCTGTCGATGCTGCTCGCGCGCGACATGCTGGACGTGCGGCCAAAAATCGGCACGCGCATCCGGCCGATGAGCGATTGGCGCATGATCGACGAGGACGTCGTGCAATGGCGTTTTCGCGCGAAACCCGATCCGCTGTTTCTGCGCGACGTGATCGAGTTTCGCATCCTGATCGAACCGCGCGCGTCGGCGCAGGCGGCCGCACGCGGCAGCGCGGCGGATATCGCCGCGATTCGCGAGGCGTTCGAGGGGTTCCGCAGTATTCGGCCAGGCGAGCCGGGCTATCAGGAAGCCGACGAACTGTTCCACACCCGTATCGTGGTGGCGAGCGGGAACCAGTTCTTCAAGCAGATGGCGGCGATCATTCGCGGCGCGCTATCGACCGTGAACCCCATCGTCACCGACCGGGACGGGCTGTGGGAAACGGCGGTGAGTTCGCATCAGCGCGTGGTCGAAGCGATTGAACGGCGCGATCCGAAGGAAGCGGAAATTGCCTCGCTCGCCATGATCGATTACACCGCGGAAGAAGTCGGCAGCCAGTTTTCTGCGGACCCGCCGGCGCACGGCTGAGCGTGACCGCCGCGGTGGCACGCCGGATTCTGGTTTTTTCCTTGTGAGACTGCGCAGCACGAAAGGCGCGAGTTCAGCCCTACGCGAGAGCGTGTGGCATGCGCGACAATAGCGCCTGTTCTGAACTGCATGGACTCGAAGGAACGATGACAATCGCAACGCAGGAAGCCTCGCCGGACGGCATGGTCCGCTGGGGAATCGTCGGGACGGGCCGCATTGCCCGTCGCTTCGCTCAAGGTCTCGCTCATGTGCCACAGGCGCAACTGACCGCGCTGTGGTCACGCCGCGCGGAACCGGCCGCAGCTTTCGCCGCGGAGTTCGGCGGCGAGGTTTGCGCGAGTTTCGAGGCGCTGCTCGCAAGCGGTATCGACGCGCTCTATATCGCCACTGTCCAGGACAGTCACGCCGGCTACGCGATCGACGCGCTGCAAGCCGGTCTGCACGTACTGTGCGAAAAACCCGCCACCATCAATCAGCCGCAACTCGAGCGCGTGCTCGACGCCGCGCGCGCCGCGCAACGGCTCTTCATGGAAGCCATGAAGCCGCCGTTCTATCCGCTGTACAGAAAGTTGCGCGCGCATCTAAGCGCTGACCCGATCGGCACGGTGGGGCTGGTGCGGGCCGGTTGCTCAGTGCCGGGCGTGCCGGACGATCACCCGTCGCTGTCGTTCGAACATGCGGGTGGCGCGCTGCTCGATATCGGGATCTACGAGATGTTTCTCGCCGTCGACTGGTTGGGCGCGCCGCATGAGCTGCAGACGCTCGGGCGGCTCGGCAAGACCGGCGTCGATACCTTTGCGAGCCTGAACAGCCGGCACGAGGGCGGCATCGCCCAGCTGTTCTGCGGGCTCGATCTGCACGGCAAAGGCGATGCGTTGTTGATGGCGAGTCATGGCCACGTCACGATTCATGAGCCGTGGTGGAACCCGTCGCGCGCGACGGTCCGCTATGCCGATGGACGCGTGGTCGAACTCGACGAGCCGTTCGAAGGCGGTGGCCTGAACTACGAGACGGCGCACTTCTGCGAACTGATCCGGGCGGGGCAGGTGGAAAGCCCGGTGATGCCGCATGCCAAGTCGTTGCAGATGATCGCGATGGCCGACGCGGCGCGCGCGGCGCTCGGGCTGAAGTTCGCCGGGGAGTGAGCGCGGGCTGGGCACGCAGCGACCGGGCGGCGCCGCGTTATCCGGCGCTTATCCGGGCGGATGCTTTCCTGGTGCGCCGCCGTGGTGGCGCGCCGGTTCTTCAGTGGCGCGACGGCAGCGCGAGGCGACGCTCGTACCAGCGCTGCACGCTTTCGAGCACCTGGCACAGCACCCAGTAAACCGCAGCCGCCGCGAGATACAGCGGCAGCGGCTGATACGTCGAGGCGATGATCTCCTGCGCGCTGCGCAGCAGTTCGGTCACGGTAATCACCGACACCAGCGAGGTGTCCTTGATGAGGCTGATCAGACTGTTCGACAGACTCGGCACGGCAATGCGCAAGGCCTGCGGTGCGATCACATAACGCAGCGTCTGGCGGCGCGAAAGACCGAGACTATAGGCGGCGAGCCACTGACCCTTGTGAATCCCGAGAATCGCGCCGCGCATGCTCTCTGACAGGTACGCCGCGACATTCGCCGACAGGGCGATCACACCGGCGGGCGTGGGGTCGAGTGAAATGCCGAAACTCGGTAAGCCGTAGTAGATCACGAAGATCTGCACCAGCAGCGGCGTGCCGCGCATCACGCTCACGTAAATGCGCGCGATCCAGTTCAGCACGCGGCTGTGGCTCACGCCCATCAAGGCGAGCACGGCGCCGGCAAGCAGGCCGAAGAACATCGACAGAACCGCGAACTTGATCGTCAGGACGGCGCCTTGCGCGAGCACGGGCAGCGATTCAACGAGCAGGGAAGTGGTGGACATGAGCGGTGGTCGGGTTGGCGCGCAAAAGCGCACATCATAAACGTTGCCGTCAAAGCGCGAAGGGCGGCATCGCCGACGATGCCGCCCTTCGTTTCAGTCAGCGCGTGTTACTTGACCGGCTTCGTGACGTCGATACCGAACCACTTGTCCGAGATCTTCGAGAACGTGCCGTCGGCTTCGAGTTGGGTCATCGCGTCGTCGATCGCCTTGGCGAATTTCGGGTTGCCCTTCCTGAACGGGATGCCGGACGGGTTGCCTGCGCCGACGTTCGCGCCGGTGCGCAGCGGCAACTGCGAGTTCTTCATCAGGTACGCGAGCATCAGGCGGTCGTTGAGCGCTGCGTCGAGACGCCCGGCGGCCAGATCGCGCAGGTACTCGGGCGCGCCCGGATACGTCTTCACGTCGATGCCCGGCACCGACTTCGCCATGTCCATGTAGTTCGTGCCCAGACCGACGCCGAGCTTCTTGCCCTTCAGATCGTCGAGCGACTTGAACTGGCGCGTGTCGTCCTTACGCTGGATCAGTTGCGCGGCCGAGTACGTGTAGGCCGGCGAGAAGTCGAGCGCCTGCTTGCGCGCGTCGGTGATGCCCACCTGGTTGACGATCACGTCGAACTTGCCCGCCTGCAGACCGGCGATGATGCCGCTCCATTCGGTCGTGACGAATTCCGGCTTCACGCCGAGCTTCGCGGCCACGGCCCTGGCGATGTCGACGTCGTAGCCGACCAGTTCGCCCGACGGCGCTTTCGAATTGAACGGCGGGAAGGTGCCCTCCAGGCCGATACGCAGCGTGCCGCGCTGCTTGACCTGATCGAGCAGGTCGTCGGCGTGGGCGGTCACGGCGGTGAACGACGCGCCGATCAGACCGGCGACCAGAATCTTTTTTAACAAGCCAAATTTCATCGAGTTCCTTTTTTTACGTCTGGCGTTTTAGCAGACGAAAGCATAACAAGGCAGACTATCGAAACCAAAATATCGTTTGTTTATGTCTATATTACTGGCGCGGTTGCCGCGCTGCGCACGCGTGCGCTCAGCGCAGTGCTTGCACGCATTCGCGCACCAGTGCTGGTCCGCGGTAGATGAAGCCGGTATAGAGCTGCACCAGCGACGCGCCGGCCGCGATCTTGGCGCGCGCATCGTCGCCGGAGAAAATCCCGCCCACGCCGATGATCGGCACCGTCTCGCCGACTTCCGCGCGCAACTTGCGGATCACTTCGTTCGACGCATCGAACACCGGCTTGCCCGACAGGCCGCCGGCTTCGTCGCCGTATTGCATGCCGGTCACAGCGGTGCGCGACAGCGTGGTGTTGGTGGCGATCACGCCCTCGAAGCGGTGGCGCAGCAGCGTGTCGGCGATCGATTTGATCTGTTCGTCGTCGAGGTCCGGCGCGATTTTCAGCGCGAGCGGCACCAGCTTGCCGTGCATGTCGGCCAGACGCTGCTGCTTGTCCTTGAGCGCGGCGAGCAGCGCGTCGAGTTCGCCCGCGCCTTGCAACTGGCGCAGATTCTTCGTGTTCGGCGACGAGATATTGACCGTCACGTAGCTGGCGAACGGATACACGCGTTCGAGGCAGTACAGGTAGTCTTCGGCGGCGCGTTCGATCGGCGTGTCGGCGTTCTTGCCGATGTTCAGGCCGAGAATGCCGCGGTAGCGCGCGGCCTGCACGTTCTTCACGAACTGGTCGACGCCGGCGTTGTTAAAGCCCATCCGGTTGATCACGGCATTCGCCTGCGGCAGACGGAACATGCGCGGGCGCGGATTGCCCGGCTGCGCGCGCGGCGTCACCGTGCCGACTTCGATAAAGCCGAAGCCGAGCGCGGCGAGACCGTCGATGCAGGCGCCGTCCTTGTCGAGGCCCGCGGCGAGCCCGACCGGATTGCGGAACGTCAGCCCCATCACGGTGCGCGGCGCATCCGGCACATGCGGCGCGAGCGCGCCGGCGAGGCCGGTGCGGCCGGCGGCGCCGAGTATGCGCAGGGTCAGGTGGTGAGCATCTTCCGCGTCCATGCGAAAGAGTTGGGCGCGTACGAGCGGGTAGAGGGAACTGAACACGGGACGAAGCCGGGCGGCCGAAAAATGGGAACCCGCCATTTTACCGGCTTTGAGGCGTTACCTTGACGCATTAATGAGGCCGGCTTGCGCGAGTGCGCCGCGATCGGCCAAAGCGGGCTTACGGCTTGAACGGCGGGCGCCTGCCGTGAATCGCCAGATCGACCGGCGGCAGGTCGATGCCCGTGGGATCGAGCACCCGCCAGGCGCCGTCGATCAAACCTTCGAGCGGGCGGAAATTCGCCTTGTACGCCATCTTCGGACTTTCGCGGATCCAGTAGCCGAGGTACACGTAAGGCAGCTTCAGGCTGCGCGCCTGCTCGATCTGCCAATAGATGTTATAGGTGCCGAAGCTCGTGTTGGGCAGACCCGGCTCGAAAAACGTGTACACCGACGAGAGCCCGTCGCCGAGAATGTCGATCATGCTGATCATGCGCAGAATGCCCGGCGCATCCGGCCGGTCCGGCAGCGGCTCGCGGAATTCGACCAGCCGCGAGTTGATCCGGCTCTGCAGCAGGAACTGTTCGTACTGGTCGCGGCTGTCGCGATCCATGCCGCCGCCCGCGTGCCGCGCCGACTGATAGCGCATGTAGAGCGCGTAGTGTTCCTCGTCGTAATGGAGCGGTGCGACGGTGGCGATCAGCTCGCCATGTTTCTTCCAGACGCGGCGCTGCGTGCGGTTCGGCTCGAACTGGTCGACCGGCACGCGCACTGGCACGCAGGCGCGGCAACCGTCGCAATACGGCCGGTAGGTGAACACGCCCGAGCGCCGGAAGCCGGCCTTGACGAGGTCGGTGTAGACGTCGGAGTTGATCAGGTGACTGGGGGTGGCGACCTGCGAGCGCGCGATGCGCCCATCCAGGTAACTGCAGGGGTAGGGCGCCGTTGCATAAAATTGCAGCGCCGAAAGCGGGGAAAGAGGCAGCTCGTTGGGATGAGTCACGTTGGCAGCTCTCGAAGCGTCTCTGGTAATGCAAACCCGGCGCCTTGCGGTTGACCACCCGCGGCGTGACCCGCGGCTCGGTGGGCGGCGGATCCGGATTCGGCCTGATTCTTCCTACGCCGCTGGCGCGACGATCTCGAGCAACACGGTCTTGTCGAAGCGCCAGGGAATCGGCGGTGCCTCGACCGACGCGCGAACATGCGCGATGAACGCCTTGCGCGCTATCTCGCGGCCGCCCAGCGACGCCAGATGCGACGTGTTCTGCTGGCAGTCTATCATTTCTATTTCGTGACGGCGCAAGTGTCCGACAAGCGCGGCCAGCGCCATTTTCGACGCGTCGGTGACGTCCGCGAACATGGATTCGCCGAAGAACATCTTGCCGAACGACACGCCGTACAAACCGCCCACGCGCTTGCCTTCGAACCAGGTTTCGATGCTGTGCGCGTCGCCTGCCCGATGCAGCGACGAATACGCTTCGACGACGTCCGCGGTGATCCAGGTGCCGCGCTGTCCGCGTCGCGGCGCCTGAGCGCAGGCGCGCATCACGGCGGCGAAATCATGGTCGACGCGGATTTCCCACGCGTCCTCGCGCAGCACGCGCCTGAGCGTCTTGCGCAGCGACGGCGACACTTTGAATTCGGCCGGGCGCAGGATCATGCGCGGGTCGGGACTCCACCACAACACCGGCTGGCCGTCCGAATACCATGGGAAGATGCCGCGCCGATAGGCGTCGATCAGTCGCGACGGCAGCAGATCGCCGCTGGCGGCGAGCAGGCCGGGCGCGCCACTGGTCGCGCCGAGCGCACGCTCGACGGGCGGAAACGGATCGTCGGGGCCGAGCCAGGGAACCATGCGCGCCGCTCAACCTTCGCGCAGTGAGCGGAAGATGTCGCCCGTGTGCAGGCCGAAGCTGCCGGCGGCACGGTCGGCGAAAAAGAAACGCAAAGTCTGGCCAACCGTGGGAAAGGCAATCTCGTCCCAAGGGATTTCGTGCTCCTCGAAGAGCTTCACTTCGAGACTTTCCTCGCCGCCGGCAATGTCCAGATCGAGCAGGCGCGCCATATAGAACAGATGCACCTGATGCACGTGCGGCACGTTCAGCAGCGAAAAAAGGCTCTGCACCTCGACGCGCGCGCCGGCTTCTTCCAGCGTTTCGCGCGATGCCGCCTCGGCGGTCGTCTCACCCATTTCCATGAAGCCCGCGGGCAGCGTCCAGTAGCCGTAGCGCGGTTCGATCGCGCGACGGCACAGCAGCACCTTGTCGTCCCAGACCGGGACGGTGCCGACCACGTTGCGTGGATTCTGATAATGCACCGTGCCGCAACTGACGCAGACGAAGCGCTCGCGGTTGTCGCCCGGCGGAATGCTCAGACTGACGCCGTGGCCGCAGACAGAACAGAATTTCATAGGAAGGGGGCAGGAAAGGGTGATAGGAGTTTATCACTGGGGCGCGATTTTACTCACGTCGGAAAATAGCGATGCGCGGTATTCGGCGACGATTGGGTTAGCTGGCAAGGGGCATGCCGAAGACTGCGGCACAGGAGGCGGTATATTTAATTTGGGGTGCAGAATATCTTGAGCCCGAGACTTGAACTGTGAGGGCGAAACGTGGTGCGGGCAGTGCAAGTGGTGATCGCGAACCGCTGATGAAATGCGAGTGCGGACGCGGGAAAGACGTGTGCGCCGCGCGGAGCGCGCAACACTTCATGAAAGATTTGGAAAGAAAACAAAAAAGGCCTGCCGGTTGGGCAAGCCTTCAATGTTTTGTTTCGACGTCTCGAACCTTTTTGCGCACCACGTTGAACACGCTGAATGCACTTGGTTGCGGGGGTAGGATTTGAACCTACGACCTTCGGGTTATGAGCCCGACGAGCTGCCAGACTGCTCCACCCCGCGTCCGTCGAAGAAAAAATTATAGAAGAAGTTGGACGCGGATGCAATAGCTATTTAAGAACCGGCTTCAATCCAATGCATCATGCGGCTGGCGTGAGCTTGCCAAGGTCGCGGCACGCACTGCGCGCGTCGCATGCCGGAAGGCCGGCGTAAGGCGCTGCGCTAGAATTCAGATTCTTCTCGCGACGCCGGCCTGCATGCACGCGGCGCACGCTTCATCTCTACCTTTGATCCGAACCCCATGGATATCGCTCACGATCTGCAGGTGATTGCCGCTCAGGAACACGCTCTGGTGTTTCCCCACTTCGATGCCGACCGCGCCTGGCAAGTCGGCGCCTACCTGCACGAGGTCGCCAAGGCGCGTGGCATCCCCGCCGCGATCGACGTGCGCACGTTCGGTCAGCCGCTCTTCTTCAGTCTGCTCGGCGGCGCGACGCCGGACAACGTCGACTGGGCGCGCCGCAAGGGCAACACGGTCGCGCATTTCCGCCGCAGTTCGTACTCGATCGGTCTGAAGATGCAGCAGGCCGGCAGCACGCTCGCCGACAAGCACGGCTTGCCCGCCACGGAATATGCGTCGCACGGCGGCGCGTTTCCGCTGACGGTGGCGGGCGCGGGCGTGATCGGTTCGATCACGGTGTCCGGCTTGCCGCAGCGCGCCGATCACGAACTGGTCGTGGAAGCGCTGTGCGCGCACCTCGGTCACGACTACAGCAAGCTCGCGCTTGCAAAGGCCTGAGGCGATGCGGCTGCCTGCTTATGCATTGCTGGGCATCGCGATCGTGGCCGAGGTGATCGCGACCTCCGCGATGCGTGCGTCGGAGGGCTTCTCGCGGCTGGTGCCTTCGGTGGTGGTCGTGCTTGGCTATGGCGTGGCGTTTTATTGCCTGTCGCTAACGCTCAAGACCGTTCCGGTCGGCATCGTCTATGCGGTGTGGTCCGGCGCCGGCATCGTGCTGATCACGCTGGTCGCGGTGGTGTTGTACCGGCAGGTGCCCGACGTGCCCGCGATTATCGGGCTCGGTCTGATCATTGCCGGCGTCGCCGTGCTGAACATGTTTTCGAAGATGCAGGCGCACTGAGGCATCGCGCACCGAATCGCGCACCCACAGGCGCCACGGGCGCTCACTTGCAGCGCACGATCATCGAACGGTTTTTTACGTTGGCCGAGACGACGTTGGTGACACTGCCGCCCGCGGCGCCGCCTTCGTCATTGTCTTTCGACACGATGTCGTAGCCCGTCGCGCCACATGCCTTGCCGGCCTGCACGTAGCACGAGGCCCAACTGGAAGCGGCGTCGGCGCCGCTGCAATTCACGGCGAAGCCGGTCTGGCCGTTCGGCAGATTGATCAGCGATGTGGTGTTCGACGATGCGCAGCCGGCCAGCCCCGCGCCCAACAGCACGGCTGCGGGCAAAGCCGCCGCGAGCGACGTCCGGCGAACCAGGGTAAGCGCTGCGCTGGTTCGAAGGCGGTTGAGGCGGCCGGCGCGGCGCAGTTGCGTCATGAAATGCATCGTGATGTTTCCTTTCAGAGTGATAGTGGGCTTGCCACGCAGACGAGAAGCGTCTGTTCGTTGGGGGCAAGCTCAGGGCGTTTCGATCGTAATGCCCGCTGCGCTGACCAGCCGGCGGCTTTCAGCGCCTGTTTCCGTGGCCGCGTCTTCCCAGATGCTGATGGCTTTCGGAATGTCGATGCCGTGGCTTTCGGCGTAGGCAAACCATGTGTTTGCCGCATCCGGCTCGGGCAGTTCGTGGTTCTGCAGAAAATATTTTCCCATATTGCGCTCGCTGACTTGAAAAGGGCGTCGTCGCGGCAGCACGGATCGTGCCGACTATGTGGTTCGACCGGCGTGGGCCGCACAAGTGCGATTGGGCGCCTCGCTGGCTGGCTGTACAGAACTAATTGGCTCGCGAGGCGCCTTACATAGTGGTTGGCCGCGGCGCGCCGACGCCTGTTCCGTATGGACGAGGCGCGCAAGGGTCGACGCGGCGCTCAGACACGGGGTCAACGTGAGCAGGCGTCCCGGACACACGCCCACGCGGCATCCGCTCATGAATTGCAACGAGGAGAACGAATATGGCTGAACGGGTCAGCGGCCCCTATCGTGGTTACTACATCAGCGCCACCGCGCGTCTCGTGCACGCGGCCGATACGCCGGCCACGCCTGCGGGCGGTGCGAGCGGGACTTACGTCGGCTCGGTGAGTCTCACCGAACACGGTCCGGACGATCCTCACCGCATGGAAACCTTGCTGGATCTCGGCGACGGCCAGCGCTTCGGCAGCGAAGAGGAGGCGCTCGTCTTTGTCGAGCAGGCCGCGCGGGATTACGTCGACCGCCTGCTGGGAGGCGCTTGATGGCGGTGTTTCCAAGGGAGCAAGGCATCGCCGGGAGCAACGTCGAAACTGCTGAAGAAAGCGCCGCCGCAGGCTGGACCGCGGTCCGGCCGCGCGAGTACCATATCGACGTTGTCCGGGGCCGGCCCTCTCTCGCCGGCGCTGGTTTCCTGCCGGACCTTTCTGATGAGGCGACCATGGAAATTCGGTTTCCCGCGGACGCGCCTGCCTACCGCGACTCCAATCTGACCGTTGTGTTTCCCGCGCTGGTGGACGGCGAACCGGTGCCGTGCGCGATTTCGGTCGAAGCGCTCGAAGATCATTTCGGCGCCTACTCCGAAGACCTGGAAGGGTGGATGCGCGCGTTCGACGCCGGCCGTCCGCGCATCGAAGCGGTGGCGCGCGAGCACTTGCAGATCAGTAACGGCACGCCCGTGCTGCTGAAAAGCGGCCATTTCCCGCCGGGCAACGTGAGCGGTGTGGACGGTTGATGCCGCGTGAGTGCGACTCATTGGAATAGAGTGCTGCCGAATGCTCCGCATTGCTGCCGAGCGCTCCGGATTGCTGCAGCGTGCGGCCGATCGGTGGCGCGGGCCGAGGCGATCCGTCATGCATTGGCATAAACGGCTGCTAGCCGGCTGGCAACTGGCCACGCGAACACCGCTCACGGTTTCCTCCACAGCTATCATCGCCCTCGTTCAAACCGCGTTCGCCGCGCTTCTGTTTGCCCCGGCGCTAGAGGCTGCCGCCTCGCGTGCCGTATCGAACGCATGGCGGATACCTTCCTCGTAAGACGTTTTGGCGATCGGGCCGATCAGTTCCGTCAACGCCGAATCGTCGAGCACGACCGGTTCGGTCATCAGGTAGTTCATCTCCACCAGTTCCCGCATCAATGGATTGAACAGGCCGAGCAGGCGCAGCAGCGTTTTGCCGGCGACTAGCAGTTTCGGCTCGCGGCCCGCCAGCGCGTAGGCCTGCCGCGCCACGTCGCGCTGCGTGATGGTGCCCGCGCCGGCAAGGTGCCACCAGCGGCCATACGCTTGCGGCGTGCGCGTGAGCTTTTCGACCACCGGCCCGATATCCGGCAGATAGATGAATTCATGCGGCACATCCACTGGGCCGATCACCTGGGCGCGCTTGCCGTTCGCCGCGCCCTCGAAAACGCCGTTCAGCAGACTGCGCTCGATACCCGGGCCGTAGAAGTCGGGCAGGCGCAGCACGAGGGTCGAGAGGCCGTTCTGTCCATGCGCCGCCAGCACCAGATTTTCCTGCGCGAGGCGCATCCGTCCTTTGAACGTGTGCGGCTCACGCGGATGATTTTCGCTGATCGGATTGCCGCGCGCGCGGCCGTACGGGTACACGGTGCCGATCAGAATGAAGCGCTCGACACCTTCCGCCGTCACGCCGGCAAGAGTCCGCTCCATGAGCGGCGGATGAGCGGCGAACTGGTCGTAGGGCACGCCCACAAGATAGATCACTGTCTGCAGACCTTGCGCGGCCGCGCGAATCGAAGCGGGGTCGTCCGGATTCCACGTGACCATCTCCGCATGCGGATCGTTTCCGAACGCGGCCTGGAGCGCCTCGCGGGAGCGGCCGACCACGCGGTAGTCGCGGCCCGCCGCACTGAGCGCCGCTGCGATGATCTGACCGGCCGCGCCCGCGGCTCCGAATAAACCGACCTTGCCTATGGCTTGCATGACGACTCCTCGAAACGGCGCCGCATCGCGCCTGCATGAATGGATTGACGAATGAAAATTTAATGAACACCGTTTAGTGAACAGTGTTCAGTTTAATTTGACTTTTCAGTTTGTCAACCGGAGAATGTTTGCCATGGGAATCGCTGAACGAAAGAACCGCCAGAAGCAGGCATTGCGCGAACGCATCCTCGATGCCGCCCGCCGCATCGTGATGCGCGAGGGCTTCGCCGCGCTGTCCATGCGCAAGATCGCCGACGCCATCGAATATTCACCGGCCACGCTCTACCTGCACTTTGCGAGCCGCGACGAGATCGCGCAGTCATTGTGCGCGGAAGGCTACGCGCAATTGCTGGAGACGTTCGTGCCGCTCGCGGGCATCGCCGATCCGGCTGAGCGGCTCAAGGCGCTCGGGCGGGCTTATGTGGCGTTCGGGGTCGCGCATCCGGAAACCTACCGGCTGATCTTCATGGAAGATCCGAGCTACACCGGCGCGGCTTTGGGCGGCGCGCTCAAGGGAAGGGCGGCGGCGGGCGAAGACATGGCAGTCACGCCAGCGGACGCGGCGGGTGGTGATTCGGCCGAACCCGAGGACGACCCCGGCGAGGCCGCGTTGCACATCATGATCTCCGCTTTGGAGGAACTCAAAGCGGCGGGCGGGCTGCCGGCATCGACGGATGTGGCGGTATGGGCCGAGGCCTTCTGGGCGACCTTGCACGGTATCGTTGCACTGAACCTCACCTGTCCCGTGTTTCCGACCGCACCGCTCGACACGGTCGTGGGCGTCGCGCTGGATACGTGGCTGGGCGCGTCGCGTGCGAGGTCGAACAACGCGCCGTCGCAGCGCATCGCGACTACTGCGGGCACACGCAAGAAAAAGCCCTCTGGCGCGAGCACGGAGTTGCCGGCGGAGCAAGACAACGAACCTGCCACCCGGACGCCGGGCAGGAAGCCGGCGCAAGCGGCGACGGCCAAGGTTCCCACGCCCGAACCCGCGCACGCTTCAAGGCGCAAACCCACGCGTGCGTGATACCGTTCAATTCCACCTCATACCGCGCCGCTGCGCCTAGCACTCCATGTCCATTCCCGCCTCGCCCGCCATCAGCGACGAAATCGCGACCTACGTAGCCAACCGCATCGGCTTCATCGAACTGGAAAGGCCGAAGGCGCTCAACGCGCTGTCGACCGGGATGATTCGCGCAATGCACGCGGCGCTCGACCAGTGGCGCGAAAATCCCGATGTGCTCGCCGTCGTGGTGCGCAGCCAGCACCCGCGCGCGTTCTGCGCGGGCGGCGATATCCGCTTTCTGTATGAGACGGCGCAGCGCGGCGAGCAGGACGCGCGCGACACGTTTTTCAGCGAGGAATACCGGCTCAATCACGCCATCTTCACTTATCCCAAGCCGTATATCGCGTTGATGAACGGCGTCGTGATGGGCGGCGGCATGGGTATTTCACAGGGCGCGCATCGTACCGGCGGCCTGCGCGTCGTCACCAACTCGACCAGATTGGCGATGCCCGAGACCCGCATCGGGCTATTTCCCGATGTCGGCGCGAGCTGGTTTCTGGCCCGCACACCTGGCGCGATCGGGCGTTATCTTGCTGTGACAGGCGAAACGATCGACGCGGCCGATGCGCTCTACGCCGGTCTGGCCGACGCCTACATCGAGGACGCGGCATTGCCCGCGCTGATCGATACCTTGCGCAGCGAACTGTTCGAGCGAGGCGTGGACGTAGTGGCGTGCATCGAGCGTGAGGCGCTTGCGTACCAGGTCGTGCCGCAGCCGGAGGCCTCGTCGCTCGCACAGGCGCGTGCGTTGATCGACCGTCACTTCGCGTTGCCGGATGTCGCGCGCATTCTCGCCTCGCTCGAAAGCGAGCGCGACAGCGGCGAGGCCGCCGATTGGGCCGAACAGACGATCGCGATATTGCGCGAACGTTCGCCGTTGTCGATGGCGGTGTCGCTGGAAGTGGTGACGCGCGCCGAGGGTTCGATGGCGGACGTGCTGCGCGGCGATCTCGATCTGACGCGCTCGAGCTTTCTGCACGGCGACACGATCGAAGGCATTCGCGCGCGCATCATCGACAAGGACAACGCGCCGCGCTGGCGCTTTGCGCGCATTGAAGACGTGAGCGCCGCCGAGGTCGAGAAGATGTTCGAGAGCCCGTGGCCGGCCAGCGAACACCCGTTGCGGGATTTGCGCGGTTAGGCCCTAAGCCTGAAACGCCGGAAAGTCATGCCGTCGTTGCGAGCGGCATGTCAGCGTGGTGTGTGACGTGCGGCGAGCTTGCAGGGGCCGTTCATTGCCCACGCGCATTGGCTACGCGCATTGTCCACACTCACTCCTCATCTTCGCTTGCCATGAACGCGCGCATGAACACCAGCGCGCCCCAGCCCCACATGGCATTCGCCGCGAAACCGACCGCGAGGCGCGGCAGCATATTGCCGCTCGGCCAGATGCCGCGCAGCGGATCGACTACAAATACGCTCGCCGCCGTCAATGCGATGCCGCCGAACACGAAGGCCGGCACCCAGGGCGCGCGACGATGCGGCGCGACGCGCAGGAGCCAAGCCATCAGCACGGCCCAGAACGCGCTCCAGATCGCGTTGGCGATGAACTCAGGCAGCCCGAGCGGTAGAAAAGGCGTGGTCGAAAAACCGGTCGGGTCGATCATCCCGGCTACGTGCAGCAGCGCCAGTGTCGATTCGTGGAAGAACAGGGAAGCCAGAAAACCGGCGACGAACGGCAGGATGAGTTTTTGCATGCATTGCACCGCCAGGGTACAGGCGGCGTGGTGTCGCGTGGCCTGCACCGGATTATTGGAAACGTGCGCCATTATATAGAGCGGCCCCAGACCTGTCGCTTCGCGCCGGGGCTGGCGGGAGGGCGGTACACGTCGCGCGGCCCGGCGCGTTCGCGAGCGTGACACGCGCTTGCTCGCCGCAACTCGGTTCCAAAAAGGCGTCCACCACGCGTCCACCAGGCATTTACAAAGCGCGCCATCCGTATGCTTTAGCGTCGGGCTAATCACGAAAGTGGAAAACCTAAGCTAAAAAAAATCGTTCAAAAGCCGCGGCCCGATCCATAGACTCTTTCACCATACAGACGGCGTTTGCCGCCGTCGCCGTTTAATCGACGCGCGCATGACGCGCACGTTTGGTCGAGGGAAGCCGTCGCGATGTCCTGCCTGATGCCGATCTTCACTTGCCACATGGCGCACGCGCGCCGGCGGGTCCGCTGCCGCCGCTAGCCGGCGCCGATACCGCGTTTTCCGTCTTCTTGCGCTGCACCGTCCGGCTGTGTGCCGGATGGATGCGCGCGGCCGCGCGCGCCGGCACTCGACGCACCGTTTCCATTCAATCCAGTTTCGATCATGCAGGAGCAGCAAATGAATGTGTTCTGGTTCATTCCGACTCACGGCGACAGCCGCTATCTCGGTACGTCCCAAGGCGCACGCGCAGCCGATTACGACTACTTCCAGCAGATCGCCGTCGCCGCCGATACGCTCGGCTACGAGGGCGTGCTGTTGCCGACGGGCCGCTCATGCGAGGACGCGTGGGTCGTCGCGTCGAGCCTGATCGCCGCGACCAAACGGCTGAAGTTTCTGGTGGCGATCCGCCCGGGCATCTCGTCGCCGGGTCTGGCCGCGCGTATGGCAGCGACGTTCGACCGTCTGTCGAACGGGCGTCTGCTGATCAATGTCGTGACCGGTGGCGATGCGGCGGAACTGGAAGGCGACGGCGTGTTCGTCGACCACGACACGCGCTATGAAATCACCGACGAATTCCTGCACATCTGGCGCAAGCTGCTGAGCGCCGCGCATACCAACGACGCGATCGACTTCGAGGGCAAGCATCTCAGTTCGAAGGGCGGCAAGGCGTTGTATCCGCCGGTGCAGCATCCGCATCCGCCGCTGTGGTTCGGCGGTTCGTCGCCGGCCGCGCACGACATGGCGGGCGAGCATATCGATACCTATCTGACGTGGGGCGAGCCGCCCGCCGCGGTGGCGAAGAAGATCGCCGACATTCGCGCGCGCGCCGCGGCGCACGGCCGTCAGATCAAGTTCGGGATTCGTCTGCACGTGATCGTGCGGGAGACCGAAGAAGAAGCGTGGGTCGCCGCCGACAAGCTGATCAGCAAGCTCGACGACGACACCGTCGCGCGTGCCCAGGCTTCGTTTTCGAAGATGGATTCCGAAGGGCAGCGCCGCATGGCCGCGCTGCACGGCGGCAAGCGCGGCGGCCGCGCGGAGCTCGAGGTCTATCCGCACCTGTGGGCGGGCGTGGGCCTCGTGCGCGGCGGCGCGGGCACGGCGCTGGTCGGCAACCCGGAGCAGGTGGCGGCGCTCATGAAGGAATACGCGGACCTCGGCATCGACACCTTCATTCTGTCGGGCTATCCGCATCTCGAAGAGTCGTATCGCTTCGCCGAACTCGTGTTTCCGCTGCTGCCGAACCGGCTGAACAAAGTCTCGAACGGGCCGCTGTCGGGTCCGTTCGGCGAGATCGTCGGCAACAACTATCTGCCGAAGGCGGCGAGTTCGAGCTGAGTGCAGGTGCTGCAAACGGCACGCGCGATCATCGATAAGCAATGAGGAAGGCAAGCATGGCTCAATCCACTGTAAGTACGGATCGGGACGAAGGCGCAACTGGCGGTGCGGGTTTCAATACGTTGCGCCGGATCGGCGCGCATCTCGCGCCGTGGCTCGCGCCGCTCGCGATTCTGCTGGCGTGGGAGTTCGCCGCGCGCAGCGGCGTGCTGTCCACGCGCGTGCTACCCGAACCCCTCGCGGTCGTGAAGGCCGCGTGGTCGCTGATCCAGTCCGGTGAAATGTGGGCGGACGTGAAGGTCAGCACGTGGCGCGCGGTGTCGGGTTTCGCGATCGGCGGCGGCATCGGACTCGTGCTCGGACTCGCCACGGGTCTGTTCAAGCCCGCCGAGGTCGCGCTCGATTCGACCGTGCAGATGATCCGCAACATCCCGGCACTGGCGATGATTCCGCTCGTGATTCTGTGGTTCGGCATCGAAGAGGAAGCGAAGGTGTTTCTCGTTGCGTTGGGCGTATTTTTCCCGATCTATGTGAACACTTTCCACGGCATCCGTTCGGTCGACGCCAATCTGATCGAAATGGCGCGCAGTTATGGCGTGAAGGGTTTCGCGCTGTACCGGCATGTGATTTTGCCGGGCGCGTTGCCGTCGATTCTGGTCGGCGTGCGCTTCGCGTTCGGGCTCATGTGGGTCACGCTGATCGTAGCCGAGACCATTTCCGCGCAATCCGGCATCGGCTATATGACGATGAATGCGCGCGAATTCCTGCAAACCGATGTGGTGGTGGTCGGCATTCTGCTCTACGCCGCGCTCGGCAAACTCGCCGATGTGCTGGCCAAGAGCCTCGAGCGCGTCTCGCTGCGCTGGCACCCGGCCTACCAACGAGGAGCGAAGCCATGAACGCAACGACCTTGTCGGCGTCGTTCGGCGGGATCGCCGGCAGCGACCTCGAAGCCGAACTGGTGCAAGCCCGCACCGTCGAACATGACGCGAACGAAGCCGCGGACTTCGAGCATGCCGATGCGGCGCATCATCGACAGGCGCGCGCCGATTCGCGGCTGCATGGTGGCGCGCTCGCGCGCGACGACGTGCGCCGCGCGGCGGACTATTCGGTGGAGTTGCGCGGCGTCGGCAAGCGCTATGGCGAGCGCGAGGTGCTGGCCGATTTCAATCTGTCGATCGAGCGCGGCAGTTTCGTGGCGATCGTCGGCCGCAGCGGCTGCGGCAAATCCACCTTGCTGCGGCTCGTCGCCGGTCTGGAAAAGACTACTTCGGGCGTGCTCGAAAAGCGCACCGAAGACGGCGGCCCGCTCGACACCCGCATCATGTTTCAGGACGCGCGTCTGTTGCCCTGGAAGAGCGTGCTGCAAAACGTGATGCTCGGCTTGGGCCGCAGCGCGCGTGAGGACGCCCGCGCCGTGCTCGCCGAAGTCGGCTTGCTGGAGCGCGCCAACGATTGGCCCGCGCAGCTTTCCGGCGGCCAGCGTCAGCGCGTGGCGCTGGCGCGGGCACTCGTGCATCGGCCGCAACTGCTGTTGCTCGATGAACCGCTCGGCGCGCTCGATGCATTGACGCGCATCGAAATGCACGCGTTGATCGAGCGCTTGTGGCGCGAACATCGATTTACCGCGCTGCTGGTGACGCACGACGTACATGAAGCCGTGGCGCTCGGCGACCGGATTCTGCTGATCGAAGAAGGGCGCATTGCGCTCGATCAGCCGGTGCCGCTGGCGCGTCCGCGGGCGCGCGCGTCGGCCGGTTTCGCCGCGCTCGAAGAGCATGTGTTGCAACGCGTACTGAAGACGGCGCCGAACGACGACGCGCTGTCCGTCCGTGCGTACGACACACGTGACGAAGGCCGCGCGAGGCGGCCGACAGACGTCCGCTGGGCCGTCTGATATTCCTGGACTGACTGTTCTCAATCGCTTCTCTGGAGCCACTCGAAATGAGCATTTCCGCAATCAACGTACGCAATCAGTTCAAAGGCAAGGTCAAGGAAATCATCCGCGGACCTGTGGTGTCCGAAGTCGATGTCGATACGCCGTTCGGTATCGTCACCTCGGTGATCACCACGCGCTCCGTCGACGAACTCGATCTGAAGGTCGGCTCGGAAGTGGTCGCGCTGGTGAAGTCGACGGAGGTCTCGATCGCGCGCCTGTGAGGCTTGCGCTATTTCGCGTTCGCGCCGCTCGCGGGCGGCTCGTGCATCATCTTGTCGTTGGTCGGCTTCTCGGGGCGCTTGATCGGCATGTTGTCAGGATTGATCGAGCCGCTTGGGCCGCTTGGGCCGTTCAAGCCCGAGGCGGACTGAGGCGGCCTGACCATCGACGAATTGGCGTCCGGCGCCGCTGCCTGCGCGGGTTTTTGTGCGGGTTGTTGTCCTGATTGTTGCCCTTGTCCCGGCTTCGCCGTCTGCGCGAATGTCACCGTTCCGCGCGCGTCGGCTAGTGCCAGCGCGATGCCCGCTATCAGCGCGGCCCATCTGTTTCGCTCCATGATCGTCCTCCTTGGCGGTGCCGCCTGCCGGGTTCCGGTTGCCGGTTGCCGGTGTCGACGCCGTCGTGCTTGCGGAATCATTTGCGCGACGCAACCCGCGTGCCTCGACGCGGCACCTGCATACGTCCCCGAAACTTGCTAGGATGAATTGAGCATGTAGACGGAGGCAGCCATGTCTAAGTCATTGAGTCCCGAATCGGTCGAGGCCTTGCGGCGTCTGAACGACGTCGGTGTCGGACAGCCGGCGCCGAAACTCGAGCAGTCCGTGACCGCCGAATTGCTGGCGGGCGGCCTGGTTGCCGAAGCGAGCGGCGGCGAAGTCGAGATCACCTGCAACGGCCGGCAATACCTTTCGGGCGATTGCGATTGATCGTCGAGGCGGCATCGGCCTGACGCTCGGGCCGAATCGTTCCGCGAGCCGCTGGCGTGCTCGCCGGATGAGTCTGGCCGTCAGATTCGCGCGGGTATCACGGAGGAGACCATGGAGCCGAAGGGCCTCGATATGGGGGACTACCAGGAGCGCTATCAGGACTACGACATCGAGGTCGCCGTCGAGCAGGTGCTGACGGGCGTCAAAGCGCATTTTCGGGTGTTGCGCAACGGCGCGGTGGTGGTCGACTGGCGGCTCGTGCATATCGACAGCCTATGGTCCACCGAGCATGCCGCGGCCGAGGCGGCCTTGCGGGCGGCGCGCGAAGTGATCGACGCGGGGTTTGCCATTTAGGGGCCAAGCGGTTTGGTGGCAGACCGTCGCGCCGAGGCGCGCTGGCGTGATATCGGCGGCGCTGTTCTAAAGGTAGTTTGCAGCGGCTTGTGGAGCTGCTTGCGGGGCCTTGTGTGACGCCAGGTAAACGCAACTGGGCGCCGGCATCGATACTGCATGCGCGGCGCCCAGTTTACCGGCCGCCCTCGTGAGGCAGCCGGCTCAACGGCAACTGCTTAGTGGCCGAAGAAAACCGATTGCGGCCCAGAAACCGGCTCTTTGGCGCCCGATTGCGACGACACGTTGTTCACGCCGCCGTAGGCATTCGATTCAGCGTTAGCGCGTTCAGCCGCGACGGTTTGTGCGTTCTGGCCTTGTTGCGAAGCCGGTGCGCCGACCGACGGACGATAGAACGGTGCCGGGCCGTAGCCGCTAGCAAAAGCGGGAGCGGCGATCGAGGCAGAAACAGCAACCAGCAGGGCGGCGATGAGCTTGGTCTTCATGGTGTGACTCCGATAACGTTACGACTTCATTTCAGGAAGGCGTCGCAGGGGCCGGTGAGGTGTGTCTGCAACGTCGATGGAATGCAGTGTATACCCCTACTATCGAGAATTTGTATCGATAACTTGAAATTACTGTTCTCTATTCTGGAATAATCGGCGCAAGGCAGGCGGGATAAGCGTGAGCGATGGTCCGACCCCGTGCGGCAAGGGTTTTGAGGAATAAAGACCCGCGGCGCAACGAGGTTAAATGCATTGAATGAAGCGCGGCTCGATCGAATTCGATCGGATCCGTTGCTTGGGGGAGCACTCTGATGGACCTATGGATTCAACCATGCGCTGCCTGCGCCGACTTGTATGGCCAACCGGCCGCCAGTAGCCCGCACGACAAGCTGGCGCTAAATAATCGTGGGGCGGTGAAAGACGTGCGAGTGGAGGAGCACTACACCTGCGTGCGATGCAACGCGGTGTTCGCTCGCATTCTGACCGGCGAGCCGCACAAGCAGATCTGGATGTTGCTGAACGCGAGTCAGCACTGACGGCTGACGGTTCGGCGATTTTTGCGGACGCACCGCCTCCCGCGACAGCAGGGCGATGCCGACAAGCGTATAGAGGATGACGCCTGGCAGCGGGCGGCTCGCTGAAACGTTGGCGGCGTTCCTGTAAAGTTTTCGGTGCGGCTGCCGAAAACGAAAGCATGAAATACTTCTTTGACTACAAACTCGCCGAGCGATACGGCTACGGGATCGCGGTGTATATCGCCGCCGAAACTTCCGATTTGCAACGTGCCATTGATTTGACAAACGCTCGACGCCTGCGCGCCGGTCGGCGCCCGCTCGAGGACGCGAAGATCGAGGACGTGCTATCGGCCATGCGCAACACGGGGCGGCTTTCGACCGAAACGGATGAGGGCGGAGCCAACGTGTCGGACGCAACGCGCTGAAGCGGGATTCAAACCGCGAAGGAAAGCCGCGAAGGCCAAAACAAAAACGGCGTAGTGATTTCTCACTACGCCGTTCGTAAAACTTGACTACTTGAATTCTTTGGGGTGGCTGATGGGGCTCGAACCCACGACAACAGGAATCACAATCCTGGACTCTACCAACTGAGCTACAGCCACCACTGACATCTGCTTGACTTGCCGTAAAACTTGGCTCGTCGATGAAGAAACGAGATTATACGAACAAGAATCTCGTTTGCCTAGTCCTTTATTCAAAAATTTCGGCAGGCTCGCGCAGATGCTGCCTTGCCTCATCGAAGATGCTCAGATCACGCGCGGCGAGACGTTTGCTATCGGACAGCACACGGCGCCACCCACGCGCGCCCGCTTCACCGCGATAGAGGCCGAGCGCATGGCGCGTAATCGCGCCGAGATACGTGCCGCGCGCCATTTCGGCCGCGCAATATTCGATCAGTTTCGCTTCGACCTGCTCGCGAGTGAGCGGCGTTTCTGTCGAACCATAGAAGCGTGCATCGACATCGGCCAGCACATACGGGTTGTGATACGCCTCGCGCCCGAGCATGACACCGTCGACGTGTTGAAGATGCGTCTCCACTTCATCAAGCGTCTTGATGCCGCCGTTGATGATGATCTCCAACTGCGGAAAGTCGCGCTTCAACTGATACGCGTATTCGTATTTCAGCGGCGGAATCTCGCGATTTTCCTTTGGGCTCAAACCCTTCAGAATCGCGTTGCGCGCGTGCACGATGAACACATTGCAGCCGGCGTTCGCAATCGTGCCGACAAAGTCGCGCACGAAACCGTACTCCTCGACTGCATCCACGCCGATGCGGTGCTTGACCGTCACCGGCACGGACACCACATCGCGCATGGCCTTGACGCAGTCAGCGACGAGTTGCGGCTCGTTCATCAGGCACGCGCCGAATGCGCCACGTTGCACGCGCTCGGATGGGCAGCCGCAGTTCAGGTTGATTTCGTCATAGCCCCATTGTTCGCCGAGTTTCGCCGCGCGCGCGAGATCGTCGGGTTCGCTGCCGCCGAGTTGCAGAGCGACCGGCGCTTCTGCCGGCGTGAACGCGAGATGGCGCGGCACGTCGCCATGCAGCAGCGCGCCGGTCGTCACCATTTCCGTGTAAAGCCAGGTATGGCGAGAGATCACGCGATGCAGGGAGCGACAGTGACGATCAGTCCAGTCCATCATGGGAGCAACCGAGACGCGGCGCGGACTGGGAGTTCGAGGTGAAGACATGGGGCGGCCAGACGGCTTGATTCAAAACACCGATTTTACCGCAACGCGTGAAATCGCCGTCCGGGCGAGACACTCGCGACCCGTGCTGTCCAGAAACCATGCCATTGACTGGCCCGCGAGTCAGGTGCGGGCCAGGTCAATGCCCGTGTCCTCCTCCGTGACCGCCGCTGCTGCCCCAAGAGCTTCCGCCGCCGCTGCCGCTACCTGCGCCGTGGTAGCCGCCGTAACCTCCGCCATGCCAGCCGCCGCCGTGGCCTCCGTCCCCGCCGTGCCACCCATGGCCGCCATGCCATCCGCCGCCATGGTAGTAACAGCAGGACCCACCCCAGCCGCCGTAGATGCCGACGCTGCCGTAAACCGGCGCATACGGTGGTCCATATGCGTAGCCGTAGCCGGGGTAATAAGGTTGCGCGTAGCCGTAGTCGTATGCCGGTGCGACGACGCATCCGGTCAGGCTGGCCATCACCGCCAACAGTGCCATTGATGCAATGAGCCTGCTCACGATTTTCTCCTTCGGGTAAGAGTGAGAAACCGCGCACGCTCAGGAGTTCAGCAGCATTTGTGTCCGCACATTACGGTTTGCGCGCGACATGGCGCGTCCAATGATCACGCGTTGTAATTGGAGACCACTGCTGAAGGCGCAGCGACACGTTTCGAAAACTTACCCATTCACCTCGTTGTAACAGTTAGTTAAATTTTCGCAACGCAACTGTAGGGCGCGCCTGTTAAGTTCCCTTCAGACAATTAACTCGAATCCAGCCGATGCCAATTTGCCGGCCGGATGAAAAGACCGCACCCGCTTACCGTCAGGATCGCTTGAAGCGAAGCCTGCGAAGATCCACCCTTTAATGACGCACGATCCCCAGCCGGCCACTGCATCAGAATGGCGCGCCGCAGGCGACGCCTTTGCTGCGCGCGGCGAACTCGACGCCGCGCTGCAACGTTTCGAAAACGCGCGCGCGCTCGCGCCTCGCGACGTGCTCGCGCACCAGCGCATCGCGGCGACGCTCGCCGCCCTGAGCCGCTTTCCCGAAGCCGTGCTCGCCTATCGAGCGGCAATTGCGCTCGATCCGCGCGACACGGATTCGCATCACGGCCTCGGCTGGACGCTCGAGCAGATGCATCGGCTCGAGCAGGCGGTGGATGCTTACCGCGAGGCGGCCCGCCTGAATCCGCTAGCCGACGGTTCGCACAACAACATGGGCAATTGCCTGCAGGCGCTCGGCCGCTTCGACGAAGCTCACGCCGCCTATCGCCGGGCGATCGAGGCCGCGCCGCGGGTGCCGCTCTATTACCGCAATTTCGTGCAGACCAAGCGCCTCACCAGCGAAGATCCGGTATTCATCGCGATGGAGCGCCTCGCCGGTAACGCCGCTTCGTTGACGCCGGCCGATCAGGCGGAGATTCACTTTGCGTACGGCCAGGCGCTCTCCGATTTGGGCCGCAACGACGCGTCGTTCGATCATTTCCTGAAGGGCAACGCATTGCATCGCGCGGGCGTGCGCTACAACGAGGCGGAGACGCTCGGCCTGTTCGCGCATCTGCCTGAGCTGGCGACTTCGGCGGTGCTGGACGCGAAGCGCGGTCTGGGTGATCCTTCAGAAGCGCCGATCTTTATCGTCGGCATGCCGCGCTCGGGTTCGACCTTGATCGAACAGATTCTCGCGAGCCATCCTCAGGTATTGGGCGCGGGTGAGCGCACGGAATTCGGCGAAGCACTGGTGAACTGCATTCGCCGCGATCCTCACGATCCTTTACGGATCGATATCGAGGCACTAGGGGAGGTCGGCGCCGCGCCGTTGCGCGCGCTCGGCGCGGACTATCTGCGTCGCATGCGCGGCGCGTTGCCGGACATCCACGACCTTGCTCAGAGCGAAGACGCCGCGCCGACCTCGCGCTACACGCACTTCACCGACAAATATCCGTTCAACTTCATCAACCTCGGCCTGATTCATCTGGCGCTGCCGAACGCCCGCTTCGTTCATAGCAGCCGCGCGCCTGTGCCAACGTGCCTGTCGATCTTCTCGCGGATTTTTCACGACGTGCCATTCAGCTATGATCTCGGCGAACTGGGGCGCTACTACCGCGCCTATGACGCCCTGATGGCCCACTGGCAACGCGTGCTTCCGGAAGGGGTGATGATCGAGGTCAAATATGAAGAACTGGTCGACGATTTCGAAGGCAATGTGCGCCGCTTGCTCGCGCATTGCGGGCTCGACTGGGACGAGCGCTGCCTGTCGTTTCATCAGAACAGGCGCCAGGTGAACACGGCCAGTTCCGCGCAGGTGCGTCGTCCGCTTTACAGGACGTCGTTGCAACGGTGGCAGCCGCAGCAGGCCTTGCTTCAACCGCTGTTCGACGGTCTCGGCCCGAAGCTGGCTCCGGCGCACGGACATGAGGCTGACGAGGTTGCGGCACCCGGCTCGGAGCGTCGCGCATGAGCACATCCCGTGGCGCCGTGATCTGGATGACGGGACTTTCCGGCGCCGGCAAGTCGACGTTGGCCAACGGCTTGCTTGAGCGGCTGAAGCAGGCAGGGCATGCCGCGATCGTGCTCGACGGCGACGTGCTGCGGCGTGGACTGAACGCCGACCTCGGCTTCACGCCCGAGGACCGCACCGAAAACCTCCGGCGGGTCGCGCACGTCGCGGCGCTCTTCATGCAGCAGGGCTTTGTCGTGATTGCCGCCGTGATCTCGCCGGAGCATCGGCATCGGCGCTCGGCGCGCGAAATTGTCGGCGAAGGGTTTGTCGAGGTCTTCGTGAAGGCCCCGCTGAAGGTCTGCGAAGCGCGCGATGCCAAGGGGCTTTATGCACGCGCGCGACGCGGCGAAATTGCGCATTTCACCGGTATTTCCGATCCGTTCGAAGCGCCGCTTTCGTCCGACGTGGTGATCGAAACCGACCGGATGCCGGTCGACGAATGCGTAGACCACGTGTTCGCGTATCTGGCCGCGACGGGGCGTCTGGGCGGCTAGCGCATTTTGTGCTAACGCACCAGCGTATTACCGCAACAAACCACCCGAATGATGCAGGGCCGGGTACACGCCGATGATGAACGCCGCGTAGATCGCGGCCATCGTCACGCCGGCCGCGGTGCCCCAGATGTCGCGCGATGCGGCGCCTTGGCGGAAATGAACGGGTAGTCCGACGATGAGGTAGCCGATCAGAAAGAATGCGATGACGGCACGCACGGGCGAAAGGTCGTGGCCGATAAATTCAAGCAGCGCGGACAAGCTGAAATCAGACATGGACGGGCAGGCAGGATGAGATGCGAATGATGGGGCGAACCACGGCGCGAACCACGGCGCGAACCACGGCGCGAACCACGGCGAAAGGCGCGAAGACCTACGTGGATTAAAGTCCATCCAGTGCGCAAGGTACAAGCAAAACTCTGTATAAATTTGTACAGGCTTGCATTACTTGCACGATGCCTGCGCGGCAACTTTCAACCGCGCTTCACGACACTTCACGCGGCTTTCACCGCGAAGCGATCAGCGTTTGCGCAGAGGATCGAGCAGCGACTTCAGGCCGTTGTGATCGATCTCCTGCATCAAGGCCAGCAGCCGGCCGATTTCTCCCGCCGGAAAGCCCTGACTGGCAAACCAGTTTAGATAATGACCGGGCAAGTCCGCAATCAGGCGGCCCTTATATTTTCCGTAAGGCATGACACGCGTGACCAGCAGTTCGAGGTGTTCGGGATTCATTGCACAAGGTCGGGGCGCGGAGAAACGTTGCGTGTGGAGAAAGCGGGCAGCGCCCGTTGGAGCATGCATTTTAGCGTGCCCTGCAGGTATCGCGCCGGCGTGGTAACGTCAGCACTTTTCGTTCAACCAAATAACAGGACAAGTTCAATGGAATACCGCAGACTCGGCGACTCCGATGTGCAGGTCAGCCTGATCGGTCTCGGCACCATGACATGGGGCGAGCAGAACACGGAGCAGGAAGCGCATACGCAGATCGATTACGCACTCGATCACGGCGTCAACCTGATCGACACCGCTGAAATGTACCCGGTGCCGCCGCGTGCCGAGACGCAAGGTTCGACCGAGCGCTTCATTGGCACATGGCTCGCGCAGCATCGCGGCGCACGCGAGAAAATCGTGCTCGCCACCAAGATCGCGGGCCCCGCGCGTCAACCGCATAACCCGCGCCATATTCGTGGCGAAGGCAACCAGTTCGACCGCAAGAATCTGACCGAAGCGCTTAACGATAGCCTGAAGCGCCTTCAAACGGAGTACGTCGATCTGTATCAGTTGCACTGGCCGGATCGCAGCACGATGACGTTTGGCCGCCCCGCGTATCCGTGGGTCGACGACGCTTATACGGTCCCGATCGAAGAAACCCTGTCCGTGCTCGCCGAATTCGTCAAGGCGGGCAAGGTGCGCCACATCGGCGTGTCGAACGAAACGCCGTGGGGTGTCGCGCAGTTTCTGCGCGCGGCCGAAAAGCTCGGCTTGCCGCGCATCGTCAGCATTCAGAATCCGTATAGCCTGCTCAATCGCACGTACGAAGCCGGTTTGTCGGAATACGCGCATCGCGACAACATCGGCTTGCTGGCTTATTCGCCGCTGGCCTTCGGCTGGCTGTCGGGCAAGTACGAAGGCGGCGCGCGTCCGGCCGGCGCCCGCATCTCGCTGTTCGAGCGCTTCCAGCGCTACAGCAAGCCGCAAGCGGTGCAGGCCACCACGCGTTACGTGGAACTCGCGAAGCGTCACGGGTTGTCGCCCGCGCAACTCGCGCTCGCGTTCGTCAACAGCCGGCCGTTCGTGACCAGCAATCTGATTGGCGCGACCTCGCTCGATCAGTTGAAGGAAAACATCGCCAGCGTCGACGTGAAACTCTCGCCGGAAGTGCTCGCGGAAATCGATGCGCTGCATGAGTTGCAGCCGAATCCCGCGCCTTGATGTGCGATTACCGGCGCTGCGATTCGAGTCGGGTTTGATGGAACATGCAGTTCCGCCCGAATCGCTGCGTTATCTGGCTGCCCCGGCTAGTTGGCCGGGAGCTTGCCAATTGATCCGCTTCTGCAATTGCGTCACATCTCGACGCACGCTCAGCGAATCTTCAACTTTGCGCGCACGGCATAAAGCGCGAGCAAACTCGCTACTGCACAGAACATCAGATAGAAGCCGGGCGCCAGTTTGTTGCCGCTAGCATCGATCAGCCAGGTAATCACGAACGGCGCGAAGCCGCCGAACACTGTCACGCCGATGTTGTAGCTCACCGCCAGGCCAGTCGCGCGCGTCTGCGTCGGGAAGATCTCCGACATCAACGCGGGCAGCGCGCCGAAATACGTCGCCTTCAATACGCCGATCCAGATCAGCGCGAGCAGCATCGTCACGAATGACGGATGCGCGTTCATATAGACGAAGGCCGGATAAACCGTCATCAGCATCAGCACGGCGGCCGCCGCCATGATGCGGATGCGCCCGAGGCTGTCGGACAGGTGACCCGCGAAAGGCGTCAGCACGGTGAGCACGACGCCGGTGGCAAGCGTCGCCGCGAAGCCGGTCGAGGCGGGCAGGTGCAATTGCTTGATCGCGTAGGTCGGCATGTAGAGGATCATGTAATTGGCCGCCGTCGAAATGACCAGCGAGCCGACCGCGAGCAGCATGCGGACCTTCTGCGTGCCGAACAGGTCGCGCAGAGGCGTGCGGGCTTTCGGCTCGGCATTGAACTCGGCGCCTTCGTCCACGTAACGGCGAATATAGAAACCGACCGGACCAATCGCGAGGCCGAACAGGAACGGCACGCGCCATCCCCAAGATTCGAGTTGTGCTGCGGTGAGCTGGCTCGTCAGCAGCGCGCCGAAGCCGGAGGCGAGCAGCGTCGCCATGCCCTGGCTCGCGAACTGCCAGCTGCCCATGAAGCCGCGTCGCTCGGGAGCATGTTCGACCAGGAATGCCGTGGATGCGCCAAACTCTCCGCCTGCCGAAAAACCTTGAACGAGGCGCGAGAGCATGATGCCGGCAGGCGCCCATAGCCCGATCGCAGCGTACGGCGGCATCACGGCGATCGTCAGGGTGCCGATCATCATCAGCGCGATAGAGAGCAGCAGCGACGCCTTGCGTCCGGCGCGGTCGGCGAGCGAGCCGAGCACGAGTCCGCCGAGCGGCCGGATCAGGTACGAGATGCCGAAGGTGCCGAGCGTGAGCATCAGCGAGATCGCTTCGGTGCGTGCCGGGAAGAACAGCTTCGCGATGGTCACCGCGAAGAAACCGTAGACGACGAGGTCGAACCATTCGAGCGCGTTGCCGATCGACGCCGCGAGAATGATGCGATGGACCTTCGCGGCGGAAGGCCGCGCGGCGCTGGCTTGCAAAGTGGACGTGCTCATCGTGGACGTGCCTCGTGAGATAAACGGATAACGGCGTGCCGGGCCCGAGCGCGTGGATGTCGCTCGGGCTTTGCTCAGGTGCTGCTCGGGTGCTCAGGCGTCGCTCAGATCGCGCCGCGGGTTGTCGCGCGCGGGGAGTTCTCGCCGAGATCCCAGAAGAGGCCCGCCATGATCTGCAGACCTTCGCGCACGACTGGTCCGAGCAGGTGCTCATTCGGCGCGTGCTGCGAACAGGCCGGGTACGAGTGGGGCACCCACAAGGTCGGCAGGCCGAGCGTGTCGGCGAAGACTTCGTTGGGCAGCGTGCCGCCCAGATTCGGCAGCACGGCGGTTTTTTTGCCGGTAGTCTGTTCGAGCGACGCAATCGCCCACGTGACCCATGGATCGTCCGGGTTCAGACGGGTGGCCGGCGCGCCGCGCTCGACTTCGATCTCCACTTCGGAAAAACCGTGCGCATCCAGATGCGTGCGCAGATACCGTTCGAGATTGTCCCAATCCGTGCCGACCACGAAGCGCAGCTGGCAATGCGCGAACGCCGCCGAAGGAATCGCATTGACCGGGTTCTCCGGGTTGCCGGCCTTGAACGCAAGTATTTCGAAGCTGTTCCAGCCGAACACGCGCTCAGGCGCACTCAGGCCGGGCTCGCCCCAGTTGTCGTCGACCGCCGGATCGCCCGGGCCGCCGCCCACCGTGATATCGGCGAGCGCACGGCGCACCGCCTCGGGAATCGGCGGCGGACGCAAACCCTCGACGGCGATCACGCCGCGCGCATCGACGAGGCTCGACAACGCATTCGCCAGCACGGTGGCCGGATTGCGCAGCAGACCGCCCCAATTGCCGGAATGATGCGCACCGTCGCGCAGATTCAACGAAAGCTTGAAATTCACCGAGCCGCGCGAGCCGAGGAACACAGTAGGGCGGCGCGCGGCGAGACGCGGGCCGTCGGAGGCGATCAGCACGTCGGCGGCGAGTTCTTCACGGTGCGCGCGGCAGATTTCGTCGAGTCCGGGCGAGCCGGTTTCCTCGCCCATCTCGATCAGCAGCTTCGCGTTGAAGCCGAGCTTGCCGCCGCGCGCGGCCAGCACGCTCGACAGCGCGGCGAGGTTGATGGTGTGCTGACCTTTGTTGTCGGCGGTGCCGCGGCCGAACCAGCGCTCGCCCTCGACGGTCACGGCCCACGGTGTCAGCGGCGCGCGCCACTGGCTGTCGTAGCCGCGCACCACGTCGCCATGTCCATAGATCAGCACGGTCGGCAGGTCGTCGGCCTCGTGGCGGCTCGCGATCAGGAACGGCCCGAAGCCGTCCACCGGGTTCGCGACGATGCGTGTGCTGAAACCGAGGGCCGCCGCTTCGGGCGTAATCTCGTCGGTCAGATACGACAGCAGCGTGGCGGCGCGATCACTCTCCTGGCTTTCCGTGCGAAAACCAACGCGGCGGTTCAGCGTTTCGAGAAAGGCGCCGGATTCGAAATGGTGTGTGGCGTGCTCGATGGCCTCGGTGCGGCTCATAGGTGTCTCCAATGCGGGCGAATGTGGGGCGGGCGGCGCGTGGTCCCGGGTTCGATCGCGGGGCGATTGCGGGGAGATTGCGGGTCGATTGAGACAGGCCACGGTCTGCAGCGTCGAATCGATTCTAGGAGGCCGTTTTTTTTGTCACAATGATCGTCTTTCGAAGCTTGCGTTGCCGAAAAGGCAAAGCTCAGCGCAAGCAGTAAAACTGCCGGCGGCCATCGGCCTGGCAGCGCCTACCGTTGAATGAGGCATCACTCATGGCACTTTCGCTGCATGGCATCGCGCTGCGCTATTTCGTCGAAGTCGCGCGCACCGGCTCGATCAGCGACGCGTCCGCACGTCTGCATGTCGCCGTGTCGGCAATCAGCCGCCAGGTGGCGCGGCTCGAAGGCGACCTCGGCGTCGCGCTATTCGAGCGGCGGCCGCGCGGCATGGCGCTTTCCGAAGCCGGCGAGCGCCTGCTTGCGTACGCGCAGCGCAGTCTGCTCGAGGCGGAGCATGTGATGAAGGAGATCGGCGGGCTCGAAACCTTGCACGGCAGCATGATCAAGCTGGCCAGTTCGGAGGGATTCGCCGCCGATTTCCTGCCTACCGCGATGGCGGGCTTTCGCGTTCAGTATCCGGGCATCGACTTCACGCTGTCGGTCATGTCACCGGACGAGGCGACCCGCCGGGTGCGCGACGGCGACGCCGATCTTGCGTTGACCTTCAGCCTCGCGCCGGAAAAAGGCGTCAAGGTCGAGCACACGGAGCGCGCGCCGGTGCTGGCGCTGCTGCGCGCCGATCATCCGTTGGCCGCGCGCGCGAAAGTGTCGCTCGCCGACTTGCAGCGCTATCCGCTGGTGCTGCCCGAGCCCGGCACGACGATTCGTCAATTGATCGACATTACCTGTGCGCTCGAAGGCATCCTGCTCGAGCCCGATCTCACCTGCAACAATAGCGGCGCCATGTACCGTTACGCGCAGAAGTCCGGCGCGATCATGTTCACGGGTCTGCTGTCCGTGCGCGACCGTTACGCGAATGACGGCTTCGTCGTGATGCCGCTCACGCATCCGCAAATGCGCCAGCGCAGCATTCAGGTTCAGACCATGGCGGGGCGTGAGTTACCGCCGTCGGTGCGAGCCTTCAGGGACTATCTGATCACGGAAATCGCGGGTGCGAAGCCGGCGCAGGGGACTGCCATGAAGGCCGTTCGAAAGCGAACCACGCCCCCGCGCTGAACGCACAAAGGCCCGGATAGCCCGCCCGGCTTCCAGGCGGCAAGGCTACGTTTGCGGCCGGCCGCGAACGTTAGGGCGAACGTATGGCGTGCGTGCGATAGCGATCCATTCAGCGCCGATTGAAAGGCAAATGTCCCTGCCGGATCACGAATCACGACCTAAACTGTGGTGGACGGGGCCGGCTGAAAGCGCCGGACTGCGCGGCAGGGATTGCTGCAGCGCACACCAGTGGTAGGATTCAGCCCGAAAAATGGAGAGCGGCGCGCGCTCGATGCAGCGCGCCGTCCACAACAGAGCGATAGGAACTCAGGACATCGAATGGCGCAACAAAAAACAAACCCAAAACTTGAGCAGGCGCTGACGCGCGGGGATCTTGCAATCCGTCAGGCGAATTCGGCGCGAGCGACGGCATTGCTGCGCGCGTTGGGCAAGATGATCGTGGAGGCCTCGGCGACGATCGGTGTGGAAGCCTTTACGCTGATTCCCGACGGCGACAAGATCTATGATCCGGCCGACGGGCTGTGGCCGCAGGAATTGCAGATCTCGCTCGACGGTCCGGTGGAAGAAGCCGATCCGGACGAGGTTCGCACGGTTCGACTGATCGCCGATGAGCCGGGCACGATGTTCCGCGTCGAATGGCAGCGTGCCGACGGCAAGATCGGCCGTCAGGACGGCGGGCCGTTCGCCACGGTGGCGTTCATTTCCGACGTGGACATTCCATGGACCGACGACGAGGACTGAGCCGGTCCGGGTCGCGGCAGGCGCTGATACGTTGGGATCGACACTGAGCGACCCGGCCTCAGCGCCTATGGTTATCGAAAGCTGAAGCCTACTTCATCATCCTGCGGCGAAACAGAATCGCCGCCACGACAAACCCGCCTACCGCATACGCCGCCAGCACGGCCACATGCAACAGCGCATGTTCGATTGGACGTCCCAGCATGGCCGGCCGCATCAGGTCGACGGCATGCGCCAGCGGCAACACTTCGGTGACGCCGCGCGCAACGGCGGGCAATTGCGATGCCGGAAAGAACACGCCGGACAGCAACAGCATCGGCGTCAACACCAGCGTCTGGTAAAACATGAAGAAGTCGTACGAAGGCGCGAGCGCCGTGACGACCATGGCGATGCTCGCGAATGCGAGGCCGGTCAGCACGACGACCGGCAACGCCAGCAGCATCGACGGAAAATTTGCGTAGCCCAACGCGCCGGCCACCAGCATGATCGCCGCGCCGGACAGCATCGACTTGCTGCCGGCCCAGATCACTTCACCGAGCACGATGTCGCCGAGCGTTAGAGGCGTGTGCATGATCGCCTCCCAGGTGCGCTGCACATGCATGCGCGAGAAGCCCGAATACATCGACTCGAAACTCGCCGACATCATCACGCTCGACGCCACCGTGCCCGCCGCGAGAAAGGCGATATACGACACGCCGTCGACATGGCCGACCATCAGCCCCAGACCGAAGCCGAGGCCGAACAGGTAGATCATCGGATCGGCAAGATTGCCGAACATCGAGGCGAGCGCGAGCTTTCTCCACACCAGATAATTGCGGCGCCACACGGCAATCCAGTTGGTTGCGTTCGCGGGAAAAGCGGCGAAAGTTTCCTGTTTCGACGGGGTCTCGCCCGGGGAGTCGTAGGTGCGTGCGTCCATTGCGTGTCTCGTGCGGTGTCCCCGAGGGGACTTGCTTCGTCGTTATGGCTGTAGCGCGTTGCGTGCGATGCCGCTATTCACGCTTCTTCACATGCTTCTTCAGTCCTGCATCTCGCGGCCGGTGAGCCGCAGGAACACGTCTTCCAGATTCGCCGGCCGGTGCAGATAGCGCAGATCCGCGCGCTGCTTGAGCCGCGCATGCACCGGTTGCGCGTCGTTGACGTAGCAGAACAGCGTTTCGCCGCTGATCTCGGTGCGCTCGACGAGCGGCGCCAGTTCATCGCGCAACGCGACCGGATCCGGTCCGAAGATCTCGATCACATCGCAACCGATCTCGGAGGCGATCAATTCGCTCGGCGCGCCTTCGGCGATCTTGCGTCCTTCCTCGATCACGCACAGCCGGTGGCAGAGCCGTTCGGCTTCTTCCATGAAGTGCGTGGTCAGCAAAATGGTCTTGCCGCGCGCGAGCAACGAGCGCAGCCGCTCCCAGATCAGATGCCGCGCCTGAGGATCGAGGCCGGTGGTCGGTTCGTCCATGATAAGCACGTCGGGATCGTTGACGAGCGCGCGCGCCAGCGTGAGGCGCCGCTTCATGCCGCCGGACAGTTCGCTCACGCGCGCATCCGCCTTGCTCTCCAGGCGCGCGAATTCGAGCAGCGAGGGCACCATCGCACGGCATTGCGCGGCGCTCAAACCGAAGTAGCGGCCGAACACCAGCAGGTTCTCGCGCACCGTGAAGTCAGGATCGAGATTGTCGAACTGCGGCACCACGCCGACACGCGCCCGCGCCACGCGCGCGCGGCTGGGGATCGGCTCGCCGCACAGGCGGATCGTGCCCGCATCCGGCGAGGCGATGCCAAGCAGCATGCGCAACGTGGTGGTTTTGCCCGCGCCGTTCGGGCCGAGCAGGCCGAAGCATTCCCCGGCGTTGACATGGAACGACAGTCCGTCGACGACCGTCTTTTCGCCGTAGCTTTTTTTGACCTCGTGAAATTCGATGGCGGCTTCAGGCATGGATCGAACGAGTCTCCGGAACAGACATGGATGATTTTAATGGCCGGGAAGGCCGCCTATTCTAGGGCATCGGCGGCTCGGCGTTGGTGCGCGTCCGACGCTCCCGCATGGGTTTCTCGCACTGCGGCAACGAGCCGCGAGCAACCCTGTTGGCGCGCGCACCTCTTTAGAGCGTGGCTTGTGTGCCGTTACCGCACAGTTAGCGTTTTCCATCCCTTGCAACCTGAATTGCGGCGCACCATGATTCATTCAGATCGCGCGTCCCGCGCGAAGGGAGAAAAATCATGGCGAGCTACCAGAAAATCCTGCTGTGCTACGACGGCTCGCGCGAAGGCCGCAAAGCATTGCGTTGCGGTGCCGATCTGGCGTTGGATCTGAAAGCGGAAACGCACTTGTTGTCGGTCGTCGATATGCGTTCGAGCATTGCGCAAAGCGCGGGCCTGCTGACCGACGTGGCTTGCGGCAGCTTCGAAAAGACCGCCCGCGACATCCTTCAGGAAGGCGTGGACTGGCTCACCGAGCGAGGCGTGAGCGCACAAGGGCATTTCGCGTTCGGCCATCCGATCGACGAGATCGCCAACCTTGCCAATGAATTGCACGTCGACCTGGTTGTGGTCGGCCACCGCTGCCGCACCGGTTTGTCACGTTGGTGGATGGGCGCGGGCAATACGCCGCTGCTCGACCGCGTCTCGTGCAGCATTCTGGTGGCGTGTTCTTCGGCCCAGGAGCAGCAGCAGGCGGCGGCCTGATAGCGACTGCGTATCGCGCCTGGGTCTAGCGTCTGGATGCCGGCTACCGCGAGCGTGCTCAACGGGCCGGTCGCCTCGGCCCGACGACCCCAGGCGATCACTCGTTCAGGTTGACCGCGGCCAGCTTCCATGTGAAGACACCCTCGCGCTGGAAGATCGCCGAGTAACGCGCGTCGCCGGCGCCGTGCTGGTAGGTGACGACGAACTCGTTGAGGCCGCGATAGCCCGCGGTGGTTTGCGGCGGCTGCGCAGGCGCGGCGTTGGTGTTGCCGTTGCCCGCAGTTCCAACGGCAGGCGCCGCCGGTGCGGGTGAGGCCGCGGCGCCATCCGCCGGCGTGTTCGCGGCAGGCGGTGCGGGCGGCCGTTCGCCCGGATCGCCGCGCGGCGGCATGCCGTTCAGCAATGCCGCCACGCCGTCTGGTGTGGCATAGGCATCTACGAGCGGGCCAATCAGCGCGACGCCTATCATCGCGCCAATGGCGGCCAGCGGATTGCCGTTGCTGTGCGCGTCGAGCCGCCGCGTGAGCAGCGCGGCGACCTGCTGCTTCAGGCTCTCGCGCAACGCGGGAAAGTCGACGTATTGATTGACCGTTTGCGTGTCGCGCGCATCGGCGGCGCGTTTGAGATTGTTCAGCGCGAGATACGGTGATGCGTACGTAAACCCAAGCGCTGCGATCACCACAATCACGATCAGCGTGACGATCAGCGGCCGGGTGGCGCCGCCTTTAATGCGTTTCGGAACTGCCATCGAATGGGACTCTCCATCAGGTGTGATCTAACTTGGACCGCGGCCACACGAAAACGATCCCATGCGATGCGATATCGCCGCCCGCCATACCTTCCATCAAGACTCGAATACCGCCCCGTGGACGTTTGCCTCGTCGGCAATGCAGCGGTCGATCATGCGGCACACAGCGTCCACCGTGCCGACCATGATGAGGCGCGACGGGCCGTGATAGACCCGCACTGGTGCGCGACGGGCCGGTTCGGCCGTATTCAGACCCGAGTTCAGAGACACGCGGGCAAACGCCGGCAACGACGATGGCAGGCTCGACACGCTGTCTGGCGCATCGAACAGCGACGGCGTGCTGGCCGTGGACGCCTCGATCAATGAGCAGGGCACCAGCTTGCGAAGATGGCGCAGACGACCGAACTGGCGAAAAGGCAGCAGGCGGGCAAGACGTTCCATGAGACTCTCCAGACGATGCAGCGTTAATGCAGCGTTAATGCGGCGTTGGCGCGGCTTTCTACTCTGTCGAACGGGCAAGAAGGGGCTTGGATCGAAGTGCTGGGAAACAAGCCGCCTGGAACCTGACCGTTCAGAACTCGCCGGGGCGAATCAGCCCCACGGCGATACCTTCCAGCGCGAATTCCGCACTGCCGGTTTCAACGAAGATGTTTTCGTAATCGGGGTTCTCGGCGATCAACTCGAGCCCGTTCGGCCGGCGCTTCAGGCGCTTGACCGTGACGTCGTCGCCAAGCCGGGCAATGATGATCTGGCCGTCTTTGGCTTCCGTTCTCTTTTGCACCGCGAGCAGGTCGCCGTCGAAAATGCCCGCGTCGCGCATGGACAACCCGCGTACCTTCAGCAGGTAATCGGGCTTGCTCGAAAACAGCGCCGGGTCGCAAGCGTAGTGCTGCGAGATATGTTCCTGCGCGAGGATCGGGCTACCCGCGGCCACCCGCCCGATCAGCGGTAGCGACAGTTGCATGATGCTGGCGTGCGGCAACGTGAACTGGTGCGGCGAATCTTCCGGGCCGGCCAGCAGGCGGATGCCGCGCGACGCGCCGGCCGCGAGTTCGATCACGCCCTTGCGGGCGAGCGCCCGCAGATGTTCTTCTGCCGAGTTGGCCGAGCTGAAGCCCAGTTCGGCGGCGATCTCCGCGCGGGTGGGCGGAAAGCCGGTGCGTTCGATAGCCCTGCGGATCAGATCGAAAACCTGCTGCTGTCGTGCGGTGAGTTTGGTCATGGCGCCACTGTATGTATGAACAGGTGACTGTATTTTTATACAGTATTCCGCGCAATTCAAGCTTTACTTTAAGTTCGTGCCGAGGGGTGGCGTTGCAGCGTCGTCAAACGACGCTCCAACACCCGTTTTCGTGCCGCAACGCCTTATCCAGCTGTCATTACCACTTTTGCGTATTAAAGAATGAAGAAACATTATTTTTAATGATGAAAGCCCTTCGATAGACTGGCCTCCAGTTGGCGTTCATGTGCACGTGACCGCGACGCAAAAAGACACCACACGCTGTTTCAGCGCACAACGCGGAGAAAGTTGACATGAATCACCAAGGTACGGGGCTGGCAGGCAAAACGAAGAAACTCATCGCGGCGCTCGCATTGGGCGCGGCGAGCGCGCTCGGCGTGATGGCGCAGGCGCACGCTGCCGACACGACACTGCTGAACGTGTCCTACGACCCGACGCGCGAGCTGTATCAGGACGTCAACCAGGCGTTCGGCAAGGAATGGAAGGCGAAGACCGGCGAGACGATCACCTTCAAGCAGTCGCACGGCGGCTCCGGCGCGCAGGCGCGTTCGGTGCTCGACGGTCTGCAGGCCGACGTCGTGACGCTCGCGCTCGCTTACGACATCGACGCGCTGGCCAACAAGGGCTTGCTGGACAAGGGCTGGCAGAAGCGCTTGCCGGACAACGCGTCGCCGTACACGTCGACGATCGTGTTTCTGGTGCGCAAGGGCAACCCGAAGCACATCAAGGATTGGGACGACCTGATCAAGCCGGGTGTTTCGATCGTCACGCCGAATCCGAAGACCTCGGGCGGGGCGCGCTGGAACTACCTCGCGGCATGGGCATACGCCGAGCATCAGCCGGGCGGCAACGATCAGAAGGCCAGGGAATTCGTCGGCAAGCTCTACAAGAACGCCGGCGTGCTCGATTCGGGCGCGCGCGGCGCGACCACCAGCTTCGTGCAACGCGGTATCGGCGACGTGCTGATCGCATGGGAAAACGAAGCCTTCCTGTCGTTGAAGGAGTTCGGACCGGAGAAGTTCGAGATCGTGGTGCCGTCGGTCAGCATTCTGGCCGAGCCGCCGGTTGCGGTGGTGGACAAGGTGGTGGACAAGCACGGCACGCGCAAGCTCGCCGAAGCGTATCTGAACTTCCTGTATAGCGAGCAAGGCCAGGAAATCGCAGCGAAGAACTTCTACCGTCCGCGATCGAACAAAGTGCCGGCCGAGCTGACCGCCAAGTTTCCGAAGCTGAAGCTGTACACGGTCGACGATTCGTTCGGCGGCTGGACCAACGCGCAGAAGACGCACTTTGCCGACGGCGGTGTATTCGATTCGATCTATCAACCGCAGTAACGATCGAGCCGTTGCCTTCACCGGCATAGGCAGCAAAGCGATGCGGCAACGCGTCACTCCGGAGCGCGCCCCAAGGGGCGCGCTTTTGGCCAGCCAGGGCCCGGCGGCCGGAAACACGAGCATCAACCTGAACGAGTAACGAGCATGACGACGTTGACCTTCCGAAAACCGAGCGCCTTGCCCGGTTTTGGCCTGACACTCGGCATCACGGTGGCTTATCTGAGCCTCGTGGTGCTGATTCCGCTTGCGGCGACCTTTTTGAAGACCGCGACGCTCGACTGGAGCCAGTTCGTGCGCGCGGTGAGTTCGCCGCGCGTGCTCGCGTCGTATCGCCTGACGTTCTTCTCCGCGCTCGGCGGCGCGCTGATCAACGCGGTGTTCGGCTTTCTGGTGGCGTGGGTGCTGGTGCGCTACACGTTTCCGTTCAAGCGCATCGTCGACGCCGTGGTCGATCTGCCGTTCGCGCTGCCCACTTCGGTGGCCGGCATTTCGCTTGCGGCCGTGTATGCGGGCAACGGCTGGATCGGACAGTTCCTCGAACCGCTCGGCCTGAAAATCGCGTTCACGCCGGCCGGCGTGCTGGTCGCGCTGACGTTCATCGGTTTGCCGTTCGTCGTGCGCACGGTGCAGCCGGTGCTCGAAGAATTCGAACGCGAACAGGAAGAAGCGGCCGCGTGCCTCGGCGCTTCGCGCTGGCTGACGTTTCGCCGCGTGGTGCTGCCGGCCGTGTTTCCGGCTCTGTTGACGGGCTTCGCGCTGGCTTTCGCGCGCGCGCTCGGCGAGTATGGCTCGGTGATTTTCATTGCCGGCAATGTACCGATGAAGTCGGAAATCACGTCGCTTCTCATCATCACGAAGCTCGAGCAATACGACTACGCGGGGGCCACGGCTATCGCGGTGGTGATGCTGGTCGTGTCGTTCCTGATGCTGCTGCTGATCAATACCCTGCAGTGGTATTTGCAGCGCCGCACGGGCCGCGGCGGCGCGGGCCCGGTGCCGGCCGCCAGTGTGGCGAGCGTTGCGGCAATCGGCGGAGGTGTGCAATGAGCCGCCGAACCGTAAATGACGTCTCCGCCGCGAGCGGTGCGAACAACGCCGCTGCGGTTGCCGTGGCGCCGCGCGCGCCGCTCAATGTAGCGCGCCGTCCCGATCCCGTCACCGAACCGCCGCTCGTGCGCTGGATTCTGACCGGCATCGCGCTGCTGTTTCTCGCGCTGTTTCTGGTGGTGCCGCTCGTCGCCGTCTTTTATCAGGCGCTCGCCAAAGGTCTTGGTTTCTATCTGGAATCGCTCGCCGACCCGGACGCGCTGTCGGCAATCAAGCTGACCGTGATCACCGCCGCCATCGCCGTGCCGTTGAACCTCGTGTTCGGTCTCGCGGCTTCATGGTGTATCGCCAAGTTCGAATTCCGCGGCAAGGCGCTCCTGACCACGCTGATCGATCTGCCGTTCTCGGTTTCACCGGTGATCTCGGGCTTGATCTACGTGCTGATGTTCGGCGCGCAGGGCTGGTTCGGCCCGTGGCTGCAGGACCACAACATCCAGATCATTTTCGCGGTGCCGGGCATCGTGATGGCGACGATCTTCGTGACGTTCCCGTTCGTCGCGCGTGAGCTGATTCCGTTGATGCAGGCACAAGGTAACGATGAAGAAGAAGCCGCGCACGTGCTCGGCGCGTCGGGCTGGCAGACTTTCCGCCGCGTCACGCTGCCGAACGTCAAATGGGGCCTGCTGTATGGCGTGATTCTGTGTAACGCGCGGGCAATGGGCGAGTTCGGCGCCGTGTCGGTGGTGTCGGGCCATATTCGCGGTCAGACCGACACGATGCCGCTGCACGTCGAAATTCTCTACAACGAATACAACTTCTCGGCGGCGTTCGCCGTGGCGTCGGTGCTGGCGCTGCTCGCGCTCGTGACGCTCGGCCTGAAGCTGCTCGCGGAACGCCATATGTCGGCCGAGCTGTCGGCCGCGCGAGATGTGCCCGCGTACGCCGGTCCGGTTACCACGCCGGTGGGCGCAACACCCGCAACCCACACAACGCATGCATCGCAGCAACACCCGCTCAAGCAAGGAGAGCTGTAATGGGTATCACCGTTCGTAACCTGCAGAAGCGCTTCGGCGATTTCGTCGCGCTCGATAACGTCACACTCGACTTTCCGCCGGGTGAGCTGGTCGCGCTGCTCGGGCCGTCGGGTTGTGGCAAGACCACCTTGCTGCGCGTGATTGCCGGGCTCGAATACGCGGACGGCGGCCAGGTCGTGCTGCAAGGCCAGGACGTGGCGACGGTCGGCGCGCGCGAGCGGGAAGTGGGCTTCGTGTTCCAGCATTACGCGCTGTTCCGTCATATGACGGTGTTCGAGAACGTGGCGTTCGGCTTGCGCGTGAAGCCGCGCAAGGAACGTCCCTCGGAAGCGGTGATCCGCGAGAAGGTGCATGAACTGCTGAAGCTCGTGCAACTCGACTGGCTCGCGCAACGCTATCCGTCGGAATTGTCGGGCGGCCAGCGGCAGCGTATCGCGCTCGCGCGCGCGTTGGCGGTCGAACCGAAAGTGCTGCTGCTCGACGAACCGTTCGGCGCGCTGGATGCGAAGGTGCGCAAGGAGCTGCGTAGCTGGCTGCGGCGCCTGCACGACGATCTGCATATCTCGACGATTTTCGTCACGCACGATCAGGAAGAAGCGCTCGAAGTGGCCGACCGTATCGTCGTGCTCAATCGCGGGCACGTGGAGCAGGTGGGCAGTCCGCAGGACGTGTATGACCATCCGCAGACCTCGTTCGTCTACGAGTTTCTCGGCGCCGCGAACCGTCTGCACGGCAAGGTCGACGCCAGCGGTTTCGTGGTCGACGGCGCGGCGCTGCCGGTGTCGATCAAGGCCGATTTCAGCGGCCCGGCCTTCGCTTATGTGCGTCCGCACGATCTGCAGTTGTATCCGCAGGCATCGGGCCACCGCGAAGGCATCGTGGTCGACGTGCGGCGCGTGGTGACCTTGGGCGGCTCGGTGCGCGTGGAACTCGCGGGCCGCGAGGGCAACCTGCTCGAAGCCGAGCTCGATCGGGAAGCGTGGCGCGATCTGCAACTCTCTATCGGCGATGGCGTGACCGCGGTGCCGCGTGCCTTGCGCGTATTCCCGGCGCAATGAGGGCAGTCAGCGCGTTACGGTCAGCCGCGCGGCAACACGACTCGGTGTTTCAATCAAACTCAAATAACTCAACTCTGGACGAACCGGAGACATACAGATGAATTTCCAGCAATTGCGCTTCGTGCGCGAAGCCGTGCGTCAGAACATGAACCTGACCGAGGTGGCGAACGTGCTGTACACCTCGCAGTCAGGCGTGTCGAAACAGATCAAGGATCTCGAAGACGAACTCGGCGTCGACATTTTCATTCGACGCGGCAAGCGTCTGACGGGCCTGACCGAGCCGGGCAAGGCGGTGCATCAGCTGATCGAGCGGATGCTGCTCGACGCCGAGAATCTGCGCCGCGTCGCGCGCCAGTATGCCGATCAGGATAGCGGCCACCTGGTCGTGGCGACCACCCACACGCAGGCGCGTTATGCGTTGCCGAAGGTGATCCGTCAATTCACCGAGGTGTTCCCGAAGGTGCATCTGGCGTTGCGCCAGGGCAGCCCGCAACAGATCGCGCAGATGATCATCAACGGTGAAGCGGACATCGGCATCTCCACCGAAGCGCTCGACCGCTTCCCGGATATCGTCACGTTCCCGTGCTATTCGTGGCATCACGTCGTGGTCGTGCCGAAGGACCATCCGCTGGTGGGCCGGCAGAATCTGACGCTCGACGAGATCGCCGAATTTCCGATCGTCACGTACGACCAGGACTTCACGGGCCGCTCGCATATCGACCAGGCATTCGCGAAAGCGGGGGCGCTGCCCGACGTCGTGCTGACCGCAATCGATGCCGACGTGATCAAGACCTATGTCGAACTCGGCATGGGTATCGGCGTGGTCGCGGCAATGGCCTACGATCCGAAGCGCGACACGGAACTGGTCGCGCTCGACACGCAACATCTGTTCGAAGCGAGCACGACGCGGGTCGGTTTGCGCAAGGGCGCGTTCCTGCGCGCGTATGCCTACCGGTTGATCGAGATGTTCGCGCCGCAGTTGAACGAAGCGGAGATCGCCGCGCAGTTGCGAGAAGCGGTTTGATGGATGCGCCGGGTCGGTGAAGGGCCATTTGTTTATCCATGCATGGCGGCGCGCGGCGCATCGCTTACAATCGCCGCCATGAACACTTCGACTTCTTCCTCCGCTACGCCTTCAGACGAAGGCGCCACGCCGCCGTTGCCGCGTATCGCCGTGCTCGCGACCGGCGGCACGATCGCCGGCGCGGCTGCGGACGCCACCAATACGTCCGGCTATCAGGCCGGTGTGGTCGGCGTCGAGCAATTGCTGGCCGTGGTGCCGGCCTTGTCCACAGTGGCGCGCATCGCGCCCGAGCAGATTGCCAGCGTCGACAGCAAGGACATGGCGATGCCGCTGTGGACCACGCTCGCGCAGCGCATCAACACGCTGCTCGCCGACAGCGACATTGACGGTGTGGTGATCACGCACGGCACCGACACGCTCGAAGAAACCGCTTATCTGCTGCATCTGACCGTCAAGTCGGACAAGCCAGTCGTGCTGACGGCGGCCATGCGCCCGGCTTCGGCGCTGTCCGCCGACGGCCCGCTGAATCTGCTGAACGCCGTGACGGTCGCGGCGCACGCGGCGTCGCGCGGGCAGGGCGTGCTGGTGGCCTTCAACAACAAGATCCACAGCGCGCGCGACGTGGTGAAGACGAGCACCTACGCGGTCGATGCATTCCATTCGCCTGAAATCGGCGCACTGGGCTGGGTGCAGGACGGCCGCGTCGAATTCCAGCGCGGCGTGGTGCGTCCGCATACGCTCGCGACCGAATTCGTGATCGGCTCGAAGTGGCCGCATGTGGAGATCGTGGTGAGTTATGCGGGCGTGACGCGGATTGCCGTGGATGCGCTGGTTGCCGCCGGCGTGCGCGGTATCGTCGTGGCGGGCACCGGCAACGGCTCGATTCATACCACGGTGCAACAGGCGCTGGCCGATGCCGCTTCGCAAGGCGTGGCGGTGGTGCGTGCCTCGCGTGTCGGCTCGGGGCATGTGATGCGCAACGGCGCGGCCGCCGACGACGCGCTCGGTTTCGTCAGCGCGGGCTCGCTAAATCCGTACAAGGCGCGCGTGCTGCTGATGCTGGCGCTGGCCGCGGGCGGCACGGGACCCGTGGCGCTGCAGAAAACGTTCGATAAGTATTGATTGATTGTGCGCGGGCGGTCGGGTTCAAAGACAGAACCGTGTCCCGCATATGACGCTTGAATGACGACGCGGCGCCCAGGTCATCGACCCGAGCGCCGCGTTGTCGTTTCATTTCAAGTTTTTTGCTTTAGCCGACCATAGGCGACGCCGCCAGACCGTCAGTCCGCCAGGTCCGGAGGCAACTTCCCGCCGTTCGCCGCCAGCGCCAGCATGACCTGTTTATGCAGCCAGATGTTCATGCTTGCGGAATCGTTCGTGTCGCCGGTGAACTTCAGCTCTTTTGCGAGCTCCTTGCGATGTTCGAGGCTGCTGTCCACGCCGAGCGCTTTCAGCGTGTCGACGATCGATGTGCGCCAGTTCAACGTTTGACCGCTCTCACTCACGAACTGGTCCATCACGACAGCAACGTCGACGTCGGCGAGCGGCGCGGGCGCCGGTGCAGCCGCCGGTGCGGCAGCTTGCGCCGCTGCCGGATCCGGTGTCGGCTCAACCGCGGGCGCAGGCTGGTCCGGTTTCGCTTTGCCGAAGAGCTTATGTACGATGTCACCGAAGATGCTCATTCTGAATCCTTTGCAGATAGGTTACTGGCGCAAGCACATTCCGCTCACGGGTTGAAAACTGGTTGGGAATCGGGCGAATGAAGCAGAGGACACGCGTTGCCATGATCGACAAGCCGCACTTGAACGCTGAACCGCCCGCAACCAGACTTAACGAGTGTAGGAGAAAAGCGCGGAGCGATGTGTCAAAAAAGGTCGAGCCGGAAGGACGGAGTTGCAAGCAAATGCAAGCGGACTTGCGGGCCGGCGCGCGTGGCCCGGCAAAGAGAGGTGCTGGCAGGCGGCGCGCATGATGCACCCGCTGCGAGAGTTTGGCCGAAAAAGCATAAGCATCGGTAAAGCATGAAATCCGACAGCCGGACACCCGACGACGACGTCTGACCGACCAAGGCTTCCCCGGCGCCGCCGGGTGCCGCTGCGGACCCCACTTGCCGCTCTCAGCCCAGAGCGGCACGATTTGCCCGTTCCGCCGTGCCTATCGCACGACGAACCGGGCGCCCCACCTGCGACCGCCATGACGTTGACAATGCAACCATCACGGCGGTCCGTGTTACTGCATGATGCGCAATCAAGCTGCCTTGGCTTCGCTGGCCGGCGCTTGCGCGACTTCGAAGTTCGCCATGATTTCGAGGGCACGCACCATCGCCGAGTGATCCCAGGCCTTGCCGCCATTCGCCGCGCACACGCTGAACAGTTGCTGCGCGCTCGCCGTATGCGGCAGAGCGATGCCGAGCTTGCGTGCGCCGTCGAGCGCGAGGTTCAGATCCTTCTGGTGCAGTTCGATGCGAAAGCCCGGGTTGAACGTGCGCTTGGTCATGCGCTCGCCGTGCACTTCGAGAATCCGCGACGAGGCGAAGCCGCCCATCAAAGCCTTGCGCACACGTTCCGGATCGGCGCCCGAGCGCGACGCGAACAGCAGCGCTTCGGCCACGGCTTCGATGTTCAGCGCGACGATGATCTGGTTGGCGACCTTGCAGGTTTGACCCGCGCCGTTGTCGCCGATCAGCGAGATGTTCTTGCCCATCAGTTCGAACAGCGGCTTGGCCGTGGCGAAGGCTTTTTCCGGACCGCCCACCATGATCGTCAGCGTCGCTTCGCGCGCCCCGACTTCGCCGCCGGAGACCGGCGCATCCAGGTAATCGACGCCCAGCGCGTTGATCTTCTTCGCGAACGCTTGCGTGTCGAGCGGCGAGATCGAGCTCATGTCGATCACGAGCTTGCCTTGCGAAAGGCCGGCGGCGACGCCGTCGTCGGCGAACAGCACGTTGGCGACGTCAGGCGTGTCCGGCACCATGATGATGACGATGTCGGCGGCCTGCGCGACAGCGGTCGAATTCCCGACGACGCTCGTCGTCTTGCTCAGATCTTCCGGCACCGGGTACGCGCCATTCACGAACAGCGAGTGGCCGCCCTTGATGAGGTTGCGCGCCATGTGCGCGCCCATGATGCCGAGGCCGATAAAACCGATCTTTGCCATGTGTCTAAATCTCCAGTGTTGTTGGGTGTCCCGCAAGAGGACGTCCTTCGGGGCGTCTTTCGGGGCTTAAAGCGCCTGATCCGGCGATCAATGCAGCGATGCGGCGCTCAGGCGGCGGCGTGGGCTGCGCCGCGGGTTTGCCCGGCCACGCTTTGAATCCAGCCGAGGCCGGCGGTCGTGGTCGTGCGCGGCTTATATTCACAGCCGACGTAGCCGTCGTAGCCGAGCGAGTCGAGCAGATCGAACAGGAACGGGTAGTTGATTTCGCCGGTGCCCGGTTCGTTGCGGCCCGGATTGTCGGCGAGCTGGATGTGCGCGATCTGCGGCAGATTCTTCCTGATGGTCGCCGCGAGTTCGCCTTCCATCCGTTGCATGTGATAGATGTCGTATTGCAGGAACAGATTGTCCGAACCGACTGCGCGGATCACATCCAGGCCTTCAGCAGAACGATTCAGTGCGAAGCCCGGAATGTCGTAGGAATTGCACGGTTCGACCAGCAGCTTGATGCCGGCCTTCTTCAATTCGCCCGCGGCGAAGCGCAGGTTCTCGACAATGGTCGAGCGCGCCTTGTCCGCATCGACGCCGGCCGTCGGAATGCCGACGAGGCAGTTCAGTTGCGGCACCTTCAGCGCTTTCGCGTATTCGATCGCGCGGCCCACGCCTTCCTGGAATTCGCTCACGCGATCCGGCAGGCACGCAATGCCGCGTTCGCCGGCTTCCCAGTTGCCCGCGGGCAGGTTGTGCAGCACCAGCTTCAGGCGATTCTGCTGCAAGCGCTCGCTCAATTCGGCGATCTGATACGGATACGGAAACAGAAATTCGACGGCGTGAAAGCCCGCGTCCGCCGCGGCCGCAAAGCGGTCGAGGAAGGGGACTTCGTTGAACAGCATGGTGAGATTCGCTGCAAATTTCGGCATGGTGCGTCTGTCTCTCTGGTCGGTCAGTGGAATAGCTTTCGTGAGGCGGTTCGGTGTGGCCGAACCGCGCTCATGTGATGCTCATCGTTGCGATATGCGATGCAGTACGGCAGTTCAGTCGAGCATGCTGATCGCGGTCGGTGCGTCTTCGCGCGTGGCAGCCAGTTCTTCAAACTCGTTGATCGCGTCGATTTCGGTGCCCATCGAGATGTTGGTCACGCGCTCGAGAATCACTTCGACGATCACCGGCACGTTGAACTCGGAGAGCATCGCCTGCGCTTTCTGCAGCGCGGGCTTCAGTTCTTCCGGCTTGAACACGCGGATCGCCTTGCAACCCAGACCTTCCGCGACCGCGACGTGGTCCACGCCGTAGCCGTTCATTTCCGGCGCGTTGATGTTCTCGAAGCCGAGCTGCACGCAGAAGTCCATGTCGAACGCGCGCTGTGCCTGACGGATCAGGCCGAGGTACGAGTTGTTCACCACCACATGCACGTACGGCAGCTTGAACTGCGCGCCGGCTGCCAGCTCTTCGATCATGAACTGGAAGTCGTAGTCGCCCGAGAGCGCCACGATCGGGCGTTGCGGGTCAGCCGCACGCACGCCGAGCGCCGCCGGAATCGTCCAGCCGAGCGGGCCGGCCTGGCCGCAGTTGATCCAGTTGCGCGCCTTGTAGACGTGCAGGAACTGCGCGCCGGCGATCTGCGAGAGACCGATCGTGCTCACGTAGCACGTATCGCGGCCGAACACCTGGTTCATTTCTTCATAGACGCGCTGCGGCTTCATCGGCACGTTGTCGAAGTGCGTCTTGCGGTGCATCGTCCGCTTGCGTTCCTGGCAGTCGGCGACCCATGCGCCGCGGTCCTTCAGCTTGCCCGCGGCCTTCCATTCCTTCGCCACTTCCACGAACAGTTCGAGCGCGGCCTTCGCGTCCGACACGATGCCCAGATCCGGGCCGAACACGCGGCCGATCTGCGTCGGTTCGATGTCGACGTGCACGAACTTGCGGCCCTTCGTATACACCTCGACGCTGCCCGTGTGACGGTTCGCCCAGCGGTTGCCGATGCCGAGCACGAAGTCGGAGGCGAGCATCGTCGCGTTGCCGTAGCGGTGCGAGGTTTGCAGACCGACCATGCCGGCCATCAGCGGATGGTCGTCGGGAATCGCGCCCCACGACATCAGCGTCGGGATCACCGGCACGCCGACGGTTTCAGCGAACGTGACGAGCAGGTCTTCAGCGGCTGCGTTCAACACGCCGCCACCCGAGACGATCAGCGGTTTGTCCGAATTGTTGAGCAGCGTGAGCGCGGCTTCGATCTGCTTGCGTGTAGCTTTGGGCTTGTAGACCGGCAGCGGTTCGTACGTGTCGATGTCGAATTCGATTTCGGCGAGCTGCACGTCGATCGGCAGGTCGACCAGCACCGGACCCGGACGGCCCGAGCGCATCAGGTGGAAAGCCTGCTGGAACACGCGCGGCACCAGCGCCGGCTCACGCACGGTGACGGCCCACTTGGTCACCGGCTTGGCGATCGATTCGATATCGACGGCCTGGAAGTCTTCCTTGTACAAACGCGCGCGCGGCGCCTGGCCCGTGATAGCGAGAATAGGAATGGAGTCGGCCTGAGCGGAGTACAAACCGGTGATCATGTCGGTGCCGGCGGGGCCCGACGTGCCGATACACACGCCGATGTTGCCCGGTTGAGCGCGCGTATAGCCTTCGGCCATATGCGACGCGCCTTCGACGTGGCGGGCCAGTACGTGGCTGATGTTGCCTGCCTTGCGCATGGCCGAGTAGAACGGGTTGATCGCTGCGCCCGGAACGCCGAATGCGGTGTCGATGCCTTCTTTTTCGAGCACCAGCACGGCTGCGTCGACGGCTCTCATCTTGGCCATGAATGTCTCCTGAATGTCTGGGAATGGGCGAAATAAACGGGTTGATTGCACTTTAGGCCTGACCTAAAGGTTTGATAAGATCAGTCCGGGTCGCTTATTTCGAAACAAAAAGTATGGAATGGCTGGTGGGCCGGCGCCCGGTGTGGTGCGTGGGATCGGAGTAAGCGCTAAAGCGCCAACTCGGATCGACCGCCGTGCATGGGATCGGAGTAAGCGCTGAAGCGCTAACTCCGATCGACAGAGGAGACAGATATGGACCGGTTCAAACAGATCGAAACCTTCGTGCGCGTCGCGGATGCCGGCAGCCTTGCGGCGGCGGCGCTGGAGGAGGGCGTGTCGCCGGTGATTCTCGGCCGCCGTATCGACGCGCTGGAAAAGCGCCTCGGCGTGAAGCTGATGTACCGCTCGACGCGCCGGCTGGTGGTGAGCGAAGACGGCGCCGCGTTCCTGGAGCGCTGCCGCGGGCTTCTCACCGAGTGGGATCAGGCGGAAAACGAACTGAGCGCCGGGCGGCGCGCGATCAACGGCCATCTGATCGTGTCGGCGCCGGCTGCGTTCGGACGCAAGCACGTCGCGCCGCTCGCCCCGGCGTTTCTCGCCGACAAGCCGGAATTGCAGGTGTCGTTCAATCTGACCGACCGGGTGGTGGATCTGGTGCGCGAGGGCTATGACCTGTCGATCCGCATCGGCGGCGCGGTCGATCCGAATTTCGTCGCGGTCAAGCTGGCGTCGAACCGGCGCGTGGTGTGCGGCACGCCGGACTATTTCCGCCGGCACGGCCGGCCGAAAACGCTCGAAGACCTGCCGCAGCACAACTGTCTCGCGTTCAATCTGCAAGGCGGACAGAACCGCGGCTGGTATTTCCGCCGTAACGGCAAGCTGGCGACGGTGCGCGTGGGCGGCACGCTCGACTGCAACGACGGGGAGTTGCTGCACCGCTGGGTGTCGGAAGGGCTTGGGCTCGGCTGGCGCTCCACGTGGGAAATCCAGCAACAACTGGCGCGTGGCGAACTGGAAACCGTGCTCGACGAATTCGCGCTGCCCGACTACGACATTCTCGCGGTCTATCCGCAACAGCGGTATGTGCCGGCCAAGGTGCGGTACTTCATCGATTATCTGAAAGACGTGTACGCCAGCGCGGATTACTGGAACCGGCCGGCTTATTAGAAGCGGCAGACTCAGCAGACTCACCAGAGCCAGCAGAGCCAGCAGAGCCAGCAGAGCCAGCAGAGCCAGCAGAGCCAGCAGAGCCAGCAGAGCCAGCAGAGCCAGCAGAGCCAGCCGGCGGCCCGGCACGGCGGCGGTCCTGTGGTCCGATACCCGGGCAGAACGGCCGGATTTTTTGCGAATTGCACGCGGCGTGGGGAATAAACTCGGGAGATGCCCGGTTATGTGCTGTACAGAGTGTCACGACGAGCAACATCGCACAGCCCGCAATGCCCTGGAGGGCCGAGGTGGTCCAGACCGATTCAGATCCTGCCCGCGCGCACGGCGAGACCGACGCAGCGAGGAGCCGGCGCTTTCAGCAGATGGCGCTGCCGCACCTCGACGCCGCGTACAACCTTGCGCGCTGGTTGTGCGGCAACGCCAACGATGCCGACGATGTCGTGCAGGAAGCCTTCATGCGCGCGTTCCGCTTTTTCGACACCTTTCGCGGCGACTCGGCGCGGCCGTGGCTGCTGGCGATCGTGCGCCGAACCTGGTACACGGAATGGCGGCGGCGGGCGTCGTCGCACGAAACGGTGGAGTTCGACGACACGATGGACGACGCGACCTTCGACGGCTGGACGGTGGGCGGCACCGACCCTCAGGCGCTGTTGATCCGCGACGAGGATTCGAAACTCGTGCACGAGGCGCTCGCGCAGTTGCCGGTCGAATATCGGGAAGTGCTGATGCTGCGGGAGTTGGAGGAGATGGGCTATCGGGAGATCGCGCTGGTGGCGGACGTGCCGATCGGCACGGTGATGTCCCGGCTCGCGCGGGGGCGCCGCAAGCTCGCCGCGCTGCTGACGGAGAAACAAGGGGGCGCCGCGGCCTCGCACCGGCCGTCGATGTGCGCGGCGGCGCCCGGCGCAAGCAAAGCGGCCACGGCGAGCGTGACCCCGTTGCGGGCCTCCGCCAATGGCCGGCCACTCAACACGCCGGGCGGCACCGCCGCCGGCAACAACGCTCAGGAGACGCCAGATGGACTGTAACGAAGCGCGGCCGCTCCTCGACGCGAACGCCGATCACGAATTGCCCGCGCCGGATGCCCGGCGCATTCAGCAGCATATCGAGAGCTGCGCAGCTTGCCGGCGCGAAAGCGAAAACCTGCGGGCCTTGAGCGGCGCGCTGCGGGCGGCGCCTTACCATCGTGCGCCGCAGTCGCTGCGCGAGCGGATCGTGGCGGGGTTGCCGAGCGTCGACGAGCCGGCTGGGGCCACCGAGCCGCCCGCTGTAAGTGTGCCGAGCGCCACGACGCCGCCGCGCGAACCTGCGCGGCGCGGCTGGCTTGAACGTTGGCTGGACGGCTGGCGCGCCCCGCAAGGCGGGTTCGGCTGGCCGTCGCGGGCGGGTGGCGCAGGCGGTCCGGTTGGCTCAGTCGGTTCAGGCGGCGTCTTTGCGCGCGGCTGGCTGGTGGCGCTGGTCCTCGCGTTGTGCGCGGTGGCCGCGGGCGTGGCGTTGAACCTGCGCCGGCCGGCGGACTTCGGGCCGTTTGCCAACGAACTGGTGGAAAGCCACGTGCGGGCGCAGGTGTCCGGTCGCGACATCGACGTGATTTCGACGGATCGCCATACGGTCAAGCCGTGGTTCAACGGTCGGCTCGATTATTCGCCGCCGGTCGAGGACCTGGCGGCAAGCGGCTTCGCGCTGGAAGGCGGGCGTCTGGACTACCTCGCGCATCAGCGGGTGGCTGTGCTGGTGTACCGTTACCAGAAGCATGTGATCGACGTCTATGTCTTTCCGCAGGCCGGCGCGGGCCGGGACGCGGATGGCGCGGCACCGGCCACGCTCGGTCGCGAAGGCTACTCGATCGCGCACTGGGATGCGGAAGGCATGACCTGGTGGGCGATCTCCGACGCGGCGCCCGACGCGCTGAAGGGACTGGAAGTAGCGCTGAAGGCGCGGCTGCAAAGCGGCAGCGAGCGTACGGAAACCGGCCCGTAGAAGGCGGACGGCGGCTTTGGCCGCCTGTTTTGGCCCCGACGCGCGATCGGGGACCGCCGGGCGGCGCGCGCTGGCGGGCCATCGAGTCACGTGCAAGGGCTGGCCACCGGTTTCAGGCTTCCCGGCACGAAATGTCGGGTCCGGCTTTGTGGTGTCACAGCCTAAACCCTTGAAAACACTCCCGATTCACGCGCCGCAACAACGGGATATCTTGCAACCCGGCCCTAATCGGGTTACACTCTTTGGCTTCTCACTTGCCACACCGGTTCCGACGCCCGGGTGGCTTTAATCCACAAGGAGTGTGTATGCGTCATTATGAAATCGTCTTTATCGTGCATCCCGATCAGAGCGAGCAAGTGCCCGCCATGATCGAGCGTTACAAGAGCACGATCACCTCGCACGGTGGCCAGATCCACCGTATCGAAGACTGGGGCCGTCGCCAACTGGCCTACATGATCGAGAAACTCGCGAAGGCTCACTACGTCTGCATGAACATCGAATGCGACCAGACCACGCTCGACGAGCTGGAACACGCATTCAAGTTCAACGACGCTGTTCTGCGTCACCTGATCGTCAAGATGAAGAAGGCCGAAACCGGCCCGTCGCCGATGATGAAGGAAGTGCAGCGCGAAGAAGCCAAGAAGTCGGCTGCTACGCAACCGTCCGAAGCGCAGGCTTAAGACACACTATTTAAGCTATCAGATCAAGCGTCGCTCTCGACCAAGGTTACATGAATCGGCTGCAACTCACGGCCAGCGTCGTCGAACGCGAACCGGTGCGGTACACCCCCGCCGGCGTTCCGATTGCAGGCTGCACGTTGCACCACCGCACGGAAGTCGTCGAAGCCGGCATTGCCCGGCAAGTCGAACTGACCATGCAGGCGGTAGCCGCAGGCGAGGCGAGCGGTAAGCTCGAAAGCTGTCAGATGGGCGTGGAAACGCTCTTCACAGGCTTTCTGGCAAAAAAGCACCGCAACGCAAGAACTCTGGTATTTCACATCACAGCATTGCAGGACATTGGAAAGGACTGAACATGCCCCGCCCGACTGGTAAGAAATTCGACAAGCGTCGTCAGCAACAAAATCCGCTCTTCAAGCGCAAGAAGTTCTGCCGTTTCACGGCCGCTGGCGTCGATCACATCGACTACAAAGACCTCGAAACGCTGAAGGACTTCATCGGCGAAAACGGCAAGATCACGCCGGCGCGTCTCACGGGTACGAAGTCGCACTATCAACGCCAGCTGGACACGGCAATCAAGCGCGCACGTTTCCTCGCGCTGGTGCCGTACACCGACCAGCACAAGGCCTAACCCGACGACGCGATAAGGAGTCTCCGAATGCAAATTATTCTTCTGGAAAAAGTCGTCAATCTGGGCAACCTGGGCGATATCGTGAAGGTCAAGGACGGTTACGCACGTAACTTCCTGATCCCGAACAAGCAAGCTCGCCGTGCAACGAAGGAAGCCCTGGCTGAATTCGAAGTGCGCCGCGCAGAACTCGAAAAGATCGCCGCTGAAAAGCTGGCTGCTGCTACCGCCCAAGGCGAAAAGCTGGGTGGCTCGACGGTGCAGATCAACCAAAAGGCTGGCGTCGACGGCCGTCTGTTCGGTTCGGTGACGAACGCGGACATCGCTGAAGCCCTGGTCAAGCAAGGTTTCGCAGTGGAAAAGGCGCAAGTGCGTCTGCCGGAAGGCCCGCTGAAGCTGGTTGGCGAGCACCCGGTTCAGATCTCGCTGCACACCGACGTTCTCGTCGATGTGACGGTGGCTGTGATCGGCGAACACGTCTAAGTATCAGCTAGTATTTGCCAGGATGTCGCTGGCGAAAGGCAGGGGCCGGGTAACCGGCCCCTGTTTTTTTTGTGCCCGTTTTTTTGTTTTTCCTGCTCCCCGCAGCCGCCCGCGCGCCCTCGATTTGCCCGATAATTCCTCTCCATGAACGCACCGTCCAAAGATCCCCAACTCGAGTCGCTAAAAGTCCCGCCGCATTCGATCGAGGCCGAGCAATCGGTGCTGGGCGGCCTGCTGCTCGATAACGCCGCGTGGGACCGTATCGCGGATTTTCTGTCGCAGAGCGATTTTTACCGCTACGACCACCGCATCATCTTCGAGCACATCGGCAAGCTGATCGCGGCCACGCGTCCGGCCGACGTGATCACCGTGTACGAGGCGCTCGGCACTTCGGGCAAGGCGGAAGAGGTCGGCGGTCTGGCGTATCTGAACGCGCTCGCGCAGAACACGCCGAGCGCGGCCAATATCCGGCGCTACGCGGAAATCGTGCGCGATCGCGCGGTGTTGCGCAGGCTGGTGTCCGTCGCCGACGAAATTTCGGCCGACGCCTTCAACCCGCAGGGCAAGGAAGTCCGGCAGTTGCTGGACGAAGCCGAGTCGAAAGTGTTTTCGATCGCCGAAGACGGCGCGCGCGGTACGCAGGGTTTCCTCGAAATCGGGCCGCTGCTGACCGAAGTCGTCGAGCGCATCGACACGCTGTACCACACCGCGAATCCGAGCGACGTGACCGGCACGCCGACCGGCTTTGTCGATCTGGACCGCATGACTTCCGGTATGCACGGCGGCGAGCTGATCATCGTCGCCGGCCGTCCGTCGATGGGTAAGACGGCGTTTTCCATGAACATCGGCGAATACGTGGCGGTAGAGTACGGCTTGCCGGTCGCGGTGTTCTCGATGGAAATGCCGGGTTCGCAACTCACCATGCGTATGCTCGGCTCGGTCGGGCGGCTGGATCAACACCGCATGCGGACCGGGCGCCTGACCGACGAGGATTGGCCGAAGCTCACGCATGCCGTGCAGAAAATGAGTGAAGCGCAGATTTTCATCGACGAAACCGGCGGCCTGAACCCGATGGAACTGCGCTCGCGAGCGCGGCGGCTGTCGCGCCAGTGCGGCAAGCTCGGGCTGATCATCATCGATTACCTGCAGCTGATGAGCGGGTCGTCGTCGGGCGAAAACCGCGCGACCGAAATCTCGGAAATCTCGCGTTCGCTGAAAAGTCTCGCCAAAGAACTCGACGTGCCGGTGATCGCGTTGTCGCAGCTCAACCGCGGTCTCGAGCAGCGTCCGAACAAACGGCCGATCATGTCTGACTTGCGGGAATCAGGCGCTATCGAGCAGGATGCCGACGTGATCCTGTTCATTTACCGCGACGAAGTCTACAACCCGGACAGTCCGGACAAAGGCACGGCCGAGATCATCATCGGCAAGCAGCGTAACGGTCCGATCGGTCCTGTTCGGCTCACGTTCCACGGTCAATTCACGAAGTTCGACAACTTTGCCGGCGCGCAGAATTTCTACAGCGATTGAGCGGAGAAGGGAAGCGATAACTGAGACGCCGTTGTAACGGCGCTTCCGGAAGTGCGGCGCGGGTCCCACAACGGTACAATGTGGCGGTTTTATGTCAGCCATTATGTGACCAATTTTCGGGATCCCAATGTTCGGTCGATTCATGCCCACCGAGGGCAAGTTCTTTGAAATTTTCAATGCGCACGCAACGTGCATCGTCTCGGCAAGCCGTGAACTCGAGCTGCTGATCGACAACCTGCAGGACGCCGAAACCCACAAGCAAAACGTGCAGAAAGCCGAGAAGGCCGCTGACAAGCTCACGCACGAAACCATCGACCTGCTGCACAAGACGTTCATCACGCCGCTCGACCGTGACGAGATCCACAAGCTGATCACCACGATGGACGACATCCTCGACCTGATGGAGGACGTCGCCACCGCTATCTCGCTGTACGACGTACAGGCCGTGACTTCCGAGGCGAGCCAGCTTGCGCATATCTGCACGGCAACCTCCGAGCGCGTGCAATTCGCCGTCAGCCTGCTGTCCGACATGAAGCAGGCAAGCCAGATTCTGAAGGCCTGCGAGGAAATCGACCGTCTGGAATCGGAAGCCGACCGCGTGCTGCGCGCAGCCATGTCGAAACTGTTCCGCGAAGAAGACAACGTCAAGACCCTGATCAAGCTGAAAGCAATCTATGAATTGCTCGAAACGATCACGGACAAGTGTGAAGATGTAGCGAACATCATCGAAGGCATCGTGCTGGAAAACGCATAATGCAATCGATACAACTCGCAATCTGGGTCGTCACCGGCCTGGTCGCCGTCGCGCTGATTTTCGACTTCATGAACGGCTTTCACGACGCGGCGAATTCGATCGCCACGGTAGTCTCGACAGGCGTGCTGAAGCCGCAACAGGCTGTCGCCTTCGCGGCGGCGTTCAATGTCATCGCGTATTTCGTGTTCCATCTGAAAGTTGCCGCGACTGTCGGCAAGGGCACGATCGATCCGAACATCGTCGACCATTACGTGATTTTCGGTGCGCTGGTCGGCGCGATCGGCTGGAACATCATTACCTGGCACTACGGCATTCCATCGAGCTCGTCGCATGCATTGATCGGCGGCCTCGTGGGCGCGGCGCTCGCCAAGTCGGGGTGGGGTTCGCTCAATTTCGACGGCCTGATGAAGACGGTGGCGTTCATCTTCATTTCGCCGCTGCTTGGCTTCGTGCTCGGCTCGTTCTTCATGCTGGCGGTGTCGTGGATTTACTTCCGCACGCCGCCGAGCAAGGTCGACCGGCGTTTCCGGCGTCTGCAACTGGTGTCCGCAGGTTTGTATAGCCTCGGCCACGGCGGTAATGACGCGCAGAAAACCATCGGCATCATCTGGATGCTGCTGATCGCGACGGGCTATGCGTCGTCAATGGCGGATGCGCCGCCGTTGTGGGTGATCGGCGGATGTTATCTCTCCATGGGCGTCGGCACACTGTTCGGCGGCTGGCGGATCGTCCGCACGATGGGCCAGAAGATCACCAAGCTCAAGCCGGTCGGCGGTTTTTGCGCGGAGTCGGGCGGGGCGATCACGCTGTTTACCGCCTCGTGGCTCGGCATTCCCGTGTCCACCACGCATACCATTACTGGCGCGATCGTCGGTGTCGGCGCAACCCAAAAGCTCAGCGCGGTGCGGTGGGGCGTGGCCGGCAACATCGTCTGGGCGTGGATTCTGACGATTCCGGCCTCCGCGGCGCTCGCCGCGGCTGCCTGGTGGCTCGGCCACCGTTTCCTGTAAAGGCGCAAAGCGGGCGGCGACGCCGCCTGCCGCGCGTTCGCGTTGTCAGGGTTCGAAAAGAAGCGTGCCGCCTAGATGAGCGGCGCGCTGCCTCCATCCATCGGGACGATTGCGCCCGTCACATAGCTTGCACGGCGGCTCGCCAGAAAGAGCGCAACGTCGGCGATTTCCTCCGGTTTGGCAAAGCGTCCGAGCGGCACTTTGGCCTGGCCGCGCGCGAGCGCTTCCGCGTTGCCGATGCCTTGCTGCGTGGCTTCCAGTTTGACCGCTTCCTCGACACGTTCGGTCAGCGTCGCTCCCGGATTGATCGCGTTGATGCGGATGCCGTAGCGCGCGTAATAGTGGGCGAGGCCGACGGTGGCAAGCATCAGCGCGGCATTTGCGGCTCCGCCGGCAATATGGATATCGCTCGCGACCTTGCCGCCCATGCCGATGATATTGACGATCGTGCCGGGCTCGCCGCCCGTGCCGGCTTTTACCCGTTCGGCCATGCGGCGCAGCACTTCCTGCTGGGGATAGATGTAGGGGAAGTATTTCGCTTCCATGGTGGCGCGGAACGCGTCGGCATCGAGCGTCTCCGGGTCGTAGCGGCGTGCGGCGCCGGCACTGTTGATCAGCACGTCGATCGGGCCGACGGCGGTGCTCACTTCCTCGACGATATCGGCGGCGCTGTGCGGTTCGTGCAGATCGGCGCGAGTCCGGTGTACGTGCAGGCCTTCCTGTTTCAACTGTTCGTAAGCGCGCGCGAGGTTGGCGGGGTCGCGCGAGACGATCGCGACTTTCGCGCCCTCGATCGCAAACGCACGGGCGCAGGCAAGGCCGATTCCCTTGCTGCCGCCTGTAATCAACACCACCTTGTCTTTGAGTCCGAGATCCATCGTCATCACCCGCTGTCGAAAGAATACCGACGACGATAGCAGATTGGCGGGATGGTTGTGATGCGCAGGTCGGTGGCGCTGCGTGTGGTGGCGAGTCGCTGCGCGGCGGCCGTTCAACGCGTGCGTCGATGGCCACGCTATACGACGAGGTGTGCACGCTAAGGCGGCTACGATATCCGAATTCGTTCGCATGCTGAGCGCGAAGCTCGCTCACGGCACGGTCCGCGCCGTGGCGTCAGAAGTTGCCGTTGGCGAAGCGGGCGATCGGGTCGTCGTTGGTTTGCGTCGGAGCGGGCATGCCGCGCGAGGCCGTCGAAGCCCGCATGATCTGCACGCTGCCGTTCTCATCGGCTTGCTGCGCCTGCCGGGCCTGCCGCGCGGCGACGGAAGCGGGCGGCGGCGGCTCGAACGCGTCGGCGGCGGCGTCGATAGGATCGGGCGCGCGGGCGGTTGCCGTTTGCGGAGCCGTCCGCGAAGCGGTCGGCTGTTGTTGGGCCGGTGCGGCGCCGCTGGCGTTATATGCATTGGCTTGTTGAGCGGCCGGAATCGGCGTCGGGGACACGGCGCCCGCCGCGCGAGCCTGCATCTGAGCCGCGCTCATGCCAGGTGGTGGCGGCTCGAACGGATCGGCTTGTGCCGTGGTGCTGACCGGTTGAGCCTCCACGCTCAACGGCGCGCGAGGCACCGCCGTAACGCGGACGATCTGCTGCGACTGCGACTGCGACTGCGACTGCGACTGAGATTGGGGTTGCAGTGCGCCCGCAGCATAGACCGGCGACTGCGCCGCTGCCTTCGCCGGCGCCGGTGCAACGGTCGCGGTCGCACCCGCGCCCGCATAGGCCGGCGCTGACTGCGCCACCGGCGCGACGCGCTCAGACTGTGGCGCGGCAGCTTGATAGCTCGGCGTATCGAACGGTGCGGGTGTCGCAGCCGGCGAGGCCACGCGGCGAATGCCGTCGAAGCGCTTGGCCCAGTATGGATTGGTCAAATAGTCGAGCCGCACCGTACCACCGGTAGACGGCGCGTTGACGAAGCGCAGCTTGCCGACATAAATGCCAACGTGCGAATGCGCGCGTCCTGTCGTGTTGAAGAAAATCAGATCGCCGGGCGCGATCTCGTCCGGTTCTATCGATTCGCCGCGCCCGCTCATATCCGCCGTCGTGCGCGGCAGATTCACGGAAGCCGCACGCGAGACCACATAGCGAACCAGACCGCTGCAATCGAAGCCGCTATCCGGCGTATTGCCGCCCCACCGGTACGGAATGCCGACGAGGCTCATCGCCTGAATCGAGATTTCTTCACGGCCGATGCTGTGATCGACGAAGTTCGGAAAGCCGGGCGGCGGAGCATGATACGCGCCGTTCGCCACCACGACCTGCCCGCCCGACCCACGCGACGACGTTTTCTGCGGTGCGCCGGCGCAGGCGGCGAGCAGCAGAACGGTCAGCAGCGATAGGGCGAGTCGGCGCATGAAGACGAGGAGAGCGGTAAACGCTCGTTTAATGGCGGACGATGTCGGGATGGTAGCCCTTGGAACCTCGCTCCGGCAAGAATTCTTCATAAATTACATGAAGTTCGTGCGCTAAGTGTTGCCCTTCAGGAACGCATGGCAAAGAAAAAAGCCGCTTCCGGAGTGTTCCGGAAGCGGCTTCGGTTTGAAGCTAACTAATTGAAACTTAGAGAATTTCCGACGCGTAGTCGGCAAGGCGCGAACGCTCGCCGCGCGCCAGCGTCACATGCCCGCTGTGCGCCCAGCCCTTGAAGCGATCGACCACGTACGTGAGCCCCGAACTGCCTTCCGTGAGGTAAGGCGTATCGATCTGCGCGATGTTGCCGAGACAGATGATCTTCGTGCCCGGACCCGCGCGCGTGACCAGCGTTTTCATCTGTTTCGGCGTCAGGTTTTGCGCCTCGTCGATGATCAGATACTTGTCCACGAACGTGCGGCCACGCATGAAGTTCATGCTCTTGACCTTCAGGCGCGAGCGGATCAGTTCCTGAGTCGCGGCGCGGCCCCATTCGCCGGCGGCGTCGTCGGTTTTCTGCAGGACTTCGAGGTTGTCGTCGAATGCACCCATCCACGGCTGCATTTTTTCCTCTTCCGTACCCGGCAGGAAGCCAATGTCTTCGCCGACCGGCACCGTTGCGCGCGTCACGATGATCTCGTTATAGCGCTTGTCGTCCAGCACTTGCGCGAGACCGGCGGCGAGTGCGACCAGCGTCTTGCCGGTACCGGCCTGACCCAGCAGCGTGACAAAGTCGATTTCCGGATTCATCAGCAGGTTCAGCGCGAAGTTCTGCTCGCGATTGCGCGCCGTGATGCCCCACACGTTGTTTTTGTGGTGGCCGTAGTCGCGCAAGGTTTGCAGCAGCGCCGTCTTGCCGTTCAGCTCGCGCACCAGCGCGTGAAACGCCGGCTCGCCGTTTTGCGGTTCCAGATAGACGAACTCGTTGACCAGCATCGAGGCGCACAGGGGACCGGTCACGCGGTAGTAAGTGGTGCCGGTCTTGGTGTCCTGCCAGCTTTCCATGCCCTTCGCGTGCTTGGTCCAGAAATCCTGCGGCAGCGCGCGGATGCCGGAATACAGCAGATCGCTGTCTTCGAGCACCTGGTCGTTGAAGTAGTCTTCGGCGGGCAGGCCGAGCGCATGCGCCTTGATGCGCATGTTGATGTCTTTCGACACCAGCACGACCTGGCGATCCATCCGGTCGCGCTGCAACGCGCGCACCACGCCGAGAATCTGGTTATCGGCCTTGCCTTCCGGCAGACCTTCCACCGGTTCGATGGCGGCGAGCTTGGTCTGGAAGTACAGACGCCCGGACGCCTCGCGGCTGCCCAGACGCGCCAGCGAGATGCCGTCGGACATGTTGCCGGCGTTCGCCACCAGTGCGTCGAGCGTGCGGCTCACCTGGCGGGCGTTGCGCGCGACTTCCGACATGCCCTTCTTGTGGTTGTCGAGTTCTTCCAACGTCATCATTGGCAGATAGACGTCGTGTTCCTCGAAACGGAACAGGCAGCTCGGATCGTGCATCAGCACATTCGTATCGAGCACGAAGAGCTTCTGGACTTCAACCGGCTCGGCAGCCGTGCCGCGTTTGCGGCCGGTGCCGCGTGTGCTCGGCGCAGCGGCTGCGGGTGTGCTCGCCTCAGCCTGCTTCGCGCTCGGCACGCGTGCGACGACCGGCTGCGCGGGCGCAGCAGGTTCGGCTTGCGGCCGGGCGGCGGGAACCGGTTGCAACAGGGCGGCCGTTTGCTTCGATTTGCGGCCGCGAGTGGGCGCGGCCTGTTCCGCGGAGGCGGACGCAGCCGGGGCCGCCGACGATGTCGGCACAGGCCGCAAAGTGGTCGCGGCGTTGGCGGCGTGCGCCATTGGCGTGGCGACGTTCGCGCGGCCGTAGTCGGCCGACTCTGCGGATTCCCCAACGGCCGTCTGTTTCTTCGCGGCGGAGCGCGCCGGGCTGGCGGCTTTGGCCTTGTATTCGTCAGGCGGCAGGAGATTGCCGAGCTTGCTGGGGGGGGTAGGCAAAGGCATGGTTTCCCTCGAATTATTCGGGTCACATATCGTGCGCCGCCTGTCGCATTCTGCCGGTGCCAGTGGATGCGCACGCAGTTTGCGCCCGGAGGCGCGCATTCGGTCTAGAGATGCCGGTTCGCCTGGTCTTCGATCGGCTCCTTAACGGAAGCGCGTGGCCGAGTGAACGACGGCTCTCGCGCAATTAAAAAAGCCGCCGCCCCGGCGTACGGGGCAAGCGGCTCGCCTACAGTGCTCGCGTTGCACCTCGCGACTCCGACGGGACCCGGAAAAAACGGGAAACAGCCGTCAAGTCTGGCGCAGCGGCGAAAAAGTTGGGGTGTACAGGCACTCATTGCAACCCAATATAACGCGCCTCAAAGCGCTTGTACAGCCTCCAGAATATCGTCGACATGCCCGGGCACTTTCACGCCGCGCCACTCCTGGCGCAGCACGCCTTCAGCGTCGATGAGGAACGTGGAGCGTTCGATTCCCCGTACTTCTTTGCCATACATTTTCTTCATTTTGATGACATTGAAGAGCGCGCACAGCGTTTCCTCGGGATCCGAGATCAACGGGAAGGGCAGTTCCAGCTTTGCCTTGAAGTTGTCATGCGAACGCAGGCTGTCGCGCGACACGCCGAGGATTTCCGCGCCGGCCTTCTTGAACTTCGGATAGAGATCGCGGAACTGCAGACCTTCGGTCGTGCAGCCCGGCGTGTTGTCCTTCGGGTAAAAATACAGCACCACCTTCTTGCCCCGCAGCTTGGACAGCGTGATCTCGCCACCGGTAGCGGGGGCGGTGAAGTCGGGGATGGGTTGGTCGACTGCGATGGGCACGTGCTTCTCCGGTTGTTATGGCCGGCGCCGGATGATTGCGGCGGCGGCCTGGCATCGAGACTTTTGGGGGAGGGGCGGCCGGCGCGCGGCATGTTCTCGCGCGGCGGTCGGGTCGTCAGGGCCGGCTGCCGGTTGACCAGTCAGGGCTGGACAATCAGTTCGCCGGAGCGCCCTGGAATTTCGCCCCACGTAACAGGGTACGATGGCAGCGTGCTGCGGTCTAGCGTGGCGTAATAATCGCCCATCGTCGCGAAGGTGTGGCCCTGCGCGCGCCAGCCTTCCAGAAGCTGTTCGAAAATCGGCGCGAGTTTCTGTCCTTCGAGTTCTGCGTGCAGCGTGTACACCTGATCGTGCGGATTGTTTTCCGTGTGCTTCAACATCCATGCGGCGACGTTGTGCGACTCGACACCGTCCACGCCGAGCACTTCGTCAAGCGTGGGCAGCGTGGTCGGCATTTGCACATGCTTGAGCGTGCGGCCGTCGACCACCGGCAGATACGGCGAGTGGCCGCGTCCGTCGGACGCGTAGTGCATGCCCCACGCGTCGATCTGCTCGAACGCGTGGCCGTTCATCTGCCAGCCCGCCGCGCCGTGCGTGACCGGCGGCGCGCCGAACACCTCGACGAAACGGTCGTGGCTTTGCTGCATCTGCGCCATGGTCCATGCGCGGTCTTTCGAGCGCACGTTGTCCTGCCAGTAGACGTGATCCCACGTATGAATGCCGCATTCGAAGCCGGCTTCGTGAATCGCGCGCATTTCCGCCGAGGCCTTGGCGCCGATGTCCGGACCGGGCAGCAGCACGCCGTACATCAACTGCTTGATGCCGTAGTGTTCGACCACCGAGGTGCGCGACACTTTCTGCAGAAAGCCCGGTCGCAACACGCGGCGCATCGCCCAACCGGTGTGGTCGGGCCCGAGGCTGAAGAGGAAGGTGGCGCGCGCCTTGAAGCGGTCGAAGATACGTGCGAGATTCGGCACGCCTTCGCGGGTGCCGCGCAGCGTGTCGACGTCGATCTTCAGGACGATACGAGCCAAGGATCAGCCCTTATTGCTGTTCGACGAGCGCGCGCGCTTCGCCGACGTGGCCGCGATACGCTTCGAAAATCTTGCGCAGCGCTTCGTCGAAGGTCGACTTCGGAGCCCAGCCGAGTTCCTGCATGGTGTTGTCGATCTTCGGCACGCGGTTCTGCACGTCCTGGTAGCCGGCGCCGTAGTAAGCGCCCGACGACGTTTCGACCAGCTGCACCTGCTTGGCCGTTTCCGCGTATTCCGGGAATTCGGCGGCGAGCGTCAGCATCTTGTGCGCGAGTTCACGCACCGAGAAATTGTTGGTCGGGTTGCCGATGTTGTAGATCTTGCCCGTCGCCACGCCGTCCTTGTTCTCGATGATCTTCATCAGCGCGCCGATGCCGTCGTCGATATCCGTGAACGCACGCTTTTGCGCGCCGCCATCGACGAGACTGATGTTCTCGCCGCGCACGATATGGCCGAGGAACTGCGTGACCACGCGCGAGCTGCCTTCCTTCGGCGTGTAGATCGAATCGAGGCCCGGGCCGATCCAGTTGAACGGACGGAACAGCGTGAAGTTCAGGCCTTCCATGCCGTAACCCCAGATCACGCGGTCCATCAACTGCTTGGAACACGCGTAGATCCAGCGCGGCTTGTTGATCGGGCCGTACGACAGTTGCGATTCTTCCGGATCGAACTGCTCGTCCGTGCACATGCCGTAGACCTCGGAGGTCGACGGAAACACGAGGTGCTTGCCGTACTTGACCGCCGAACGCACGATCGGCAGGTTCGCTTCGAAGTCGAGTTCGAACACGCGCAGCGGCTGCTTGACGTACGTGGCGGGCGTGGCGATCGCAACCAGCGGGAGGATCACATCGCACTTCTTGACGTGATATTCGACCCACTCCTTGTTGATCGTGATGTCGCCTTCGAAGAAGTGCATCCGTTCATGATTGACCAGGTCGCCCAGACGCTCGGTCTGCATGTCCATGCCGAAGACTTCCCAATCGGTCGTTTCGAGAATGCGTTTGGACAGGTGATGGCCGATGAAGCCATTCACACCCAGAATCAGGACTTTTTTCATGAGTAACGGGGAGTTTGGATGAGCTGGGCAAATTCGGCCGGAGTGACGACAGTCTCGCTGCCGTCGTGCTGGCGCCGCAATTCGTGGATGGCGATCGCGCGGCCGTCGCCGCATATCGCGAAAATGCCATTATCGCTTACGTGCAGGCCCGGCGGCAAATCCGAGCGAAGCGCGCCGGGCGCGGCGAGGCGCGCGCGCGTCACGACGAAACGCTGCTCGCCGACGTCCGTGAAGGCGCCGGGATAGGGTGGCGCGACCGCGCGAATCAGGTTGTAGACCTGCTGCGCCGATTGCGTCCAGTCGATGCGGCCGTCTTCCGGCTTGCGCCCGCCATAGTAGCTGCCGTGCGCGAGATCGTTCGGCAGATGCGGCGCTTCGCCCGCCAGCAGGGACGGCAGCACGCGCCACAGCGTTTGCTCGGCGGCCACCGTGACCTTGTCGAACACCTGGCTCGCGGTGTCGTCGGGCAGGATCGGCACCGGCGTTTGGGCGATGATCGCGCCCGCGTCCGGCTTGGCGGCCATTTCGTGCAGCGTCGCGCCGGTTTCGGTTTCGCCGTGAATCACCGCCCAGTTGGTCGGCACGCGGCCGCGGTACTTGGGCAGCAGCGAGCCGTGCATGTTGTAAGCGCCCCGTGCGGCGAGCGCCAACACGTCGACCGGCAACATGTGGCGGTAGTAGAACGAGAAGATGAAGTCCGGGCGCGCGGCGCTCACCGCGGCGCGCAGCTCGGGACTCTTCGGATCGTGCGGCGTGATCACCGGAATGCCGTGCTCGGCCGCGACCGAGGCGACGCTGCCGAACCAGATGTTTTCGGTCGGGCTGTCTTCGTGCGTGACGACGAGCGCCACCTCCACGCCGCGCGCGAGCAGCACCTGCAGGCAGCGCACGCCGACGTTGTGATACGCGAATACGACGGCGCGTGGCTTCATGGGTTGGGGCCCTGATCGAGGAGCGGCGCGGCCTGCACGGCCTGCACGACCGCCTGGCGCGGCGCTTCGGCCACGGTCGTGCCGTCGCGCTGTTCGAGAATGGTCTGCACGAGATAGCGTGGGCGTGCGCGCACCTGCTGGTAGATCCGGCCGATATATTCGCCGAGCAGGCCGAGCGCGAAGATGATCACGCCGAGCAGGAAGAAGATCACGGCGAACAGCGTGAACACACCTTGCACTTCCGCACCGATGATGAAGCGGCGAATCAGCAGCAGCACGAACAGCGCCGCGGACCCGAGCGACAGGATCACGCCGATGAACGACAGCCACTGCAGCGGTACGACCGAGAAGCCGGTCACGAGGTCGAAGTTCAGGCGGATCAGCGAGTACAGCGAGTACTTCGATTCGCCGGCGAAACGCTCTTCGTGCGCGACCTCAATTTCAACCGGATTCTGCGCGAAGGTGTACGCAAGCGCCGGAATGAAGGTGTTGATTTCGCCGCAGCGATTGATCGTGTCGATGATGTGCCGGCTGTACGCCCGCAGCATGCAGCCCTGGTCGGTCATCTTGATGCGGGTGATGCGCTCGCGCAGCCGGTTCATCGCGCGCGAAGCCTTGCGGCGCCACAGGCTGTCCTGGCGTTGCAGGCGAATCGTGCCGACGTAGTCGTAGCCTTCGCGCATCTTGTTGACCAGCTTGGCGATCTCTTCCGGCGGATTCTGCAGGTCGGCGTCGAGCGTGATGACGATCTCGCCGCGCGATTGCTCGAAGCCGGCCAGAATCGCCATGTGCTGACCGTAGTTGCCGTTCAGCAGGATCACGCGGGTCGTGTCGGGACGCGCGCGAAACTGCTCGGCGAGCAGGGCGGCGGATTTGTCGCGGCTGCCGTCGTTGATGAAGATCACTTCATAACCGGTGCCGAGCGCGTCGAGCGCAGGATAGAGGCGCGCGAACAGCGCAGCCAGGCCGGCTTCCTCGTTGTACACCGGGATGATGATCGACACTTCCGGTGCGACGGCGCGATGTTCCGAATAAATCATTTCCGCTTATTTTCCGTATTGTTCGCAAATTTCATTGACCGCGCGGCACACGCGCTCCACGTCGCCTTCGTTCATCAGCGTGAACAGCGGCAGCGTGACGTTGGTCGCGCCGAAGCGCTCCGCATGCGGGAACATGCCTTCCTTGAAGCCATGCGCGCGGTACAGCGAGAACAGGTGGATGGCCGGGTAGTGCACCCCCGAACCGATGCCACGCTCTTTCAGTTGCCCCATGAAACCGGCACGGTCGATCGAGAGCTTCTCAAGCGGCAGCGTGACCTGGAACATGTGCCAGTTGCTGTTTTCAAAGTCAGCAAATGGCAGGCCGAGCCCGAGTTTCTTCGCCGCGCCGCCCTCCAGACCCGCGAAATACGCGCGCACGAGCTTCTTGCGCTGCGCAAGGAAACGCTCCAGATGCGGCAACTGGCCGAGGCCGACGCGCGCGGCGACGTCCGTCAGGTTGTACTTGCCGCCGAGCACATCGCAGTCCATGCCGTCGAAGCCGCTGCGCGTGATGCCTTGCAAGCGGTATTTCTGCGCAAGGATGGCTTCTTCCTCGTTGTTCAGCACGAGCGCGCCGCCTTCGATCGAGGTCAGGTTCTTGTTCGCATGGAAGCTGAACGAGACCATGTCGCCCAGCTTGCCGATGCGCTCACCGTTCCAGGTCGAGCCGAACGCCTGCGCGGCGTCTTCGATCACGCGCAGCTTGTGGGCGCGGGCGATTGCGTAGAGACGGTCCATGTCGACCGGCAGGCCCGACAGATACACCGGAATCAGCGCCTTGGTGCGCGGCGTGATGGCTTTTTCGAGCAGATCGAGGTCGATGTTGCGGGTGACCGGGTCGATGTCGGCAAACACCGGCGTCGCGCCGACTTCATAGATCACGTTGCTGGTGGAGACCCACGAGGCCGGCGTCGTGATGACCTCGTCGCCTTCGCCCACGCCGGCGATGCGCAGGCCGATTTCCAGCGTCGCCGTGCCGGAATTGAACGTGCGCACCGGCCGGCCGCCGCAGAATTCGGAGAGCGCCGCTTCGAATTTCTGGTTTTGCGGGCCGGTGGTGATCCAGCCGGAGCGCAGCACCTCGGCGACGCCCTGAATCGTTTCCTCATCGATCTCGGGTTTGACAAAGGGCAGAAACGGGAGTGTTGACTGGCTCATGAATGCTTCGCTCGATTGAAAGGGGGCGCAACCCCGAAGGGCGCGAACTAAACCACATAGTGTGCGCAACCGGGGCCGCGGCTAAAAAGGGCGCAACCGGGCAGCATACCAGGATCAACCTTACATATTGCTTAGCCGGACGGAACGACCGCTTACGATATCTTTTGCCGCCTTCATACGCTCAGGCGGCCCGGCAATTAAACAGCAATAGACTGTGACCGGCACGCCGCGGCGGGCCGTGGTGACTAGCTGCGAGCCAACACCAGCACGCCGATCAGGATGATGCCGATGCCAATCAGCTTCTGTACCGACAGCACTTCGCCGAACAGATACCACGCCGCGAACGCATTGACGACGTAGCCGAGCGAGAGCATCGGATAGGCGATCGATACGTCCACCCGCGACAGCCCGACGATCCACACGGCCACGCTGATCACATAACAGGCCAGCCCGCCGATGATCGGCGGCTGGGTTGCGATGCGAAAGGCAATGGGCAGGATGTTCGCACGGGTGAATTCGAAGTGTCCAACGGCATTCGTACCGGCTTTGAGCAGCAACTGCGCACCAGCGTTCAACGTGACGCCGGCAAGAATGCAAAAGAGGGAAATCGGGTTCATCGAACGGGCAGATCCTGATATGGGGTCATTGTTGTGCTTTTTCCACTGGCACGGATGCGGGTGCGTCAGCTGCCGGCGCGTCGGGCGCGAGCGGCTTTTCCACCACCACGCGGCGCGAGTCGCGGGCGATCACCCGCATCGGCAGGCCTTCCTTGAGAAGCCGGTCGTAGGTCGGCGGCGGAATCAGCGCGAGCGCGTAGCGGTCGGCCTTCCAGCGTTCGACCCAGGCGTCGACCGACGGAATCCATTTCTGCGGTTCGACGGACACGCCGAACGCCAGTTCGTCCGCATGCTCGACCATGATCATCGTGTGGTCGACGTAGAACGGCAGCGTGTGGTCGAGTACGCCCACCGAGTAGAACGGCGTGTCGGCCGGCAGCTTCGCGATCTCCGCCTTGATGGCCGGCGCGAGCGGCGCGCCGGAGCTCAGGCGGCCGAACACGTCGTGACCCGTGCCGGCAATGGTGCCGAGCAGCAGCCACGCCGCGCCGAAGGTGGCGATCGCGCCGAGGCTGCCGGCCCGGCTGCGGCGGTTCAACCACAGCGCAGCGAGTGTCAGCACAAAGGCGACGCCGAGCGCCGCCAGCACCCACGTGCGGTACTCGGCATACAGTTCGGCCGGATTGCGAGCGCTGCCAAAGCGCGGCAGGAACAACGCGGCAAACGCTGCCACGACGAGAAAGAGCGCATAGCCGGCCAGATGACGGCGCAACTGGTCGCGCGTGACGAGCGGCAGATACATGCCGATCAGAAGCGCGATCGGCGGCGCGATGGGCAGCGTGTAGGAGAGCAGCTTCGAATGCGACGCGCTGAAGAACAGGAAGATGAAGACGGTCCACGTCAGCATCAGCGTGACCGGCGCGAAGCCGTTCGGCTGGCGCGGCAGGCGCCATGCGTGGCGCACGCTTTGCAGCGTCACCGAAAGCCACGGCAGGAAACCCACCAGCAGCACCGGCACGAAGTAGTAGAACGGTCCCGGACGGTTCTGCTCAGGCGTCAGATAGCGCTTGAACTGCTGAACGATGAAGAAGAAATTCAGGAATTCCGGGTTGCGCTGCTGCACCAGCACGAACCACGGCGTGACGATCGCGAAAAAGACGATCAGCCCGCCGATCAGATGCAGACGCTTCCACACCGCCCAGTCGCGCGCGATCAGCGTATAGAGCACCAGCACGGCGCCCGGCAGGATCACGCCGACGAGTCCTTTGGAAAGCACCGCCAGCGCCATCGAGCCCCAGCACACCCACATCCAGCCGCGCACGCAGCCGCTCGGGAGGTTGGGGCGCTGCGCGAGCAGCAGCGCGCACAGCGTCAATTCCATCCAGAACGACAGGCCCATGTCGAGCGTGTTGAAGTGGCCCATCAGGTTCCAGTACGGCGAGGTCGCCAGCACGATCGCGGCGAACACGCCGGTTGCCGTGTTGAACACGCGCTGGCCGGTGAAGCCCACCAGCAGCACGCCGGCAAAGCCCGTCAGTGCGGTATAGAGCCGCGCCTGCCATTCGCCGATGCCGAACCACGCGAACGTGAGCGCGTTCGCCCAGGTCTGCAGCGGTGGCTTTTCGAAATACTTGTAGCCGTTGTAGCGCGGCGTGATCCAGTCGCCGGTGACGAACATCTCGCGCGCCATCTCGGCGTAGCGGCCTTCGTCGCTCGGCAGCAGGTGGCGCCAGCCGAGCGGCACGAACCAGATCACGGCGAGGGCCAGCACCAGCAGCAGAACCGTGGTGCGGTTGAGCGGTAGCCTCGTCGGCGTATCGTTCATGGATTTCAACCTTTATGGCGACGCCGCACAGGCGGCGAAGCGATGTTGTTCGGAAATGGCGACCGGCCATGCGGCGCGGCCATCAGCGAAGCGACCCGCGCTCTGCGGGCGCCCGTCTTCCGGGCGCGTGCATCAGACTCCCGACGCGGCGTTCGAGTTGCGTCCAACCGCAGCCCGATTCGACAGCGGTGGCTTCTTCACCTTCCGTCGACGGGGCGCTGACGCGACGCGCGGTCGCGCTCAGGCTGCCGGTGCTGCCTTCGTTCGATGGCGCGCAGTGTACGTTATCGCCCCTGACGCGGCCAGGGCGTGCAGTCAGCGCCGAGGCCGCAAGGCCTCGAACAAGGTCCGCAGCAGGCTGCGGCGAATTGCTCCCGGGCGGCCTCGCGGCACGGTTTCAGGCTTCGATCAGCAACGCGGCCGCGACCTTGCGGCCCTCGGCCATCAGAATGTTGTAGGTGCGGCAGGCGGCCTTGAAGTCCATCGTTTCGACGCCGATGCGCCTCGCCGTCAGCGCGGCTGTCAGGCGCGGATGCGGAAAGCGCAGCCGCTCGCCGCTGCCGAACACGACCACTTCCGGCGCGGAGTCCACCAGCATGGCGAAGTGCTCGGCGCTCAACTGCTCGAAAGAGGAAACGGGCCAAGGGATGACCGGTGCGTCCGGCAGCACGAGAAGGCTGCCCGAATGGCGCACCAGATTGATTTCGACATAGTCGGCGCCGTAGCCGGTGACGGTGTTGAGGGCGCCGCTCGAATCCTGATGTAATTTCAAATTGGTTTTCCGAAGTCGTCGTGAGACATCATGCGTGTTGACGGCCTGACCGGGCGGGGCCCAGGCGGGGCGATTCGACGCGAATGGGGCACGCGAATGGGACAGAAGCGGCCGAAAAGGCTTGCCGATGCGGTTGGTGCATTGCGGAAGTCGGCCAAAATCCGCTAAATTATAACTTTTTAGCCGCCTTGCGGCGCCCCTCGCTCATATGCCGCCACAAGCCGCGCTGAGTCGGCGGGTGCGGCCCACCGGCTACCCGCCTTGGTTTTACCCGCTTTCGGCCGCTGTTCGTCGGTTCTGTCTGCGTGCGTCAACGCGAGAAGAGCTCGCGAAGCAGCCTGCGCAGGGGCTCGACGATAGCTCGACGCGACGACGGCTCGACAACGGCTCGACGAACGGGCGCTGAGATTCGGCCTGAGATTCGGCCCGATTCGCGTGGCGCCGGTCGCCGCTTGCCGTCGCCGGTCGTGCCGCGCCCGAATTCCCCTATCGGCGAACCCGCCCGGCCCATTTTGCTGTTTGCGCGCGCCGGTTTGCCCAAGCCATCAACCAGGATGAAGTGCCCGCCGTGAAACCGATACTCAAATCCAACAAGTTGTTGAATGTCTGCTATGACATTCGCGGGCCCGTCCTCGAACATGCGAAGCGGCTCGAAGAAGAGGGCCACCGCATCATCAAGCTGAACATCGGCAATCTCGCGCCGTTCGGTTTCGACGCGCCGGACGAAATCATTCAGGACATGATCCTGAACCTGCCGGGTTCGTCGGGTTATTCCGATTCCAAGGGCGTGTTCGCCGCGCGCAAGGCGATCATGCATTACACGCAGCAAAAGGGCGTGCACGGGGTCGAGCTGGACGACATCTATATCGGCAACGGCGCGTCCGAGCTGATCGTGATGGCGCTTCAGGGCCTCCTGAACGATGGCGACGAGGTGCTGCTGCCCGCGCCGGACTATCCGCTGTGGACCGCCGGCGTGAGCCTGTCGGGCGGCACGCCGGTGCACTACATCTGCGACGAATCGAATAGCTGGATGCCCGACCTCGACGACATTCGCGCGAAAATCACGCCGAATACGCGCGCGCTCGTGGTCATCAACCCGAACAACCCGACCGGCGCGCTGTATTCGGACGAACTGCTGCTCGGCCTGATCGAGATCGCCCGCCAGCACGGCCTCGTGATCTTCGCCGACGAGGTCTACGACAAGATCGTCTACGACGGCAAGAAGCACACGTCGATGGCGGCGCTCTCCGAAGACGTGCTCACGGTCACGTTCAACAGCCTGTCGAAGAGCTACCGGTCGTGCGGTTATCGCGCCGGCTGGATGTTCATTTCAGGCCTGACCGCCGGCGAGAACCGCCGCCACGCGAAAGACTACTTCGAAGGGCTCGGCATTCTGGCTTCCATGCGCCTGTGCCCGAACGTGCCGGGCCAATACGCGATCCAGACCGCGCTCGGCGGCTACCAGAGCATCAACGACCTGATCGTGCCGACCGGGCGCCTGTACAAACAGCGCGAACTCGCGTATGACATGTTGACGGCGATCCCCGGCGTGAGTTGCGTGAAGCCCGAAGCGGCGCTGTACATGTTCCCGCGGCTGGACCCGAAGATCTATCCGATCCAGGACGACCAGCAGTTCATCCTCGACCTTTTGCTGGAAGAGCGCGTGCTACTCGTGCAGGGCACCGGCTTCAACTGGAAAACGCCGGATCACTTCCGCGTCGTGTTCCTGCCGAACGTGGACGACCTCGCGGATTCGATCAACCGGATCGCGCGTTTCCTCGACGGTTACCGCAAACGTCACACGGCCTAGCGCACAATAGTGCGCAACGCGCGGCGCGCTCACAGGCAATGCGGGCTGACGCCGCGCCGTGCGGAACGCGCCAGACCCGCGCCCCGTTTATTTTTAATCACCTACTCGAAAACACACGCTGCATGGAACCGATCAAAGTTGGACTGCTGGGCTTCGGCACGGTAGGCAGCGGCACCTTCACGGTACTGCGTCGCAATCAGGAAGAAATCAAACGCCGCGCGGGCCGCGGCATCGAGATCGCGCGCATTGCCGTGCGCAATCCCGCCAAGGCGACAGCCGCGCTCGGCACTGAGGCCGGCACGGTGGCGCTGACCGATGACTTCAACGCGGTGGTCGACGACCCCTCGATCGATATCGTGGCCGAGATGATCGGCGGCACGGGCGTGGCGCGCGACCTCGTTCTGCGCGCAATCAAGAACCGCAAGCACGTGGTAACCGCCAACAAGGCGCTGCTCGCCGTGCACGGCACGGAGATTTTCGAGGCGGCGCGCGCCAACGGCGTGATGGTGTCGTTCGAGGCGGCGGTGGCGGGCGGCATTCCGATCATCAAGGCGCTGCGCGAAGGTCTGACGGCCAACCGAATCCAGTACATCGCGGGCATCATCAACGGCACCACGAATTACATTCTTTCGGAAATGCGCGACCGCGGGCTCGACTTCGCAACCGCGCTGAAAGCCGCGCAGGAACTCGGCTACGCCGAAGCCGACCCGACCTTCGACATCGAAGGGGTGGACGCCGCGCACAAGGCGACCATCATGAGCGCGATCGCGTTCGGCGTGCCGGTGCAGTTCGACAAGGCTTACGTCGAAGGCATCAGCAAGCTCGCGGCGATCGACATCAAATATGCCGAGGAACTCGGCTACCGCATCAAGCTGCTCGGTATCACGCGCCGCACCGACAAGGGCATCGAATTGCGCGTGCATCCCACGCTGATTCCGGAAAAGCGCCTGCTGGCGAACGTGGAAGGCGCGATGAACGCGGTCGTCGTGCATGGCGACGCGGTCGGCACCACGCTTTACTACGGCAAGGGCGCGGGCGCCGAGCCGACGGCTTCCGCGGTGGTGGCCGATCTGGTCGACGTGACGCGTCTGCACACGGCCGACCCGGAGCATCGCGTGCCGCATCTGGCGTTCCAGCCGGACAGCCTGTCGAGCACCCCAATCCTGCCGATCGACGAAGTCACGAGCGGCTACTACCTGCGTCTGCGGGTGGCGGACGTGACCGGCGTGCTGGCCGACATCACGCGCATTCTGGCCGACACCGGCATTTCGATCGACGCGCTGCTGCAGAAGGAGTCGGAGCACGTCGACGCGAACGGCAAGGGCGAAACCGACATCATCCTGATCACGCACGAAACGGTCGAAAAGCACGTCAACGCCGCGATCAAAACGATCGAAGCGCTGAAGACCGTTGTCTCGCAAGTCACGAAGCTGCGCATGGAAGCGCTGAACTAGGCCGAACTATGAACTACCTGTCCACCCGCGGCGCCGGCGCCGGCGAGCACCACTCCTTTGCTGACATCCTGCTGGGCGGTCTCGCCAAAGACGGAGGCCTGTATCTGCCCGCCGAATATCCGCGCGTCACCACTGACGAACTGACGCGCTGGCGCACGCTGCCGTACGCGGACCTCGCCTTCGAGATCCTGTCCAAATTCATCGACGACATTCCCGCCGAAGACCTGCGCGCGCTCACGCGCAAGACCTACACGGCGGCAACGTACTGCAACGTGCGCGACGACGAAAGCGCCGCGCAGATCACGCCGTTGAAGGTGCTGGGCGTTGAAGAGGGCGCGCCGCTGTCATTGCTGGAACTGTCGAACGGGCCGACGCTCGCGTTCAAGGACATGGCCATGCAGTTGATCGGCAACCTGTTCGAATACGCGCTCGCCAAGCACGGCCAGACGCTGAACATTCTCGGCGCGACGTCGGGCGACACCGGCAGCGCCGCGGAATACGCGATGCGCGGCAAGAAGGGCATCAGCGTGTTCATGCTGTCGCCGCACAAGAAAATGAGCGCGTTCCAGACCGCGCAGATGTACAGCCTGCAGGACCCGAACATCTTCAACATCGCGGTGGAAGGCGTGTTCGACGACGCTCAGGACATCGTCAAGGCCGTCTCGAACGATCACGCGTTCAAGGCGAAGTACAAGATCGGCACGGTCAACTCGATCAACTGGGCGCGCGTGGTTGCGCAGGTCGTGTACTACTTCAAGGGCTACTTCGCGGCCACGAAGTCGAACGACGAGCGGGTGTCGTTCACAGTGCCGTCGGGCAACTTCGGCAATGTGTGCGCGGGTCACATCGCGCGCATGATGGGTTTGCCGATCGAGAAGCTGGTCGTGGCGACGAACGAAAACGACGTGCTCGACGAGTTCTTCCGCACCGGTATTTATCGCGTGCGCAAGGCGGCCGAGACGTATCACACCAGCAGCCCGAGCATGGACATTTCGAAGGCCTCGAACTTCGAGCGTTTCGTGTTCGATCTGCTCGGCCGCGATCCGGCGCGCGTGCTGCAACTATTCCGTGACGTCGAAGAGAAGGGCGGCTTCGATCTCGCCGCGAGCGGCGACTTTGCGCGCGTGCGGGAGTTCGGTTTCGTGTCGGGCCGCAGCAGCCACGAATCGCGCGTGGAGACGATCCGCGACGTGTTCGAGCGTTACGACACGATGATCGACACGCACACCGCCGACGGCCTGAAGGTCGCGCGCGAACATTTGCAGCCGGGCATTCCGATGATCGTGCTGGAGACGGCGCAACCGATCAAGTTCGGCGAGACGATTCGCGAAGCGCTGTTGCGCGAACCGGAACGGCCCGCGGCGTTCTCGGGCCTCGAATCGCTGCCGCAGCGTTTCGAAGTGCTGCCGGCGGATGCGCAGCGCGTGAAGGACTTTATCGTCGCGAAGGTAGGCGTGTAAGTTGGCACATCAGGCGGCGCATGATTCAGCGCATAAGTCAGCCGCCGTCGCCTTGACGCGTCATACCGCCTGGGGCACGCCCAGTCTGTCGGCGCGCTTCATGCGCCGCATGTCAAAGGCGCTTGCCGCGAAACCCCGCGGCAAGCGCTCAAACACCAGAAATCCGCTCATAACGCCCCTTAGCCCAGACTTCCTGCTTCGACCGCTACAATATTCTTTTAACCTGCGGCTTCGAGACCAGAGATGTCCACACCCACGCCCCGCGCGCCGATGCTTGCCACCGCCGAAGCCTTGGCGACCCTGCTCAGCGCAGCGAGCCCGATTGCCGGCACAGAGTCGATCCCCACGCTGGATGCGCTGAACCGTGTTCTCGCGGCCGACGTCACCTCGCCGCTCGACGTCCCGCCGATGAACACCAGTTCAATGGACGGCTACGCGATCCGCAGCGCGGACCTGGCCGCTCAAGCCACCGGCCGCTTGCCGGTCTCACAACGCATTCCGGCCGGCCACGCGCCAGAGCCCCTGACACCCGGCACGGCCGCGCGTATCTTTACCGGCGCCACCGTGCCGCCCGGTGCCGATGCGATCGTGATGCAGGAGCAAACCGAAGCCAGCGGCGCGGAAGTCACGATCCTGCACAGCCCGCAGCCCGGTGAATGGATCACGGCGCAGGGCGCGGATATCCGCAGTGGCTCGGTCATCCTTCCGGCGGGCACGCGGCTCACGCCTCAGGCGTTGGGGCTTGCGGCCTCGGTCGGGTGCGCCGAACTCGTCGTGCGGCGGCGCGTCAAGGTAGCCGTCTTCTTCACCGGCGACGAACTGACCATGCCGGGCGAACCGCTGAAGCCCGGCGCGATCTACAACTCGAACCGGTTCACGCTGCGCGGGCTGCTGGAAAAACTCGGCTGCGAAGTCACCGACTACGGCATAGTCGCCGATAAGCTCGACGCGACCCGCGCGACCTTGCGTGAAGCCGCCGAAGCACACGACCTGATCCTCACCTGCGGCGGCGTGTCGGTGGGCGAAGAGGATCATGTGAAGCCGGCTGTGGAAGCAGAAGGGCGTCTTGCGATGTGGCAAATCGCCATGAAGCCGGGCAAGCCGCTCGCCTTCGGCGCGGTGCGCCGTGTCGCGCGGCGTGGCGAGACCGCGGCGGCGCCGGATTCGGCTGAAACCTTTTTCATCGGCCTGCCGGGCAACCCGGTGTCCAGTTTCGCGACCTTCCTGCTGTTCGTGCGCCCGTTCATCCTGAGTCTGGCCGGCGTGCTGGCGGTTGCGCCGCGCGCACTGTCGCTGCGCGCGGATTTCACGCAGAGCAAGGCCGACCGCCGCAACGAATTCCTGCGCGCGCGTATCAACTCGGCGGGCGGGCTCGATCTGTTCCCGAATCAGAGTTCAGCCGTGCTGACCTCGACCGTTTGGGGCGATGGCCTGATCGACAATCCGCCGAACCACGCGATCAGCGCCGGCGAGACGGTGCGCTTCCTTCCTTTTTCCGAACTGCTGAACTGAGGCCGGCGGTCGCCGGTGGCATCCCGATGAAGATTCAACTTCGATATTTTGCGAGCGTGCGTGAAGCGCTCGATCTGGCCGACGAAACCGTCGATCTGCCCGACGGCATTGCAACCGTGGGCGACGTGCGCGCCTGGCTGCGCGCGCGCGGCGGCATCTGGTCCGACACCCTGGCCGAGGGCCGCGCGCTGCGTATGGCTTGCAACCATGTCATGACCGGCGCCGGCACTCGCGTCACCGAGGGCTGCGAAGTCGCGTTTTTTCCGCCCGTTACCGGCGGCTGATCCGCCGCGCCGCTCCCAACTGCATAGGAGGCCCAGATGCCCGTTCGCGTCCAGACGGAAGACTTCGACCTCACCGCCGAGGTCGCCGGATTACGCGCGCGCAATCCGAAAATCGGCGCGGTCGCCTGCTTCGTCGGCACCGTGCGCGATCTGAACGACGGCAGCGCGATCGAGACGATGGAGCTCGAACACTATCCCGGCATGACGGAAAAATCGCTGGAGGCGATCATCGTCAGCGCGCGTGAGCGCTGGCCGGGCATCGAGGTGTTGGTCGTGCATCGGGTCGGCAAGCTGTATCCGCTCGACCAGATCGTGCTGGTGGCGACGACGGCCGCGCATCGCGGCGATGCCTTCGCATCCTGCGAATTCGTGATGGATTATCTGAAGACCCAGGCGCCGTTCTGGAAGAAAGAAAAGACCGAGGCTGGCGAGCGCTGGGTCGACGCCCGTGTCACCGACGACGCGGCGCTCGCCCGCTGGGGTATCGAATCGGGTAATCGTGCCGAGGACTAGGCGCGGGTGCGCGCCGGTGGAATCCGGGTGTCAGCGGGTCCGCGAGTCTGGGAACAGCAAGCGTTTTGACGCCGCTTACGCCGTTCGCAGGCGCTCCTGACGGTTCGGGCTTGGCCGATGCCTGCCGGCCCGCTGCACGGGTTTAAACGGCAGCCTCGCGCGCGTCTGCGTCATTCGTCCCGCGACCGGCCGACAATGCGCGTCGGAAACGGCTCGCCTGGCGGGCGCGCCGCGTGCGCTGCCTCGTCAACATCGTGGGGACGACGTTTGGGCGCAACGCGTTCCAGCAGCGCCTGTTGTTCCTCCGGGATCTTGTAATCCCAGCCGAAACGGCTCAACTGCAGACTCTGCGCGATGCGCAGCGCCGGCTCCATGAAGCGGACCGCGGCGGCGGGCTGATAACGCGACTGCGCCGTGTCCAGAAACAGATACAGCCAGCGGCTGAAGTGCTGCGGCTCGATGCCCTCGAGCGGCTGATGCGCCTGCTGCACGTTGCCGCGATATTGCTTCGCGCCCAGCACGAGGCTGCCCCAGAAGGTGCACATCTTGGGCAGGTGATCGTCCCAGCGGCCCGCGAGCGTCGCGTCGAAGACCGGACCCAGCAGCGCATCGGCGCGCACGCGATCGTAAAAGGCGTAGACCAGTTCGCGGATATTCGCCTCGGTGGGCTCGACAGCGCGTTCGACGACTGGCGCGGCGGGAAAAGACGGGTTCATGCAAAGTCCAAAAGGTGCGGTTCTCGATTGTGCGTCGCCACACGGCGCCGCACTGCGTCAGGAATGGCCTCAAACGGAGTCCAAACGAAAGGAAGTAGGCTGCGAATACCCCGCTTTTCGTAAGAATGCCCCACGCAGGAAACGTTACCATTACTGCCGAAACATACGCACCGCCTATCTGCGCAGAACAAGAAAATATGCGTAGCGCCTGCATCTTAGGGCGAAGCGACGGCCCACGGCAACCCTTGCATCGACGCGGTTATCCCCGGATCGCGGCTTGCGCTCATCGTGATACCTGCACCTATGAGACTGACCGACTATACGGATTACTCACTACGCGTTTTGCTATACCTCGCGGTTCGCGGCGAAGGGCTATCGACGATCCAGGATATTTCGGACGCGTACGGCATTTCCAAGAACCACTTGATGAAGGTCGTGCAGCAGCTGGGCGAACTCGGCTGGATCGAAACGGTGCGCGGGCGCAACGGCGGATTGCGGCTGACCGAGCAAACCAGCGCGCTGACGGTCGGCGAAATCGTGCGCGCGACCGAAAGCGACTTTGCGCTCGTCGGTTGTTTTCCAGACCAGCAAGGTGAGCGCCGCAGTTGCGTCATTTCACCGCAGTGCCGGTTGCGTGGCGCGCTCGAAGCGGCGCGTAATGCCTTTCTCTCCGAGCTGGACCGACATACCATTGGTGAGGTGGCGCAGCCGCATGGCCCGCTGTCCGCGCTGCTCGGCTTGAGCAGCGTGATTCCGGTCGTGCCGGTCGCGCCGGCCGGTGGTAATCCCGCGCCGATCGCCTGAAAACGGTGAGGCAGTTCTTTTGCGTCCAAACGTTAAATATTCGCTGTCTGATGCAAAAAAGCGCTTGAAACCTGGATAAAACGCCTCATTTTGGTGGTAATCGAAATTGGAGGTCTCTTGATGAGAATCGACAAACTTACCACTAAATTCCAGGAAGCCCTGGCGGATGCGCAGAGTCTGGCCGTCGGCCACGACAATCAATACATCGAACCGGTTCACGTCCTGTCGGCGCTCGTCGCGCAGCAGGATGGTTCGGCACGCTCGCTGCTCTCGCGTGCCGGCGTGCATGTGCAGGCGCTGCAAACGGCGCTCGCCGACGCGATCACGCGTCTGCCGCAAGTGCAGGGCACCGACGGCAACGTGCAGATCGGCCGCGAGCTGACCGGCTTGCTGAACCAGGCCGATAAGGAAGCGCAAAAACTCAACGACACGTTCATCGCGAGCGAGATGTTCCTGCTCGCCGTCGCGGACGACAAAGGCGAGGCCGGCCGTCTCGCGCGTCAGCACGGCTTGTCGCGCAAGTCGCTGGAAAGCGCGATTGCCGCCGTGCGCGGCGGCTCGCAGGTGCATAGCCAGGACGCCGAAAGCCAGCGTGAAGCGCTGAAGAAATACACCGTGGACCTGACCGAGCGCGCGCGGGCCGGCAAGCTCGACCCGGTGATCGGCCGTGACGACGAAATTCGTCGTTCGATCCAGATCCTGCAGCGTCGTACCAAGAACAACCCCGTGCTGATCGGCGAACCGGGCGTGGGTAAGACCGCGATCGTCGAAGGTCTGGCGCAGCGCATCGTCAACGGCGAAGTGCCGGAAACGCTCAAGGGCAAGCGCGTGCTGTCACTCGATATGGCGGCGTTGCTGGCCGGCGCCAAGTATCGCGGTGAGTTTGAAGAGCGTTTGAAGGCCGTGCTGAACGACATCGCGAAAGACGAAGGCCAGACCATTGTCTTCATCGACGAAATCCACACCATGGTCGGCGCGGGCAAGGCCGAAGGCGCGATGGACGCGGGCAACATGCTGAAGCCGGCGCTCTCGCGCGGCGAACTGCATTGCGTCGGCGCGACCACGCTCGACGAATACCGCAAGTACATCGAAAAGGATGCCGCGCTCGAACGCCGCTTCCAGAAGGTGCTGGTCGACGAGCCGACGGTGGAAGCCACCATCGCAATCCTGCGCGGTCTGCAGGAAAAGTACGAACTGCACCACGGCGTGGATATCACCGACCCGGCGATCGTCGCGGCGGCTGAACTGTCGCATCGTTACATCACGGATCGGTTCCTGCCGGACAAGGCCATCGACCTGATCGACGAAGCCGCTTCGAAGATCAAGATGGAAATCGACTCGAAGCCGGAAGAGATGGACCGGCTCGACCGTCGTTTGATCCAGTTGAAGATCGAGCGCGAAGCCGTCAAGAAGGAAAAAGACGAAGCGTCGCAAAAGCGCCTGCAACTGATCGAAGAGGAAATCGAGCGGCTGGATCGCGAATATTCGGACCTCGAAGAAATCTGGACGGCGGAAAAAGCCGCGGTGCAGGGCAGCGCTCAATTGAAGGAAGAGATCGAAAAAACCCGCGCGGAAATCACGCGCCTGCAACGCGAAGGCAAGCTGGAGAAGGTCGCCGAGTTGCAGTACGGCAAGCTGCCGGGTCTCGAAGCGCAGTTGAAGGAAGTGACGCAGGCCGAGGCGAAAGAGCAGAACAATCCGACGCGTCCGCGTTTGCTGCGCACGCAGGTCGGTGCGGAAGAAATCGCTGAAGTCGTGTCGCGTTCCACTGGCATTCCCGTGTCGCGCATGATGCAGGGCGAGCGTGAAAAGCTGCTGCAGATCGAAGAGAAACTGCACGCGCGCGTGGTCGGCCAGGACGAGGCGATCAGCGCGGTGGCCGACGCGATCCGCCGCTCGCGCGCGGGTCTGTCGGATCCGAACCGGCCGTATGGTTCGTTCCTGTTCCTCGGCCCGACCGGTGTGGGCAAGACCGAACTGTGCAAGGCGCTTGCGTCGTTCCTGTTCGATTCGGAAGATCATCTGATCCGTATCGATATGAGCGAATTCATGGAGAAGCACAGCGTCGCACGTTTGATCGGTGCGCCGCCGGGATACGTCGGCTACGAAGAGGGCGGCTATCTGACCGAAGCCGTGCGTCGCAAGCCGTATAGCGTGATCCTGCTCGACGAAATCGAGAAGGCGCATCCGGACGTGTTCAACGTGCTGCTGCAAGTGCTCGACGACGGCCGTATGACTGATGGACAGGGCCGTACCGTGGACTTCAAGAACACGGTGATCGTGATGACGTCGAACCTCGGTTCGCAGGTGATCCAGTCGATGGTCGGCGAGCCGCAGGAAGCGGTGAAGGACGCGGTCTGGGAAGAAGTGAAACTGCACTTCCGCCCCGAGTTCCTGAACCGGATCGACGACGTCGTGGTGTTCCATGCGCTCGACCGTTCGAACATCCAGTCGATCGCGCGGATCCAGTTGCAGCGTCTGCACGAGCGGCTTGCCAAGCTCGACATGCAACTGGTGGTGTCGGACGCGGCGCTCGAGCACGTGGGCAAGGTCGGCTACGATCCGCTGTTCGGTGCACGGCCGCTGAAGCGTGCCATCCAGCAGGAGATCGAAAACCCGGTCGCCAAGCTGATTCTGGCTGGCAAGTTCGGTCCGAAAGATGTGATTCCGGTCGAACTGGAAGACGGCAAATTGGTGTTCGAACGGGTCGTGCACTAAACGAGACGCGCTCTGTGAACGGCGGAGCGGCAGCGGTAGAGCTGCTCCCGTCGAAGTAAAAAACGGCAACGAAGTTACCTTCGTTGCCGTTTTTTTTGCCCGCTGCCGCACTTCGCTGGCGGCCTTGCTTGGCGTGGCGTGGCGCGGCCGCGCGCTTACGCCTGTGTGTTTAAGCAGCGGTTAAGCGTTGCCCTTGCCGAACAGCGCCGACAGGCCGCCGAGCGCGCCGAGCACAGTGGTGGCGTTCAGTTTGCCCTCGGCCGGCACTTCGCCTTCCGGCGTGGCCGCGTTGACGACGTGCGGCAGAATCTGCGACAGCAGGCCGGTGACCTGATCCGGCTGCACGCCGGCTTTTGCCGCGAGGTTGGTGACGGTCTCGGAGCCGAGCACGCTGTGCAGCGCATCGGCCGCGATCGGCTGGTTCTCGCCGTTGCTGACCCAGGAGGCAACCACGTCGCCGAGGCCTTTTTCCTTGAAACGGTCGATCAGGCCGTTCAGGCCGCCCGGCTGGTTATTCACGAATTCGAGTGCGGCAGCAACCAGCGCTTGCTGGCCACCGCCTTCGGGGGATTTGCCAACCAGGGAACCGAGTGTGTCGAGTAGGCTCATGACGGTCTCTCTTGAATGCCGACACGCGCTTGACGGGTCGGCGGGTGAAAACGCCGCGCGTTTGCGCGGCGCCGTGGAAGGAAGGCGGGAGGCGGCGGGACGGGCCGGTGGGTTCGTCGCACGAGATCACGCGCGAAGCACTCAGCCTGTTACGCCGCCGACGCTCAATCCTGTTTCGTACTCCGTCTCATGCGCGTCCGGTCCGCGAACTGTTCTGTTCAGGCACCACCCGAGGCCGCCGCAGCCGATGCGGCCTTGCTCTTCTTCGCTTTCTTCTTCGAGGCCTTGGCGTCGGAAGCGTCAGCCGGCGCCGCCGCGCTCGCGGTGGCCGGCGCGGAAGCCGCTGCCGCCTCGGCCTTGCTCTTCTTCTTCGACTTGGACGCCTTCGCACCCGAAGCGTCCGCTGGTGCGGCGGGCGTCGTGGTCGCGGCCGTGGCTGGCGCCGCGGTAGTGGCGGCCGGCGCTGCCTTGCTTGTGGCGGTGCTGCCCGCCTTGCTGGCGGGTTTGGCGCCGCTCGGCGGGGTGGACGAGCCGTTGATCGTCAGGCCGGCCGCTTCGAGGTTGGTCACCGATTTGGTGCCGATGCCTTTGACGCGCGTGGCGAGATCATCGGCGTCCTTGAACGGGCCGTTCTTGGTGCGTTCGTCGATGATCGCTTTCGCATGCACCGGGCCGATACCCTTGACCGATTCGAGCGCCGCCTGATCGGCGGAGTTCACTTCGACGGCCGCCGCAAAACCGGCCGACAGCGACAAAGCCAAAGCAAGGCAAAGCATTAAAAGCTTCTTCAGCATGGCAAGCACTCCATTGAGGGCAAAAAAGTTAGCCACTAAGGGACAACTCGAGACAACTCGTAACGACTGGGGACGACGCGTTGTGTAGCACGCGCTGCGCTTAAGCATAGAACAAATTGCGCGCCCTTATTTGCGAACGCGGACGATTTATACCGATCGATTGATGACAAGGAAATCAATGTGAACGAGATTTAAACCTTTTGCCTAGTGATTAGGCTCTGGTGAGTTTATCGATCAAATCCACACGCCATAAAAAAATGACAGCGCAGACAAATGACAGCATGCCGCGCTTGACTTAGAGTGCACTCGAAGTCCTAACCTGAGTTCCGTCATGTCGAATATCTCGAAAGCACTCACCATCGGGCAGGTCGCTGAAACGATCGGCGTCTCGACGCATACGCTGCGCTACTACGAACAGGCGGGCCTGATTCGCGCTGTCGGGCGCACGCAGGCGGGGCATCGCCTGTATTCGCCAGCCGATCTCGACTGGCTGCTGTTTGTGATGCGGCTCAAGGCGACCGGCATGCCGATAGCCGGCATGCAGGCGTTCGCGGCGCTGCGCGCGCAAGGTCAGCCGACGGTGGACGCGCGCCGTGACATGCTGGTGGCGCATCGGGATGCGGTTTTGGCGCGGATCGCCGAGTTGCAGGTCAATCTCGGCGCGATCGTCGACAAGATTGCGTACTACGAGGCGGCGGGGCGCGCATGCGCCGTGGATCGCTCGACACGACAGACCGGCGAAACCCACTCGCATTCACATTCGGAAGAGGACTCACCATGGACCACGCACACAACGACCGCTACACCCGAGGCTGGGACAAACTGAAGGAAATCGACGGCTCGGCCGGCGAGCAGGTGATCGCCGCGCTCGCGCCGATCGCGCCGGATTTCGGGCGTCTGCTGATCGAATTCGGCTTCGGCGATATTTACAGCCGCCCGCAACTCGATCTGCGCGCGCGAGAGATCGCGACGATTGCGTCGCTCGCCACGCTAGGCTGCGCGCAGCCGCAGTTGAAGGTGCATATCGAGGCGGCGTTGAACGTCGGCTGCACGCGCGAGGAGATAGTCGAGGTGTTCATGCAGATGGCGCTTTATGCGGGCTTTCCGGCGGCGCTGAATGCGCTGTTCGCCGCGCATGAGATTTTCGAGCGGCATGATCAGGCGGTGAATAACGCGCAATCTGTGAGGGCGGGGCAGGCGATGGAGGCAGACGCGCTCGCTGGTTGAAGTCGCGCCTGCGGGCGGCGATGCCAAGGGTAGGGCAGGCGGCTGCTTTGCGCAGCCGTTTTCTTGTGCTGACAACGCAACTAACAGTCAATTATTGATAACCCGCCCAACAGCGCGTTTGCGGTCGACCAGTGCGCTGCAGGTTCAGCAGCGAGAAGCCTCGCGATCTTACGGCCTGCGAGCGCCCTGTCATGCGGCCGAATCGACCCGAAGCGCCGCATCGGCATGCAAATGCCGTTTGCTCACGACCCGCCAGTAAATCAGCAAGCCAATGCCGGCAATCGCCAGGCTCAGCGTATTCGCCACCCAGAAGCCGCGCGCGCCAGTCAGCCATTCCGGCATTGTGCCGGTCACGTTGAAGCCGAGCGCATAGCCGCCACCGAGCCCGACGCCCCACAGCGCTACCGCGTAGATCACGGTCGGCACGACCGCCACTTTGTAGGCGCGCAGCACGAACGCGGTGGTGATCTGCAAAGCATCGAACACGTGATAGCACGCGACGATCAACACCAGCGGCAACGCCGCGGCCACGACCTGCGCATTCGGCGTATAGCCTTCGATGATATAAGGCCGCAGCGCCAGTACGATCGCGCCGTAACAGCAGGCGATCGCCACGGCCATCATGATGCCGTGACGCGACAGCGTGCGCGCCGCTTCCGGGCGATGAGCGCCGAGAGCCTGCGCGACCAGCGTCGACGAAGCAATGCCGATCGACAGTGGCGTCATGTACAGCACCGCGCCGATATTGCCGGCGATCTGGTGGCCGGCGAGCGTCGTCGTGCCGAAGCGCGCGATGAAGAGCGCCATGAACGTGTAAGAGGTGACTTCGATCAGGTACGACAGGCCCATCGGAATGCCTAGCCGCAGTTGCGCCGCCTGGCGCCGCCAGACCGGCCAGCAGAAGCGCGAGAAGATGGCGAACGGCGTGAATACATCGACGCGCGTCAGCAGGATCATTCCGAGCACGGCAAGCGCCCAGTTGATCAAGGTGCTGGCGAGCGCGCATCCGGGGCCGCCCAGCGCCGGGACGCCCAACCCGCCGAAGATGAACCACGTATTGAGCGGCACCTTGAGCAACAGCGCGCCGATTTGCAGGATCATCACGAGCCGCGGCTTGCCGACCGCATTGGTGACCGAACTGTAGACACGAAAAGCGAGACCGGCCGGCAAGCCGAAGGCCAGAATCCGCAGATAGGCGACCGTGCGGTCGTGCAACGCGTCGGGCACGCGCGCCAGTTGCAGCACCGGGCCGGGAAAAAACAGAATCAGGAAACCGATCACGGTCAGCGCCAGCGCGAGCCACAGAGCCTGGCGAACTTCCTCGCCGATTTCGCTGTAGCGGCGCGCGCCGTAGAGTTGCGCGGTAATCGGCTGCAGTGCGGTGAGAATACCCGTCAGGCCGATGTAGACGGAAATATAGATCGATGAACCGAGGCCGAGCGCGGCCAGATCGACTGCCGAGAAACGGCCGACCATCGCCGTGTCGATCACACCGAACGCGATAATCGCGAGTTGGCCGATCAGGACCGGCCATGCTAATGCGGCGATTTTCCGTACATCGGCGAGCATGCTCAGTTGGACTTCTTGTGCCAGTTACGGCGTTTGACGACTGGCGGCTTCGGACGGTCGATGCGCACGTACAGGCGGAAGCGCTCGTCGCGGTCGGCCACGCGGCGGCCTTCCCACACCAGCTTCCAGACGAAGTCGGACATCGCGCTCGGTTCGCCGTAGTCCTGCGTATCCTGGCGCAGGATCACGTCGCAGTCCTGGTCGAAGGAAAAATGCATATCGCCGAAGTAGGCAAAGGTCGCGATCTGCGCATTGCCGAGGCGCACCGGCGAAATGCAGGTGTAGTCGTCCGGCAGATGGGCGGAGATCTGTTCGGCAACGTCTTTATAGGTCCGGCTGTAGTTGACGACCGGCAGCCACAGCGTCATGAGCAGCACCCACATCAAGGTGGTGCCGGCGCTCGAGAGCACCACGCTGCGCCACAACACTTTCGGGTGACGGGCAAGACGCCATTGCACCAGCACGAACCAGCAGACTGTCACGGCGACCGCGCACACAAACGACAGAATCTTGAACTGCGGCGCGAAGCCCGGCGCGAGACGCGCGAGGTTGCGCGCGAGCGGATGCGGAAAACCGGTCAGTCCCGCGATATAAACCAGCCACACGAAGCTGCCGAGAATCGTGAAGCTCAGGAGGGCGAACCAGTCGATCGCGTTGATCGCACCGCGCTTGAGTGTGGGCAGCGCGAACGCGGCCAGCACGGCGAGCGGCGGCAGCAGCAGCATGTAAAGCCGGTTCGACTGGTGGCTTTGCAGAACGACCAGCACGAACAGCGGCCCGATCACCGAAAGCGGAATCGCCACATGCGGCGCGCGGCGCAGTCCGGACCAGCTGAACCACGCCCAGAGTGCCAGCGGCCACGCCGGCCACGTGAAGAGCGGCAGGTTTTTCAGCGCGTAGCCGGCGACCGAGCCCGGCGGCCCGGCGAACGAACTCAGGCTGACGTGCACCCACTGATTGAGATACCAGACGGCGTCGTCGGGGAAGGTGGCGAGCGCGGCGACCGGCCATGCCGCCGACAGCACGAGCGCCACCGGCAGGCCCGCCAGCAGCAGCCAGCGCGAGCGCGTTTCGCGCACGATCAGGGTCATCGCCAGCGTGCCGAGCAGCAGCGCGCCGACCAGCACCGGGCTGCTGGCCAGGGTGACGAACGCGATGGCGAGACCCCAGATCAGCGCGCCTTGAATCGGCTTGTCGATCATGCGCACGAGCCCGTACACGAGCATCGCGATGCCGCAGAACTGCGCGAGCTGCGGCGTGGTTTCATGGCCGCGCTCGGCGAGACCGAAGCAGGCGAGCAGAATCAGCAGTGCGCCGTCGGCGAGGGTGCGGCCGTAGTCGCGCGGTTCTGGCTCGCCGCCGAATGCGTATTTGAATGGCTGAACTTCGGCGCGCCGGCCGAGCAGGTAAGCCGCATACCAGACAAACGCGCAGCCCGCGCAAAACAGCAGGCCGGTAAAGACGCGCGAGGCGTTGCTCGCATCGACCCACGGCGCAAGCACGCGGATCGCACTGGCGCCGAACCAGTAGCCGAGCGGGCCGTCTTCAGTGAGATATTTGCCGACCAGATTCGGCAGAAGCCAGTCGTGCGCGCTGCCGTTCGCCATGGTCCACATGACGCCGAAGCCGGCTGCATCCTCGTTCTTCCACGGATCGCGGCCGAACAGTCCGAACGATGCGTAGACGATACAGATGGTCAGCAGCAGCCAGCGCGGCAACGCACTGGTCGCTGAGGCAGTGAGGCGAACGGCAGGTCTCATGCGGTGTGTGGATATCGGATAAGCGGTGCAGCCGGGACCGGACGGCATGTCCGGCTGGAATGGCCAATTTGGAGCATCCGGCATTGTAGTCGTGCCGTGCGATGCGCGTCACGGCCGGTAACGGCTCGCAACGTGATTCGACGAGCGGTAACACGGGTTCGGCAGTGCGCCGCGCTCGCTTCCTGCCATTGACGATAGATCGGCAAGGCGACAAAAAAGGGCAGCTCGCGCTGCCCTTTTTGCTCCTGCTTCGCTGCTCGCCCGACCGGCTGAATTGGCCGAGCCGGCTGAACTGGCGAGGAGGCGGGTATTACTTCGCTGCGACCTTGCCGGTAGCGCGCGAGCCAAACTTGTTGCGGAACTTCTCGACGCGGCCTGCCGTGTCCATGATCTTTTGCTGACCGGTGTAGAACGGATGCGATTCCGACGACACTTCGATCTTGGCGAGCGGGTAGGTCTTGCCTTCGAATTCGGCGGTTTCACGCGTCTGGATGGTCGAGCGCGTCACAAACTTGAAGTCGTTCGACACGTCGATGAACAGAACTTCGCGGTAATCCGGGTGAATGCCTTCTTTCATGGTCTTTCCTTTAATCTGGCGGTAGCCAACCCGCGTGCGACCGTCTTTGAACGGACCGCATCTAGGCGCGAGCCACTTGCCTATGGTCGAAAAACGGCGATTATGCCAGAAAATCAGTCGCTTGACGACTTTTGTGCCAGCCTTTTGCGAGCCGTGTGCGCTGATTTCGCGGCGTTCCTGCCGGATCGCGGCCGTGGAGCGCTACGGCGGCCGGGCCTTGTCTGGCGGGCGTTGCGGGTCAGCCGGTAGGGAACGTCACGCCGACTCGCGCGGGATCTTGCCGGTAGTAGCGCGCCAGCAGCCGGTAAAGCTCCGGATATTCGGCTTCGAACGCTTGCGGTTTGACAAACAGCGCCTCGCTGCAAACGGCAAAAAATTCCGATGGATGGTCCGCCGCATACGGATCGATCAGCGAATCGCGCTCGAATCTCGCCCAGCGACGCTCCGGCACCGCGTCGACTTTTGCGCAGAAGTGGTCGTACGCATGGTCGAATACGTCGGCCCACGCCTGCGCATCGAGCGGCGCGTGCCAGCGGCGCATCAGCGGCGGGTGGCCGTCCGCCTCGCCGTTCAGCATGTCGATCTTGTGCGCGAATTCGTGGATCACGACGTTGTAGGCGTCCGTGCCGTCCGTCATCTGCGCGTCTTCCCATGACAACACCACGGGGCCGCCTTCCCACGCTTCGCCGCTCGCGTCCTGCTCGACCTCGTGCACTACGCCATCTTCGTCCTCGACGGTCTTGCGGATCACGAATTCGCCCGGATAGACGATCACACCGACCCAGCCGCGATACAGATCGAGGCTCAGATTCAGTACCGGCAGGCACGCCTGGGCGGCGATCGCCACGGTCATTGCGTCGGTGAGCTCAAGTTCGTGCGCGGTCGAAAATTCCTTTTGCGCAAGGAACAGGCTCGTCAGCTCACGCAAACGCACGAGGTCTGGCGCATCGAGATGCGCGAGAAACGGCAGGCCGTCGAGCGTGGCTTGCCAGAGCGAGTCGTCGATCGCGTAGTCGCGCAACGCGCGCTCGCGCCGGCGTGTGCCGAGCCAGTGAGTGAGTTTCGAGAGCATGGCCTGATGCAACCTTTAGTCGATCTGTTTTTGCCACGCGGCGAAAATGCCGCCGCATATCGCCACGCCGGCGAGGAAATAGAAGCCGTCCAGCGAGGCGAGAAAGCTGGCCTGTTGCGCGACCGTACGGCTGATTTCCACGATGGCCAGCGAGTGCGCTTCGGACGGCGAGCGGCCGGCGGCGGCCAGGCCTCTCGTGAGCGCGGCTAGCGAGTTCTGGAATAGCGGATTGTACGGATTCACGAACTCCGCGAGGCGGGTTTCATGCAGCGCCTGCCGATGCTGCTCGACGATGATCATGGAAGCGGTCGCGAACGAGATCGTCACCTGCCGCACGATGTTTTTCAACCGGTAGCCGTGCGTGAATTCTTCAATGGCGAAAATTCGGAAAGTCAGATTAGCCACCGGCAGCACGATGAACAACAGCAGCAGGCCGCGCAACAACAGCGGGACGATCAACGCCGCTTCGCCGACGCCGGGCGACATGCGCGTCATCCACGCCGCGGCGAACGCGGCCACCGCGAAACCCGGCACGATGATCCACTTCTTGCGCGGCAGCAGTTTCGCATAGCGCAGATAGACGAACAGGGCGCTCGCCGAAATCAGCGATGTCACGCCGACCAGTTGCCCGGTGTTTTCGACTGGATAGCCAAGACCGCCTTCGAGAAAGCGCGAGATCAGAAAGCCGAACACGGTCGAGATGTAGTAGTAGAACATGTAGAGCACGAGCCCGGCCTGGAACACCTTCTCGCGCAGTGCATGGAGGCGCACGAGCGGCGCCGGATGGTGCCACTGATGATAGGCGAACCAGCCCAACGCGACGATCCCGGCGACGGTCAGCAGGATCAGCCCGGGTGAGGCGCTGAACAACTGGAAGCGCACCTGCTGCATCACGATCTGCAGGGCGCCTTGTGCGAACGCGAAGATGAGGTACGGCCAGAAATGCGCGGCGCCGCGTTCTTCGGGCAGGCGGTTGCCGGAGTCGGGCAGCGCGAGCAAGGCCAGAACGGCGAACAGCAAGCCCACGGGCGCCGTGCACGCGAACAGCGCGCGCCAGCCGAAATGCGCGATCAACTGGCCGCCGATCAGCGGCGCGAGCGCACTGCTCAGGACGATCAGCACGAGGAACGCGCGGGTGGCTGCGGGCCGCTGCTGCGGCTTGAAACTCATCTGGATCAGGATGCGGCAGGTGCCCATCATCGGGCCGATGAAATAGCCCTGCATGCCGCGCGCGAACGCCAGTTCGATCGACGATTCGCACAGCGCCGCTGCCACCGCGCCGGCGCAATAGAACAGCATGCAGCCGGTCACGTAGCGCCGGTAGCCGAAACGCTCAACCCACCATTGCTGCTGCAAAATGCCCAGCACCGCCGCGACCGCATAGGCGCTCGACGCCCAGACGAGTTCGTCGGGCGATGCATTGACGCCGCCGGCGATATAGCTGGTGAAGAACGAGAAGATCGAGTTGTCGAAATAGTCGAGGCCGGTGACGACGGCCAGCACCCAGGGGAAGAAATCGCCGCGCAGTTTCTCGACACTGAACAGCGGTGTCCGGCACGACGTCGTACTCATGAGGATTTGCCCGGCGAGGAGTCGCCCGGCGTGGAGTCGTCTGGCGAGGATTCGCCCGCCGTGGATTGGCCCGGGGTCTTGCCGCGCTTTGCGTGCGACGTGCCGCTTGCCTTGGCGCGTGCGTTGCGGCGCTGCTCGAGCAATGCGTCGGCATTCTCGCCGGCGAGGCGCCGCCGGAGATAGTCGAGGTCGGGGCTCAGTTCGGCGCGCAGCTTCTGCGCTTCCTTCAGTTCGCGCCGCATGCTTTCGATGCGCGCGTCGAGCGCTTTAACCTGTTGGGCGATGGCGTCGTGAATCTGCTGCAGCGATTCGGTCGAGTAGCGGTGGCGACCGTCGACGGGTTCGAGCGGTTGCTTGAGCATCTCGGTAATGCCGTGCAGCGAGAAACCGAGCGAGCGCAAACGCAGAATGCGGCCGAAGCGCTTAAGGTCTTCCTCGTCGTAGAGCCGGTAGCGGCCCTCGCTGCGCGTGGGCGAGACGAGGCCGCGTTCCTCGTAGTATTTCAGCGTACGCGGTGTGACGCCGAGGCGTTCGGCGGCGTCTCGCACGGTCAGCAGAGTGGGTGAGTCCTTCGACATGGCTTGCGGTGAATAAGATGGACTGCCGGCATTGTACTTCAACGTGTACGTTCACGTACATGTTGGCCGGCTCGGCGGGGTTGATGGCCGAGAGCCGGTTGGGTGAGTGTGCCGCGCCGGACCGGCGAAAGGCGGACGAAAAAAAACCGCTCGTTTGCGGCGAGCGGCTTTTGATGCGATGCAGATGATGCGGCTAGTGCGGCTAAATCACCCCAAGGCTTTAGCTGCCACCACCACGGCGCATCATGTCGAAGAACTCGGAGTTGCTCTTCGTCTGACGGATTTTGTCGAGCAGGAATTCCATCGACTCGACTTCGTCCATGTCGTGAATGAACTTGCGCAGCACCCAGATCTTTTGCAGCACTTCCGGCTTGATCAGCAGTTCTTCGCGGCGCGTGCCGGACTTGTTCAGGTTGATCGACGGATAAACGCGCTTTTCAGCAAGGCGACGTTCCAGGTGCACTTCCATGTTGCCGGTGCCCTTGAATTCTTCGTAAATCACGTCGTCCATGCGGCTGCCGGTTTCGATCAGCGCCGTGCCGATGATGGTCAGCGAGCCGCCTTCTTCGATATTGCGCGCGGCGCCGAAGAAGCGCTTCGGACGTTGCAGCGCGTTGGCGTCGACACCGCCCGTCAGCACCTTGCCCGAGGCCGGCACGACGGTGTTGTAAGCGCGCGCGAGACGCGTGATCGAGTCCAGCAGAATCACCACGTCGTTCTTCATTTCGACGAGGCGCTTGGCTTTTTCGATCACCATTTCGGCGACTTGAACGTGACGGGCAGCCGGTTCGTCGAACGTGGAGGCGATCACTTCGCCCGCCACCGAACGCTGCATTTCGGTCACTTCTTCCGGGCGTTCGTCGATCAGCAGCACGAACAGCACGACATCCGGATGGTTCTGCTTGATCGCGTGAGCGATGTGCTGAAGCATCACGGTCTTACCCGACTTCGGCGATGCGACCAGCAGGCCGCGCTGGCCTTTACCGATCGGCGCGATCATATCGATGATGCGGCCCGTGACGTTTTCCTCGCCACGCATTTCACGTTCGAGCAGCAGCACCTTGTTCGGGTGCAGCGGCGTCAGGTTTTCGAACATGATCTTGTGCTTCGAGGCTTCCGGCGGCTGGCCGTTGACCTTGTCCACCTTCACCAGCGCGAAATAGCGTTCGCCGTCTTTCGGCGTGCGTACTTCGCCTTCGATCGTGTCACCCGTATGCAGGTTGAAGCGGCGGATTTGCGACGGGCTGATGTAAATATCATCCGTGCTGGCGAGGTACGAGGTTTCCGGCGAACGCAGGAAGCCGAAGCCGTCCGGCAGCACTTCGAGCGTGCCGTCGCCGAAGATCGTGTCGCCCGTTTTGGCTCGTTTTTTTAGAATTGCGAACATCAATTCCTGCTTGCGCAGGCGGTTCGCACTTTCGATCTCGAGGCCATTGGCCATCTCGATCAATTCGGACACGTGCAGAGTCTTAAGCTCGGATAAATGCATACGGAGAACCCGCAGGAGAAGGTGCGACGAAATGAAATCTGGGAGGAGAGTGAGCGGAACCGCTCAAGGACTTACACGTCTTTTCGACGTTTTGCGGATTCTAGCATAGCACACGCCAATTTCCGTCAGTGCGACGGCATGGCATCTTTCTTGTTGAGCGTGTTGCCGGCTGACAACACGCTCAACGCGACTCGCCCGCGGGCCTCAGAGGCCCCCGAGCGTGCCGATGCGCCGCATTTACAGGTTGCCGTCGAGGAACGCGGTGAGTTGCGATTTCGACAATGCGCCGACTTTCTGTGCGGCAACAGCGCCGTTCTTGAAGAGGATCAGCGTAGGAATGCCGCGCACGCCGAACTTGACCGGCGTCGATTGGTGCTCGTCGACGTTGATCTTGGCGATTTGCAGGCGATCGGCGTAATCCTTCGCGACTTCGTCGAGGATCGGCGCGATCATCTTGCACGGGCCGCACCATTCAGCCCAGAAATCGAGCAGCACGGGTTTATCGGATTTCACGACGTCCTGTTCGAACGATGCGTCGCTAATATGCTTGATTTGTTCGCTCATTGTATGAATACCTCTATCGGTTCGAGGCCCGCCTGAATTGCTCGCCACGATACGTCTAAACCTAAGGAAACTTCCGTTCGCTTTGCCGCAATCGAAGCCTTGCCGACACACGCCGGAAAAGGTGAGCACGGTGAACACCTGTTACGGAATATGCAGAAGGCTCGCTCTCGCGGGTCATCCGTATGGCAGTTTAGCTTAATTCGCTATGCGTTGCCGGGGGCGATAGTACTCATCAGGGGCAGCGGGGCCAACGGCTGCCGATGAAGTGCCACCGTGTTTCATCAACCATGACGCCACCTATGTGGTGGCCCGGCCGCCAAACTCAAGTGGCATTGTCGGCGCCGGCCTCGACCTGCGCCCGCCGTTGTCTATATATGGTGCGAAGGTTGCGATTCAGCGCGCCATTCGCACTTTGGTCGTATTAACAGTCGCGCGACGGGCCAAGCGGTGATAGAATGTTTCGTGACGGGCCTCCTCGCATGGAGGTGCGGTCAACCTGGTCAGGTCGGGAACGAAGCAGCCACAGCCGTTTTCCACCAGTGCCGAGGGTCAGGCTCGTCACCCTTCCTTTTTGTTTTTCGTTGTTCTCTAGTTGTTCGTTCTGCGCGGGTTCTGCCGCAAAACTTTCCATCTCCTGTTTTACCCTGAGTGCCGACGCATGCCGCCATGCTGAGTGGTGATTCTTCGCGCACCTCGTCTATTTTTTTCTATCGGTTCATTAGGCAGTTTCAATCAAGTGGCAGCATGCGTTCGTGCGCTGTCGCGAATCGGTTTTGGGCGGCATTGTTACTGATACAATTTCCGGATGACCTATCAAGTTCTCGCACGCAAATGGCGGCCGAAGGATTTCGCTTCGCTCGTCGGACAGGAGCACGTGGTGCGCGCGCTCACGCACGCGCTCGACGGCGGCCGTCTGCACCATGCCTATCTGTTTACCGGCACGCGCGGCGTCGGCAAAACCACGCTGTCGCGCATCTTCGCCAAGGCGCTGAATTGCGAAACCGGCGTGACCTCCACGCCGTGCGGCGTGTGCCGTGCGTGCCGTGAGATCGACGAGGGCCGCTTTGTCGATTATGTGGAGATGGACGCGGCGAGTAATCGCGGCGTCGACGAAATGGCGGCGCTGCTGGAGCGCGCCGTGTATGCGCCGGTGGATGCGCGCTTCAAGGTCTACATGATCGACGAAGTGCACATGCTCACCAATCACGCCTTCAACGCGATGCTGAAGACGCTGGAAGAGCCGCCCGCGCACGTCAAGTTCATTCTCGCCACCACGGACCCGCAAAAGATTCCGGTCACGGTGCTGTCGCGCTGTCTGCAATTCAATCTGAAGCAGATGCCCGCCGGCCATATCGTCTCGCATCTCGAGCACATTCTCGGCGAAGAGAAGGTGCCGTACGACGCCCAGGCGCTGCGCCTGCTCGCGCGCGCGGCCGACGGCTCGATGCGCGACGCGCTCTCGCTGACCGATCAGGCGATTGCCTATTCGGCCAATCAGGTGAATGAAGAAGCGGTGCGCGGCATGCTCGGCGCGCTCGATCAGAGTTACCTGATTCGTCTGCTCGACGCGCTTGCCGATGGCGATGGCGCCGCGGTCCTCGCGGTGGCCGACGAGATGGCGTTGCGCAGCCTGTCGTTTTCGACGGCGTTGCAGGATCTGGCGAGTCTGCTGCATCGGGTCGCGTGGGCGCAGTTCGCTCCGTCGTCGGTGCTGGACGAGTGGCCCGAGGCGAGCGATTTGCGCCGCTTCGCTGAAGCGCTCAGCGCCGAACAGGTGCAGTTGTTCTATCAGATCGCGACGATCGGCAGGAGCGAACTGGGTCTCGCTCCCGACGAATACGCCGGCTTCACCATGACGCTGTTGCGCATGCTGGCGTTCGAACCGGCGCCTACGGGCGGCGGCGGTGGGGCGGTGGGTGGCTCGCGCGCGGCTGGCCAGGCAGGGTCGGGTGGGGCGAGGCGCACCGGTGCGCCGGCAGTGGCCGCTGAACGCGGCGCGTCGGGTTCGCCGGCGGTCACGGCTTCGAGCGCCGTACCGGGAGCTTCGCGGGAGGCGCAATTGAACGTTGCCGCGCCCGTTCGTGAAACACAGTTTCGCGACGCTGCGCTGGCTGACAAGGGCGCTGAGGTTCACGCATCGGTCGAATCCGCAACGCGTGCTGCGGAGCACGCCAATAATCCAGTTGAAGCGCGGGCGGCAGTTGGTGGGATTCAAGCGGCGCCAGCCAATTCCGTTCAGGGCACGTCAGCAGTGCAATCGCCTGCCGCGGAACCGGCAGTCATTGCCGAGTCGGCGGCGGGTGTTGACGAATCGAATTCGGCGCCGACGTCAGTGACTGCCCGAGCACCCGCGTTGGCGCCGTGGGACGACGCGCCCGCCAATCCGGTAGCGAATGGCGTTTCCGCGGGCACTGATCTCAGCGATCCGGCTTCGAATGAAGTCTCCGCAAGCGCGGGATTCAACGGTGCGGCTTCGAACGATTTTTCCGCAGATGCGGGCCTTAACGAACCAGCTTCGAATGAAGTCTCCGCGACCGCAGCGCTCGATGACGCAGCACCCGCGTCTTCACTAAGCGCACCGGCAGCCGCCGCGCTTGCGCGCAGTGAGCAAGCTGCCGCAGCGGCGCCGTCGCAAGAGCCGCCGCCCGCAGCCGACTCCGCGCCACGTCGCGCAGGTGGCGCGAGCGCCGCTCTCGACGTCTTGCGCAGCGCCGGTTTGAAGGTGTCCTCGGATCGTGGCCGAGCCTCTGCCGCCTCTGCCGCGAAGCCCGCCGCGCCGGCCACGCCGAAACCGGCCGCACCGCGCGTGGTCGTTCCCGTGCCGACGCCGGGCACGCCGCGCCGTGCGCCGCAGCAGGACGCCGCGCCTGCAGCGCCTGCGGCTCGGCCGTCAGCGTCCGCGTCACCGGCCCAGCGTAGTGGCGCCGAGCAGAACGGCTCGTCGGTGCCGCCGTGGGACGATATGCCGCCTGACGAATACATGCCGCTCACGGCTGCGGACGAAGGCTATTACGGCCTGCCGGACGACGGTTACATGCCGGTGTTCGACAGCGGCCCGGACGACGTCCGCGTGAGTGCCGCGCCCACGCCGGCGCCGGTTGTCGATCAACGTCCGCTGCCGCCCGCCGTGCCGCTCGATGCGCTGGGCTTCAAGGGTGACTGGCCGGCGCTCGCCGTCGACCTGCCGCTCAAGGGCATTTCGTATCAGCTTGCGTTCAACAGCGAACTGATGGCGCTCGAAGGCAACACGCTCAAACTGAACGTGCCTGTGCCGCAGTATGCCGAAGCCTCGCAGGTCGCCAAACTGAAAACCGCGCTCGCCGACAGGCTCGGCCAGACTGTCGACGTGCTGGTCGAAGTCGGTCCGGCGCGCCGCACGGCCGCCGCGCATGACGCCGCCCAGCGCGCGCAGCGTCAGCAGGAAGCGGAGCGCGAGATCAGTGCCGATCCGTTCGTGCAGTCGCTGATCCGCGAGTTCGGCGCGAGCATCGTGCCCGGCTCGATCCGCCCGATTACTCCGGACGCCGGCTCGAACGGCGCGCCGTCGGTCCACTGATTCGCCGCGCGATACGTCATTACGCGCCCGATTTCCGAATTTCACGCTATCAAGAAGGAGCATGTCCATGATGAAAGGCCAACTCGCCGGGCTGATGAAGCAAGCCCAGCAGATGCAGGAAAACATGAAGAAGATGCAGGAGCAACTCGCGCTGATCGAAGTCGAGGGGCAGTCGGGCGCCGGTCTCGTGAAGGTGACGATGACCTGCAAGAACGACGTGCGCCGCGTGTCGATCGACCCGAGCCTGCTCGCCGACGACAAGGACATGCTGGAAGACCTCGTCGCCGCTGCATTCAACGACGCCGTGCGCAAGGCCGAAGCCACCGCCCAGGAAAAGATGGGCGGCATGACCTCGGGCCTGCCGCTGCCGCCGGGCTTCAAGCTGCCGTTCTGACCGACGCCGCCGCAAGGCGGTGTCCGCGCTGCGGCTGCTATTGCCGCGGCGTGAACCGCGCCACAAAGCGCGAGCGGTGCGTGCTGTCGGTGCTGTAGCGGCTGCCAGCGCCGCTCGCACTGCGCGCGTGCCGGTTTGATCCAACTGGCCGTGGCCTGGCCGAGATGCACCTCGCGCGCACCGGTTCGGGCCGTCGTCGGAATGATTGAAGCCGATCGAATTACCTGTATCGCCACCCGTATAGCCGGGCACTACTCACTTCGACGCCGATCCGCATGAAACAACCCTCCGCCTTGTCGGCGCTCGTCGAAGCGCTGCGCGCGCTGCCCGGTGTCGGGCCGAAGTCCGCGCAACGCATGGCGTACCATCTGATGCAGCACGACCGCGACGGCGCCGAAAAACTCGGCCGCTCGCTGCTGTTCGCCACCGAGCATCTGCAGCACTGCGAGAAGTGCAACACCTTCACCGAAGCGCAGATCTGCGAGGTCTGTCTCGACGAGGAGCGCGATCCCACGTTGTTGTGCGTCGTCGAGACACCCGCCGATCAGATCATGCTCGAGCAGACCATGACTTATCGCGGGCTCTATTTCGTGCTGATGGGACGCCTGAGTCCGCTCGACGGCATCGGTCCGAAGGAGATTCATTTCGACCGGCTCGTCAAACGCGCTTCCGATGGCGTCGTCAAGGAAGTCGTGCTCGCAACCAATTTCACTAACGAAGGCGAGGCGACCGCGCATTACCTCGGGCAGACGCTCAAGGCGCGCGGACTCGCCGTCACGCGTCTCGCACGCGGCGTGCCGGTGGGCGGCGAACTCGAGTATGTCGACGCCGGCACGATTGCCCGCGCAATGCTCGACCGCCGCTCGATGTAGCCCGAGGCATCGGCGGGAACGCAACGCGGCGCGCGCCAGGACCAGAACCAAGGAGACACATGAGCGTCACCCCTGAATCAAACGCGAGCGCCGCGCCTCAGAACAAAACCGGCCCGCTCGCCGGCGTCAAGGTGCTGGAACTGGGCACGCTGATCGCCGGTCCGTTCGCCGCGCGCTTTCTCGGCGAATTCGGCGCCGACGTCATCAAGATCGAAGATCCCAAGGGCGGCGACCCGCTGCGCAAATGGCGCAAACTCTATCCGGAAGTTGGCGGCACGTCGCTCTGGTGGGCCGTGCAGGCGCGCAACAAGAAATCCGTCACGATCAATCTGAAGGCCGAAGAGGGCAAGGAGATCGTGCGGCGCCTCGCGAAGGAAGCGGATATCGTCGTCGAAAATTTCCGGCCGGGCTTGCTGGAGAAACTCGGTCTCGGCTACGACGTGCTGTCCGCGGAAAACCCCGGACTCGTCATGGTGCGCCTGTCCGGATACGGCCAGACCGGTCCGTATCGCGACCGGCCTGGCTTCGGCGCAATCGCCGAATCGATGGGCGGCTTGCGTCATATCACCGGCTATCCGGATTTGCCGCCGCCGCGTATCGGCATTTCGATCGGCGATTCGATTGCCGCGCTGCACGGCGTGATCGGTGCGCTGATGGCGCTGCATCACAAGCAGGTGAACGGCGGCAAGGGGCAGGTGGTCGATGTCGCGCTCTACGAGGCCGTCTTCAACATGATGGAGAGCGTGGTGCCCGAATACGGCGTGTACGGCATGGTGCGCGAGCGCACCGGCGCGTCGCTGCCGGGTATCGTGCCGTCCAATACGTATCCGTGCCGCGACGGCAGCATCGTGATCGGCGGCAATAGCGATCCGATCTTCAAGCGCCTGATGATCGCAATCGACCGCGAGGATCTCGCCAACGACCCGGCGCTCGCGCACAACGACGGCCGCGTGCCGCGCACCCAGGAAATCGACGGTGCGATCGCCGCGTGGCTTGCCACGCGCACCATCGACGAAGCCCTCGCCGTGCTGAATGCGGCCGACGTACCGGTGGGCCGCATCTACAGCGTGGCGGACATGTTCACCGATCCGCAGTTCATGGCGCGCCAGATGATCCAGCGCTTCAAGTGGCAGGACGGCCAGGAAATCACGCTGCCGTCGGTCACGCCCAAGCTCTCGGCAACGCCCGGCGAGACGCGCTGGCTGGGCCCGGAACTGGGTGAACATACCGATGAAGTCCTGCAGTCGCTAGGTTATGATTCTGACCACATTGCAAGGTTGCACGCGCAACAAATAGTTTGAGTGTGCACGCCGCGGCAAACAATAAAGCCGAAACAACGGACAACAAAAGTTTGGAGACTCGAGACCATGCAACGGAGAAGCTTTCTCGCCGGTACGGCCGCGCTCGCGGGCGCCTCGCTCGCCGCCACACCGCTCGCTTTCGCGCAGGGCAAACCTGAAACCACCAAGGTGGCGATCGCGGTCGGCGGCAAGAACCTGTTTTACTACTTGCCGCTCACCATCGCCGAGCGTCGCAACTACTTCAAGGACGAAGGGCTCGAGGTCGAGATTTCCGACTTCGCCGGCGGCTCGCAGGCGTTGAAGGCGGCGGTTGGCGGCAGCGCGGACGTGGTGTCCGGCGCGTTCGAGCACACCTTGCTGCTGCAGGCGCAAAAACAGATGTTCCGCGAATTCGTCCTGCAGGGACGCGCGCCGCAGATCGTGCTGGCGGTCTCGAAGAAGACCATGCCGAACTACAAATCGATTGCCGATCTGAAGGGCAAGAAAATCGGCGTGACCGCGCCGGGTTCGTCGACCTCGATCATGGCGAGCTTTGTGTTGGCGAAAGCCGGGCTGACCGCGAAAGACGTCGCCTTCATCGGCGTGGGCGCGGGCGCCGGCGCGATCGCCGCGTTGCAGTCGGGGCAGATCGACGCTCTCGCCAATCTCGACCCGGTGATGACCAAGCTCGAACGCACCGGCGAGATTCGCGTCGTGTCGGATACGCGTACGCTCGCCGATACGCGCAGCGTGTTCGGCGGCGACATGCCGGCGGGTTGCCTGTATGCGTCGCAAAGCTTCATCACGAAGAATCCCAATACCACGCAGGCGCTGACCAACGCGATGGTGCGCGCGCTCAAGTGGCTGCAAACGGCGACCGGCAGCGAATTGATCAACACGGTGCCGGAAGGCTATCTGCTCGGCGACCGCGCGGTGTATCTGGACGCGTGGCAGCACGTGAAGGAAGCCATGTCGCCCGACGGCCTGATGCCGGCGGACGGCCCCGCGACCTCGCTGAAGACATTGCAGGCGTTCGACCCGAACGTCCAGGGCAAGCCGATCGATCTGTCGAAGACGTGGACCAACGACTTCGTCAAGAAAGCGCTGAGCACCGTCAAGGCGTGAGCCGGGTGAGGGCGAGCGGGCCGCGAGGCGGCGGCCACCACCTTCGCCGCGCTCGCCGCGGGCCCGTTTGCCATGACGCGATCACACACCGAATCCGATCTTCGAAGCGAGCTGAACGATGACAGTTGCCGCACTGGCGCTCGACAACATCACCTGCACGTTCGCTGCGCGCGACAATCGCGCGCAGCGCTACACCGCGGTGAAGGACACTACCTTGCGCATCGCGCCGGGCGAATTCGTCTCGGTGGTCGGCCCGACCGGCTGCGGTAAATCCACGCTGCTCAATGTCGGGGCGGGTCTGCTGGGGCCGTCGTCGGGCACGGTCAGCGTGTTCGGCGAGCCGCTTCAGGGCATCAACCGGCGCGCTGGTTATATGTTCCAGGCCGACGCGCTGATGCCGTGGCGCTCGGCCATCGACAACGTCATGGCCGGCCTCGCTTTTCATGGCGTGCCGCCCGCTGAAGCACGCGTGAAAGCCGACGAGTGGTTAAAACGCGTCGGCCTCGGCGGTTTCGGCGATCGTTATCCGCATCAACTATCGGGCGGCATGCGCAAGCGCGTCGCGATGGCGCAGACGCTGATTCTCGATCCCGACATCATCCTGATGGACGAGCCGTTTTCCGCGCTCGATATCCAGACGCGTCAGTTGATGGAAAACGAGTTGCTCGACCTGTGGGCGGCCAAACGCAAAGCGGTGTTGTTCATCACGCACGATCTCGACGAAGCGATCTCCATGTCCGACCGCGTGGTGGTGCTGTCCGCGGGGCCGGGCACGCATCCGATCGGCGAATTCACGATCGATCTGCCGCGTCCGCGTGATGTGGCGGAAATCCGCGCGCATCCGCGCTTCGTCGAATTGCATGCGCAGATCTGGAGCGTGCTGCGCGATGAGGTGCTCAAGGGCTATCAACAGCAACTCACGGCTGTTTAGGCGCGTCACGTCATTGCGTCACGTATTGGCGTCATGGGTTGGCGTCCCTGGTTAGTGTCCATTAATCGTCGAAGGCAAACCGAGTCATGTGGAAGACGTTGCGCCCGAACCGGGCGAATCTGGTGATCTGGCAATGGCTGCTGCTCGTGCTGTGCTTCGTGCTCTGGTACGTGCTGACCAGTCCCACGCTGTTGCCGGCGTTCTATTTCGACGACCCGAACAAAGCGGCGTTCTTCTTCGGCGAGCCGCAGAAGGTGTTGCAGCGGATCTGGGAATGGTTCACGGGCGGCGAGATCTATCTGCACCTGTGGATCACGCTGGTCGAAACCGTGCTCGCGTTTACGCTCGGCACCGCGCTCGGACTCGGCGTAGGCCTGTGGCTCGCGTTGTCGCCGCTCGCGAGCGCGCTATTCGATCCGTATATCAAAGCCGCCAACTCGATGCCGCGCGTGATTCTTGCGCCGATCTTCGGTGTGTGGTTTGGCCTCGGTATCTGGTCCAAGGTGGCGCTCGGCGTCACGCTGGTGTTTTTTATCGTGTTCTTCAACGTCTATCAGGGCGTGAAGGAAGTCAGTCCGGTCGTGCTCGCCAACGCGCGCATGCTCGGCGCGAACCGCAAGCAGTTGCTGCGCTTCGTCTACTTGCCGAGTGCGATGAGCTGGGTGTTTTCCAGCTTGCATACTTCAGTGGGGCTGGCGTTCGTCGGCTCGGTGGTGGGGGAGTATCTCGGCTCGGCGCGCGGCGTCGGTTATCTGATTTTGCAGGCGGAAGGCACGTTCGATATCAATACCGTGTTTGCCGGGATCCTCGTGCTGACCGCGTTCGCGCTGATTCTGGATGCCATCGTCGGTATGGGCGAGCGTCGCTTGATGAAGTGGCAGCCCAAGACGGGCGATACGGAAAAGCTGTAGCTCC